>JBDNCV010000001.1:0-59746 GCA_046719465.1 Anaerolinea sp.
TGGAGGTGCTGTCGCTGTCGACGCGCGACGCGGACAAGCGGCGCAAGTTTCGGGTGTATGAACGCTGCGGGGTGGGGGAGTACTGGCTGGTTGACCCCGAGGCGGAGCATGTGGAGGTGTTCGCGCGGGAGGGAGAGCGCTTCGCGCATCGCGGGGTGTTCGGGCGCGGGGAATCGTTCAGCAGCGCGGTGTTGGGTGTGGAGGTCGGGGTGGATGGCATCCTGCCGCCTGAAGCCACCGCACAGCCTCAGGCGTAGGGGCACGGCGTGCCGTGCCCCCCGCAGTGGTCTATAACTTCTCGGCGATGCTCTTGGCTTGGGTGAACAGCAGCAGGTAATCGGGGCCGCCTGCTTTACTATCGGTTCCGCTCATGTTGAAGCCGCCGAACGGGTTCACACCGACGAGCGCGCCGGTGCACTTGCGGTTGAAGTAGAGGTTGCCCACGTGGAACTCGCGCATGGCGCGTTCAATGCGGCTGCGGCTTTGGCTGTAGAGCGCGCCGGTCAGACCGTACTCGGTGTCGTTGGCGATGTGCAGGGCGTGGTCAAAGTCCTGCGCGCGGATGAGCGCCAGCACCGGGCCGAAGATCTCCTCCTGCGCAATGCGGGCGTGCGGGGCGACATCCCCAAACACTGTCGGTTGGATGAAGTACCCGTTCTCGTCAGTCTCGATGATGCGGCCACCGGTGAGCAGCTTGCCCTCGGTCGCGCCGATGTCGATGTAGCGGCGGATGCGGTCGTAGCTCTCTTGGTCGATCACCGGCCCCATGTAGACGTCGGGGCTAACAGACGTATCACCGACGGTCAGTGCTTCGGTCAGCTCAACGACTTGCTTCGTCACTGCGTCGTAGACATCGTGCACTAAGATCGCGCGGGAACCGGCGCTGCACTTCTGCCCGCCGAAGCCGAACGCGCTGGCGACGATGCCCCTTGCTGCTTCAGTTAGGTCAGCTGTTTCGTCTACCACGACGGCGTCCTTGCCGCCCATTTCGAGGATCGCACGCTTGAGCCACCGCTGACCGGGCTGCACTTTGCCCGCTGTCTCATAAATCTGTACGCCGACAGCGCGGCTGCCCGTGAACGCGATGAAGCGCGTGAGCGGGTGTTCTACCATGCGCGCGCCGACCACCTCGCCCGGGCCAGTCAAAAAGTTGAGCACGCCCGCCGGCAGCCCCATCTTCCAGAACAGCTCTGCGACGTGATAGCCGATGAGCGGGCTTTGCTCCGCAGGCTTTAACACGCAGGTGTTGCCAGCAACAAGCGTGGCGGCGGTCATGCCGGCGAGGATGGCGTTGGCGAAGTTCCACGGCGGGATGACCGCGCCCACCCCCAGCGGGATGTACTCGAGGTGGAGCTGCTCACCGGGCCAGTGAGTCAGCAGGTGGCTGCTGTCAGCGAGGCGCAGCATCTGACGGGCGTAGTACTCCATGAAGTCGATGGCTTCGGCCGTGTCGGCGTCGGCCTCGGCCCAACTTTTGCCTACTTCCAGCACCAGCATGGCGCTGAACTCATGCTTGCGGCGGCGCATCTCGGCGGCGGCGTTGAGCAGGTAGCGGGCGCGCTCTGCGGCTGGGGTGTACTGCCACGTCTTGAAGGCCTCGAAGGCGGCCTCGGTGGCGCGGTTGGCGTGTTCTGCTGTGCCGTTGGCGAAGTAGCCCAGCACCTGCGACGGGCGCGCGGGGTTGACGCTGGGGAACACATCGCTGAGGGTGATGCGCTCCCCGCCGATCACCAGCGGGTAGGTCTGGCCGAGGTTGGCCGTCACTTTGGCCAGCGCCTGCTCAAACGCCTGCCGGTTGGCGGGCTGGGTAAAATCGGTAAACGGTTCAGGCCGATAGGGGGGAAGCATGAGTCTCTCCTTGCGTGTGGGGCTTAAGTGCCGACGAAGCTGCGGATGAAAAACCAGACGTTGGCGGGGCGCTCGGCGAGGCGTCGCATAAAGTAGGGATACCATGCCTCGCCGAAGGGGACGTAGACGCGCATCTTGTGACGCTTGGCCAGCTCACTTTGACGCTCACCGCGCACGCCGTACAGCATCTGGAACTCATAGCGCGACTGTGGGATGTTCTGCGCAGCGATGTACTGCTCGGCAGCGCGGATCATGTTCTCGTCGTGCGTGGCGATGCACAGATAGGCGCTGCCCGGCGCACCGAGGTAGGTTTCCAAGAGCTTGACGTAATTCTTGTCCACGTCGGCTTTGTTGGGGAAGGCGCGGTCGGCTGGCTCAAGGTAGGCGCCCTTGCACAGGCGGATGTGCGCGTTTTCGCCCGCGAGTTGAATCATGTCGCTTTCAGAGCGGTAGAGATAGGCTTGGATGACCGTTCCCACGTTGTCGAAGTCGTACTCATCGCGCATGGTGCGATAGATGCGCAGCGTCGTATCCGTGTAGGCGGAACTCTCCATGTCAATGGTGACGGGGATGTTGTACTGCTTGGCACGGCTCAAGATGTGGCGTAGGTTCGTCACGCACAGCTCCTCGCTCAAGTCGAGACCGAGGTGCGTCAGCTTCACAGAAATGCCGCTCTTGAGCTGGTGCTGGTGAATGCGATCCAGCACGGTTTGGTACATAGCGACTACGTCCTCGGTGTCTTTAGCGTTGGTCACGCTTTCGCCGAGGTAGTCCAACGTGACGAGAATGCCGCGCTCGTTGAGGGCTTGTGTCGCTTGGATGGCTTCTTCAAGCTGCTCACCAGCCACAAAGCGCCGCGCCACGCGCCGCGCAATGCCCCACTTGGTTACGATGCTGCGCGCCCAGCCTGCCGTTGATAAGTATAGAAGGAACTGTTTCATCATCTTGCCGATTCCTCACCCTGTCGTGCTAAGAGCATAACGTTAAAACTATCCCCCACAAGGCTAGATTATATCCATAGATTGCCGCATTCTATCACAGGAGGGCTGAGTATCTTGTGAAAAATTGGACATTCATAAGTCAGTTAGGTACAATACCGTCGGCTCGATAGGCCTGTTTATTTGTGCTGCATGCGCTTGGTCACACAGCGTCCCGATGCCACCCACCCGAGATGCCTTCATGGCGCATTGGATGCGGCTCGTGCGCTATAGTTTAGGAACACCGTAACACACGCGGTCAATTATCACAAAGGAGCCACAGATGGCAGATAATCTTTACGATGCAATTCTGAAACAAATTGCTGACTACCAGCCAACGCTGCAGGCGGTAGAAGTTGGCTATGTAGAAGAAGTCGGTGACGGTATTGCCCGCGTTGTCGGCTTGGACAACGTGCGCTACAACGAGCTGGTGCGCTTCCAAAACGGCACGATTGGCATCGCCTTCAACCTTGAGAAGGACAACGTCGGTATCACCATCATGGGCGCTTATGAGGGCATCCAAGAAGGTGATGAGGTGACATCGCTCGGTCGTATCGCGTCGGTGCCGGTAGGCATGGGCTTGGTGGGGCGCGTGGTGGACGCGCTGGGCAATCCGCTGGATGGCAAAGGCCCCATCTCAAGCAATGAGTTCTACCCGATTGAGCGCATCGCCCCGGGCGTGATGGAGCGTAAGCCCGTCAATCGCCCAGTGCAGACGGGCATCCTCGCCATTGACGCCATGATCCCGATTGGCCGCGGCCAGCGCGAGCTGATCATCGGTGACCGCCAGACTGGCAAGACCGCTGTCGCCATCGACACGATCCTGAACCAGAAGGGGCAGGACATGTACTGCATCTATGTGGCGGTGGGCAAGCGTCGTGGTGAGCTGGCGCGCATCGTGAACATTCTGGAAGAACGTGGCGCGATGGATTACACCACGCTGGTGGTGGCCTCGGCCTCGGACGCAGCGGCCTTGCAGTATATCGCCCCGTTCAGCGGCTGCGCTATCGGTGAGTGGTTCATGGAGAACGGCAAAGACGCGCTCATCATCTACGACGATCTTTCCAAGCATGCGGCGGCCTATCGCCAAGTGTCGCTGCTGCTGCGCCGCCCGCCGGGCCGTGAAGCTTACCCGGGCGACGTGTTCTACCTCCACAGCCGCCTGCTGGAGCGCGCTGCGCAGCTCAGCGATGAGCGCGGCGGCGGCAGCCTGACGGCGCTGCCGATCATCGAGACGCTGCTGGGCGATGTGTCGGCGTTTGTGCCCACTAACGTGATCTCGATCACCGACGGCCAGATCTACCTCGAAAGCGAGCTGTTCTACAGCGGCCAGCGCCCCGCGCTCAACACCGGCATCAGCGTCAGCCGCGTGGGCGGCGCGGCCCAGACCAAAGCCATGAACAAGACGGCAGGCGGTCTCCGTTTGCAGATGGCGCAGTTCCGTTCGCTGGCGGCGTTTGCCCAGTTCGGCTCTAACCTTGACAAGACCACGCAATCACAGTTGGATCGCGGGCTGCGGTTGAACGAGCTGTTCAAGCAAGCGCAGTATCAGACGTTGGCGCTGGAAGAACAGATTGCGTTGATTTACGCGGGCACGAATGGCTTTTTGGACGAAATTCCGGTTGAGCGGGTCGGCGCGTGGAAGAACGACTTCCTGCGGGCGATGCGCGGTCAGTTTGCGGCGCTGGGGCGCGAAATTGCTGAGACGGCCCGCAAAGGCCTCGGTGATGACACCAAAGCGAAGCTGGATGAGGCGATCAAGTCGTTCAACGAAACGTGGAACTAGCGTCTGCACATTGTAAAGGAGACGTGACATGCCACCGTTAAAAGAAGTACGCAACCGCATCAAGAGCGTGAAGAACATCTCGCAGATCACGCGCGCCTTGGAAGCGGTGTCGGCCTCGCGTGTGCGCCGCGCTCAAGCGCGGACGTTAGCGAGCCGCGCCTATGCGGACAAAGCATGGGAAATCCTCGTGAATTTGCAGCGTGCGGGGACGACCTCGCACCCGCTGCTGACTGCGCGGGAGGAAGTCCGTAACGTGATGATCGTGGTGATCACCTCGGATCGTGGCTTGGCAGGTTCCTACAACACCAACGTGCTGCGCGTCGCTGAGCGCTTCGAGGCGCGCATCGGCAAGCCGGTGCAGTATATCGCCGTGGGGCGCAAGGGTCGTGATTCGCTCATCCGCAACCGCGCCAACGTCGTAGCCGAGTTCAGCGACCTGCCCGCCGAGCCGACCATCCGCACGATTGCGCCCATCTCGCGCTTGGCGATTGACGCTTTCATGAGCGGCGAAGTCGATGAGGTGGTGATCGCCTATACGGACTTCATCAACCTGCTGACGCAGCGTCCGGTCGTGCGGGTGTGGCTCCCGTTGAGCACGGACGCTCACGCCAACCGTGTCGCCAGCGACCTTGTGAAGGAGATGCCAGAAGTTACGGAGGGCGTCCTGAGCTACGAGTATGAGCCGAACGCGGCAGCGGTGTTGGATGAGATCGTGCCGCGCTTTACTGAACTGCAATTGTATCAAGCGCTGCTGGAGAGCCAGTCGAGCGAGCACGCCGCGCGCATGGCTGCCATGCGCAACGCGACCGACAACGCGACGCAGCTTGTGGCCGATTTGACGCTGGACTACAACAAGGCGCGTCAGGCCGCCATCACCAGCGAAATCTTGGACATTGTGGGCGGGGCCAACGCGCTTCAGAGCGCCATTGAGAGCGCTGCTGACAGCATGCTGCGAACGAGCGCCGCGCTCTCAACTGTTGGCGAGTCGTGACGATTTGAGTCGTGACGATGTAATGCAGCTTTAGTGCTTCAAAGGGACTTAAACATCAGGCCGCGACGCGGCCCTTGAGGAGAAGGCAGATGGCAGAAGTTAAAGGGACAGTGGTGCAAGTGCTGGGGAACGTGGTGGACGTCGCTTTCCCAGAGGGGGAACTCCCGGATATTTTCGAGGCGATCCGCATCGAGCGTGAAGGGCAGGATGACCTGATCCTCGAGGTCGAGCTGCTGCTGGGCGATGGCGAAGTGCGCTGCGTGGCGATGGACAGCACCGACGGCCTCGCGCGCGGCGTTGCCGCCTACGCCACCGGCGCGCCGATTGCCGTTCCGGTTGGCGATGTGTCGCTGGGTCGTATCTTCAACGTGCTGGGTCGCCCGATTGACATGGGGCCGAGCATCCCTGATGATGCGCCTCGCCGTCCGATCCACGCAACCGCCCCCTCCTTTGAGGAACAGGCCCCTAAAGTCGAAATTTTTGAGACGGGCATGAAGGTGATTGACCTCGTCGCCCCGATGATCAAAGGCGGCAAAACGGGCATCTTCGGCGGCGCGGGCGTCGGCAAGACGGTCACGATCCTTGAGCTGATCAACTCTATCGCCACGCAGCACGACGGCTTGTCGGTGTTTGCAGGCGTGGGCGAGCGCACCCGCGAAGGCACTGACCTCTACCGCGAGATGGAGGAAGGCGGCGTGCTGGATAAGCTGGCGATGGTCTTCGGCCAGATGAACGAGCCGCCGGGCGTGCGCCTGCGCGTGGCGCTGACCGGCCTCACGATGGCCGAATACTTCCGCGATCAAGGCAAGGACGTGCTGATCTTCATCGACAACATCTTCCGCTACAGCCTCGCCGGCGCGGAAGTGTCGGCGCTGCTGGGGCGCATGCCGAGCGCGGTGGGCTACCAGCCTAACCTTGCAGAGGAGATGGGCATGCTGCAAGAGCGCATCACCTCGACCAAACGCGGCTCGATCACCTCAATGCAGGCAGTTTACGTCCCCGCCGACGACTACTCCGACCCTGCGCCGGTAGCCGTGTTCACCCACCTTGACAGCACGATTGCGCTAGAGCGCAGCATCGCCGCGCGCGGCCTATTCCCTGCGGTGGATCCGCTGGGCAGCACGTCAAAAATGTTGGATCCCAACATCGTAGGCGAGGATCACTATCAGACGGCGCGCGAAGTGCAGAAGGTGCTCCAGCGTTACAAGGACTTGCAAGATATTATCGCCATCTTGGGCGTGGAAGAGCTGAGCGACGACGACAAGCTGCTGGTGGCGCGCGCGCGCAAGATCGAGAACTTCCTCAGCCAGCCGATGGTGGTGGCAGCGCAGTTCACCGGGCGCGAAGGTCGTTACGTCAAGATCAAGGATACCGTGCGCGGCTTCCGTATGATCTTGGACGGCGAAGTGGACATGATCCCCGAAGGCCTGTTCTACATGGCCGGGCCGATTGAGGACGTGCTGGAGCGTTACGAGCAGAGCAAGAACAACTAAAGGAGGCCAGCGATGCCAATTCATGTGGAGCTGGTGGCGCAGGAGCGCAAGCTGTTCGAAGAGCCAGAAGCGGACATCGTGATCGTGCCTGCGATAGAGGGCGAGATGGGCATCCTGCCGCGCCACGCCCCGGTGCTGACTACGCTCGGCTTTGGCGAGATGGTGGTGCGCAAGGGCAACGCCGAGGAGCGCTTCGCCATTTACGGCGGCGTGGTGGACGTGCGGCCTGACAAGGTGGTTGTCCTCGCCGATACGGCCGAGAATGAGGCCTCTATCAGCGTGGAAGCCGCTGAGCAAGCGCGCAAGCGGGCGCTGGAGCTGATGGCGTCAGGCGTGAAGGAGCACAACCGCGAGGCGGCGCTGGAGCTGCGCAAGGCCGAGCTGGCGCTCAAACTCTCGCGCAAGGTGCAGCAGAGCGGCCCGAAGCTGCGCATCCTCGATGAGGATGAGTAGGCACAAGGACAACGATTGAGTCGGAGGCGCTCCAAACTTGCTTGGAGCGCCTTTTTGGTTGTGAGGGCGGTCAGCCGTCATGTTCATTTGAGCGCGATTGGTGTATAACTGAACGCGGCAGCGGAAAGATCAGAGTGGTGGAAACGTTGTTATGGGCTTGTTTTCAAAGAGGTTGGGCGTCGATCTGGGCACGGTGAACGTGCTGATCTATGAGAACGGTCAGATCGTGCTGCAAGAGCCGTCGCTGGTGGCGGTGGAGATTGGCGAGGACGGCGACGAGCGCATCATCGAGCTAGGGCAGCCCGCGCGCGAGATGATGGGGCGCGTGGACGATGAAGCGATTCAAATCGTGCGCCCGCTGCAAAATGGCGTGATCGCCGATTATGAGATCACTGAGAAGATGCTGGAATACTTCTTCGGCAAGGTTGCCAGTCGCTTGAACTTCTTCAAGCCCACGGTGATGATCAGCGTGCCGTATGGCGTGACGAGCGTTGAAAAGCGCGCCGTTCATGAGGCAGCGCTGGCAGCAGGCGCGCGCGAGGTGTTCTTGATCTACGAGCCGCTGGCGGCGGCCATCGGCGCGGGCGTGCCGGTGAACACCCCCGCAGGCGACATGGTGGTGAACATCGGCGGCGGCATCACCGAAGCGGCGGTTATCACGATGAGCAACATCATCCGCGCCGAGAGTGGGCGCGTGGGCGGCATTCGCCTTGACGAAGCCATCCAAGCTTATGTCCGCGCCAAGTACAACCTCGCTATTGGCCTGCCAAGCGCAGAATCGGTCAAGATTCAAGTGGGGGCGGCTGTGCCGCAGGCGCAGGAGCTGACGACCGAAGTGCAGGGGCGCAATATCGCCAGTGGGCTGCCGCAAAGCGTGCCGATCACGACGGGCGAGGTGGTCGAAGCGTTGGAGGATGTGCTCAAACAGATTGCGAAGGTGGCTAAAAATGTGCTCTCGAACACGCCACCGGAGCTGGCCTCGGACATCTACGACCGCGGCATCATGCTCACAGGGGGCGGGGCGCTGCTGCGCGGCATCGACACCTATCTCACGCGGGAGACCGGCGTGCACGTCTACCGCGCCGACAACCCTATGATCGCTGTGGCGACAGGGGCAGGCCGTGCGCTCGACAACCCTGCGCTGCTGCGGCGTATGGTGCAGGCCAGCATCCTGAAGGGTTAGCAGGCGCAGCGGCCTCACTGCGGCGTACCCTAGCTTTTCAGATAGAAGGTCATGTGCTGGAGGTGCACGACTGGGTCGATATACTGCACCATGACGTCATCGGGCACGTTGATGTTGATCGGCGCGTAGTTGAGGATGGCCTGAATGCCAGCCTCTACGAGCATATTGGCGACCGACTGGGCGTGTTCTGCAGGGACAGCGATCATGGCGATTTTGACGTTGTGGGCTTTGATGGTCGGCGCCAGCTCGCTAAGAGGCTGCACGGTCAAGCCGTCCATGCGCATGCCGATTTTGGCGGGGTCGCTGTCGAACACCCACGAGATGCGAAAGCCGCGATCAGCAAAGCCTCGATAGTGCGAGATAGCGCTGCCGAGGTTGCCCGCGCCCACCAGCGCCACCGGCCACTCTTGGTTGACCTGCATCACGGTGCGCAGCTTGTTGACGAGATATTCGATCTGATAGCCTGTGCCTTGCTTGCCGAAGCCGCCAAAGTGCGAGAGGTCTTTACGAATCTGCGCTGAACTAATGCCGAGTTTGCGCCCCAGTTCGTGCGAGGAGGTCACTTCACGACCTTCCTGTTGCAGGCGCGTCAACGCGCGCAGGTAAAGCGGTAAGCGCCCAATGACAATATCGGGAATGCTGTTGGTTTGCTTTAACGGCATAACGCAACCCCTACAATAAGAGCCAGTCGAATGAACATTTATTGAGCGTATGCTCCCCCACCTATCGAATTCTACTATAATGTATATTGTTAAAAAAGACACAAGCCAGTGAAAAGATGTCGGTTCGTCGCACGCTTTTTCTTCAACTGCTGCTCGTGATTGGGCTGCCAGTCGCGGCCTTTTTCAGCGCACGCCCACCGTCGACCGGCGTGCCCGAGCAGCAGCTCCGTAATTTGCAGGTGTATCAGGTGCAGCGCGGCACAGTAGCGCTCACCGTGAACGCAATCGGGGCGCTCGCTGCCGATCAAGAAGCCAACCTCAGCTTTTTGCAGTCAGGCCGCGTGGCGCAGGTGTTCGTCCAGCGCGATGATTATGTGTTGGCGGGCGACCTGCTGGTGAAGATGGACAGCACCGCGCAGGAGCTGGCCTATGAGCAGGCGCTGCTGGCGCTGGAGCAAGCCGAGATGGCGCTGCAAACGCTGCTCCAGCCCAATGAAGATCAAATCCGGCTGGCGGAGGCAGCCGTAGCGAGCGCGCGCGGCGCTTACTTCAGCGTTGGGAATGCCGTTCAGCCGCAGGACATCACAGCAGCACAGTTGGCCTATGAGCAGGCCGTGCGCACATACAACGACGCGGTAGCTGCGCGTGACACCGCGCCGCCCGGCCAGTATGAAATCCTCGCAGCGCGCGCGGGCGAGGCTTCGTTCAACATGGAGATTGCCCGCTTGCAGCTTGAGGCGCTCACCAGCGGCACAGCGACGCGCGCGCAATCGGGCGCAGCATACGCGCGTTTGGTGCAAGCTGAACGGGAGTTAGACCGCGTTCGCGCGGGGCCGTCGCAAATTCAGATTGAGGGCGCGCAGGCGCAGATCAACCGCGCTGAGGCTCAAGTGCGGCAGGCTGAGTTGGCCCTCCAGCGCACCAATCTTTTCGCGCCCTTTGATGGGGTCATTGGCGCGCTCAACGTGGAGGTTGGCGCGGTTGTCGCCCCTAACTTTCCGGTGGCGACGCTGGTCGATGTGTCTCCGTTGAGCTTGGTGGTGCAGGTGGATGAGGTCGACATCCGCTTGATCGAGGTCGGGATGCTCGTTCGTGTGCGGCTGGATGCGCTGCCAGATAACTTGCTTGAAGCGCGGGTGACGCGCATCGCTGAGGTGGGGACGACCACCGGCGGAATCGTCTCATATGATGTGGAGATTGAGCTGGTGAGCGATGACCCGCGAGCGCGCGTCGGCATGACAGCAGATGCAACGATCATCGTGCAGGAGCGCACTAACACGTTGGTGATACCGAATGCGTACATCCGGCTAGATCGCTTCACAGGGGAGGCGTTCGTCAACGTCATTCAACCTGATTTCACCATCCGCGAGGTGCGGGTGCAGCTCGGCTTGCAAGGGCAGGACATGAGCGAGGTAGTCGCCGGCCTGAACGAGGGCGATCTCATCGCGCTGACGCTCGGCGGGCGCGGCCTCAACGAGTTTATCGGGGGCTAAGATGTTATGAACTGGTTGATTTTCGTCGTTGTCGGCTATGTGATGTACCGCCTGCTCATCGCGCGAGTGCGCTGGCGCGCGGTGCGTTTCTTGCTGTACGTGCCGATTCTGGTGCTGGTCGCGCTTGGGGTTCGCGTCGGCGAGGTGGTGAGTGATACCCCTCAACGGCGCAGCGCAGAGCGTTTGGAAGCGCTGATTGTTGACCAAACGACGGTGCGCGTGGGCGACCTGACCGTGACGGTCACGGGGGCGGGCGCAATTCAGCCGGTGCGCCAAGTGCCGCTGACGTTCGGCAGCTTCGGCCCAGTGGCGGAGGTATATGTCACGGTGGGGCAGCGGGTGCGAGCAGGTGACCTCATCGCGCGGCTTGACACCAGCGACTTCCAGCAGATCATCGACAACGCCGAGATTGCGCTGCAAGTGCAGCAGTCAGCCTACGAGGCGCTGCTGACCCCGGCGCGTGATGTGGACATCGCTGCAGCAGAGGCCGCGCTGGCGGCGGCGCGCGCCCAGTATTTCGCCGCAGTGTCCACCGCGCCCACTGCTCAGCAGCGCGAGATCGCGCGGATGCAGTCCGAGCTGGCGCGCAACCAGTTCTATCAGCTTCAGCTTCAGCGTGACGCGCTTACTCCGCCAGATTTGAGCGATTTCGTCCTCAATCTGAACATCATCCCCAACATCGACCCGTCGGCCCTGCCCGAAGAGCTGCGCGATGCGGCAGGCGACATCAATCAGGGCATTGACCAGTTTAATGCCCAGCTGAGCAGCAGTATCTCGCAGGTTACTTTGCAGCAGGCGCAGGCCTCCATTGCGCAGATTGAAGCGCAGCGGCAGGCCATCGAGGGCCGCCTAGAATCGGCTGAGACAAACGCTGAAATTGCCGAGCTGCGCTTTCAAGCGACGGTCAACCGCGGGCCGGACAGCGGCGCAATTGCAGCGGCCAACGCCGCCATTGTGCAAGCGCAGGTGGCGCTGGATCGCCTGTTGAACGGCGCATCGGAGATGGACATCGCCCAAGCTGAGCTGAGCGTGCGACTGGCCGAGAACGCGCTGAAGCAGGCGCGTCAATCGCTGACGAACGCTGAGCTGCGCGCGCCGTTCGATGGGGTTATCGCGCAGAACAACCTGCGCGTGGGCGATCTGCCGCCGCAAGGCGTGGCGGTGCTGCTGGTGGATAACGACCAGTTCGTGATTGACCTGCCGCTGGACGAGACCGACGTGGTGAATGTGGCGGCGGGACAGCCGGTTGAGATCCTCGTGGACGCGCTGCCGGACGCAACCGTGACGGGCGTCGTCGAGCGGGTGGCGTTTACGCCGGTGCGGATCGGCCAACTGGTGACGTACACCGTGCGCATCCGCCTTGAGCCGACCACTGCGCCGATCCGCGCTGGGATGAGCGTCACGGCGAACATCATCATCGACCAGCGGCAGGATGTCTTGCTCGTCCCCAACCGTTTCATCCGCATTGACCCGCTGACGCAAAACGCCTTTGTAGTGCTGCGCCAGCCCGATGGCCGACTGGTGGAGACAAGGGTGATGTTGGGGCGGCGCAACGACGTTGAATCCGAGATCGTCAGTGGGCTGACCCCGGGCGACACCATCGTGCTGCTGCCGCGCGGCACGCAAGGGGTGGAAGGGTTCTTCAACTGATGTCAGAGAAAAAGCCTGCTAAGTGGGTGATCGATGTTCGCCAGATCACCAAGACGTATCAGATGGGCGATGTCAAGCTGCAAGTGCTGCGCGGGATCGACCTGCGCGTGGCCAAGGGCGAGTTCATCTCGATCATGGGGCCTTCTGGCAGCGGCAAGAGCACCTTGATGAACATCCTCGGCGCGCTTGACCAGCCGACCAGCGGCCAGTACTTCCTCGATGGCGTGGACGTGAGCAAGATGAGCGAGGCAGAGCTGGCGCGCGTTCGCAACCGCAAGATCGGCTTTGTGTTTCAGAGCTTTAACTTGCTCAAGCGCACCGAGGCCATCCGCCAAGTGGAGCTGCCGCTGATGTATGCAGGGGTGCCCAACCGCACCAAACGAGCGAAGGCAGCGCTGGAGGCAGTGGGCTTGGGCGCGCGGCTTGACCACCTGCCGAGCGAGCTTTCTGGCGGGCAGCAGCAGCGCGTCGCTATTGCCCGCGCGATTGTCACCGAACCGTCGGTGATCCTTGCTGATGAGCCAACCGGCAACCTCGACTCGCGCAGCGGCACAGAGGTCATGCAGATTTTTCAGCGGCTGAACCGCGAACAGAAGATTACCACTATCTTTGTGACACATGACCCGTGGATCGCGCGCCACACCGACCGCGTGGTGATGCTGCGCGATGGGCGCGTGGTGGCGGATCAGAAGGTGAAAGCGCCGCTGAAGGCAGGCGAAGCCGAGCGCCCGACGGAGGCCGAGGAGCTGCAAGGCGTCTTCGAAGAAGCCTACTATGGCGGCAAGCGCGAGGAATATAACTAGTGGACTTGGCGCAAACCTTCCGTGTGGCGGTTGAGAGCCTGCTGATTAATCGGCTGCGCTCGGTGCTAACCACGCTCGGGATCATCATTGGCGTGGGCGCGGTGATCGGCCTCGTGAGTCTGGGGCGCGCGGTCGAGGATTTCATCGCCAGCGAGTTCAACGCGCTGGGGTCGAACATCCTGCAAATCACCTCTGCCGCGCCCCGCAGCCCCACCCGTGACCGCATCGCGCCGCTGACGAGCCGTGAGGCGCAGGTGCTGCTGCGCCCGGGCGTTGCCCCCAGCGTGGTGGCGGTGGCGACCGAATACCAGTTGTTTGGGCAGGTGGTGGCGCGCACCAACAACACGACGACGACGATCCGCGGGGTGAGCGACAACTATGGCACAGTGCGCAATTGGGCGGTCATCGAAGGCGAGTTCATCTCGCCAGAGCACGTGGCGGACGCGGCGCGCGTGGCGCTGCTAGGCCTCGATGTGGTGGAGCGCCTCTATGGGAGCCGCGACTTCAACCCCGTGGGTGAGACGATCCGGCTCAACCAGCGCAGCTTCACCGTGATCGGCGTGCTGGCCGAGCGCGGCGGCACATTCATCAGCGAGGACAATGTGGTAATCGTGCCGATCACGACGGCGCAAAGCCGCCTCGACAACGCGCGCACGCCCGACGGCAGCTACCGCGTGACGACGATCTACGCGCAGGCGCGCAGCGAGGCCGAGCTGCCCAGCGCGGTTGAGGAAATCACCCAGTTCTTGAGCGAGGCGCACGGCGTCGTGTTCGCCGATGAACAAGACTTTCGCATCACGACCCCCAGCGACATCTTAGGGATCGTCAACCAAGTGAGCGGCGTGCTGACGTTGTTCCTCGCCATGATCGCGGGGATTTCGCTGCTGGTGGGCGGGATCGGCATTATGAACATCATGCTGGTGAGCGTGACCGAGCGCACCCGCGAGATCGGCCTGCGGAAAGCGTTGGGCGCGCGCGCTGGCGACATCCTCAACCAGTTCTTGATCGAGAGCGTGCTGCTCTCGCTGGTGGGGGGCTTCTTCGGGATCGTGCTAGGCGGGATCGCCGCGGCCATCGGCACGGCGCTCATCCCGCAGTTGACGATCACGCTGTCGGTGGATGCGGTGGCGCTGGCCACAGTCGTAAGCACGGCTGTCGGCGTGTTTTTCGGCTACTATCCGGCACGGCGGGCGGCCAACATGCGCCCGATTGACGCGCTGCGCTTTGAATAGGTGAAGCGATGATCGACAACCTGCGCGTGGCCTTCATCAACCTAGCGAGCAACAAGCTCCGCAGCGGCCTCACCATGCTAGGCGTCACGATTGGCGTGGCGGCGGTCATCATCTTGGTGAGCGTGGGGCAGGCGTTTGAAGCATTCGTCAAGGCGCAGTTCTCGAGCGTGGGGGTCAACCTCGTGTTCGTGATCGGCGGGACGGACGCGCGCGGGACGTTTCGCCCGCTTACGCTGGCAGATGTGCGCACCTTGAGCGATCCGTTCCGCGTGCCGGATGCGCTCATCGTCATGCCGCAGCGCAACCTCACCAACCGCACGGTCAAAGCGGGCAACCGCGAGATCAGCGCGACGATTCAAGGGGTGACGCCCGTTTACCTTGAGCTGTTCAACCGTGAGGTGGTGGTTGGGCGCTTCCTCGACCAGCGCGATGTGGACTCGCAGGCGCGGGTGGCGGTGGTGGAACAGGGGTTGGTGGATACGCTGTTCCCAGATACGTTCCCCATTGGCCAGACGATCCGCATCGCCGATGTGCGCTTTACGATCATCGGCGTGTTGGGGACGAGCGGCGCGGGCACGTTCGGCAGCGATGACGGGGTGATTGTCCCCATTACCACCGCGCAGACGCGCCTCACAGGGGAGCGCATCTTGAGCGGGGATCGCCCTGTGAGCTTCATCACGCTGCAGGCGCGCGACGCGGAGTCTGTCGAGGAAGTTGTGGCGCAAATTCGTCAGGCGCTGCGGCAAACGCGCGAGGTGGGCTTCCGCGATGAGGACAACTTCATCGTGTTCACCCAGTCAGAAATTCTTGACACGCTTGGCAACATCACCAGCCTGCTGACGGTGTTCTTGGCGCTGCTGGCCAGCATCTCACTGGTGGTGGGCGGGATCGGCATCATGAACATTATGCTGGTGACAGTGACGGAACGCACCCGCGAGATCGGCCTGCGCAAGGCGGTTGGGGCGCAGCGCTCGACGATCCTCTTGCAGTTCCTGACGGAGGCCGTGGTGCTCTCGGTCGTGGGCGGCGGGATCGGCGTGTCGATTGCGGTGGTGCTGGCGAGTTTTGTGAGCGTGCTTGTGCCCGATTTGCAGGTCAGCGTGCAGGTGACGAGCGTGGCGCTGGCGGTGGCGATCTCGGTGGCGGTGGGCATATTGAGCGGGATCTACCCCGCAAATCGGGCGGCCAGCCTCAACCCGATTGATGCGTTGCGTTATGAGTAAGTTAAGGCTACACTGACGAGCAGAGTGCCGCGTGGTAATGGGATGGCAGATAGTCTCTTTATGGTAGTGGAAGACATCAACGGCGCAGTGGTGGTGCCTCGTTCGCGCGTGTTTGTGACCGTGGACGGCATGTTTGTCGTCCATTGGGAAGAAAACCGCGTCCAAGATTTGCTCTCTGGGCGCTATCTCACGTTCAACGAGCAACAATTCGACGCCCCCGTGACCGATTGGGAGCTGCATCAACTGCGCAATCGGGGCGTGGTCGAATCGTTTGATGAGTCGTTCGTGCGCTTGCAGCGCGTGCCAGAGTGGCAGCAGACCAGAGCGCAGCGGTCGTATTATTTGTATACGCGGCTGGCCAAGCAGCGCGTCCGTGAGGTGGAGGGCCGGTTGGCAGAGGCAAGCTTGGATCAGCAGTTCGCCGTGCGCGTTCGCGATCAGTTCTTGGTGATCCGCGCGGAGAAGGGCGCTGCCTTTGCCGATGAAGAGGCTGCCGAGAGCGCCCAACGCGCGCTGAGCGAGGCGCTCCCTGACTTATTCAGTGAGTGTGTCGTTGCTTTCGTAGATGTGATTGAGTCGGAAACGTAAGTGAAACTAGGTTATGCCATGGACACACACGACAGCATAGACCCCGCAGACCACGGCAGCATCCCGCAGCAGGAAGACCTGCGCGCTGTGCATGATTCGATGTTGGATGGGCTGGGGCAGTTGGCGGATTATTTTGGCTTTAGCAAAGTTATGGGGCAGCTTTACGGGACGCTGCTGCTCAACAACGGCCCGCTCTCGTTGGATGAGATTATGCAGCGGCTGAACATCTCCAAAGCCAACGTGAGCATGAATATCCGCTCGTTGGAGCTGCTTGGGTTCGTGCGCCAAGTGTGGGTGCGCGGCGGCAATGGGCGGCGCAAATACTACGAAGCGGAGACCGACTTCTGGAAGATCCTCACCAACGTGATCAGCGGGCGCGAGATGCGCGACATCGCGCGCACCATCGAAGTGTTGGACGACAACAGCCAGCGCCTAATGAGCGCCATGAACGAGATGACGCCGCAAGACCAAGAGACGGCGCGGCTCTATGTGCAGCGTATGGCGCAGCTGCAGGTCATGTTTCGTTTTGCCCAAGTGTTGATCTCCAACATCCTCGCGCAGTCCGGCCAGAACCTCGAAGAATGGCTCAACGCGCTGCATACGCAGGAAAAATCATAACATTCGCCCTGTATCAAGCTGTTTGGGCTGGCTATAATGGAATAACAGCACGGGGGAGTGGCGAAATTGGCAGACGCGCATGACTTAGGATCATGTCTCTTACGAGGTGTGGGTTCAAGTCCCACCTCTCCCACAGCAGAACACCCTGAGAGGCGCGCCACGAAGCGCTTCTTTGCGTTTCCCGCGTTCATTCTAACGAACATCTGACGTGCAACGCAGTTTTGCTTCTGTATAATGTCGAATGATGTCATGAAGTGAGGTCACGTT
Source organism: Anaerolinea sp. (assembly GCA_046719465.1). GTDB lineage: Bacteria > Chloroflexota > Anaerolineae > Aggregatilineales > Phototrophicaceae > JANWYT01. The sequence continues at coordinate 17,268 of JBDNCV010000001.1, forward strand.
GAACATTCAAGTTGAACGCCTTGACAATCAAGAGGCTCTCATCACAGTGGAGTTGGATGAGAAGTACCTTGATCAGGCGAAGCGCAAGGCGGCCACTGCCCTTTCCAGCCGATATCGCATCCCGGGGTTCCGCAAGGGCAAGGCGCCTTACAACGTGGTGCAGACCATGTTGGGCGAAGAGGCGATCATGGAATTGGCCGTCGATCAAATCGCGGATGATATCTACCCCAAAGCGCTGCGGCAGAGCGGCTTGCAGCCCTATGCAAGCGGCGTGTTGGAAGATGTCAAGCTCGAGCCGACGCCGGTTTATCGCTTCCGCGTGGTGCTGCAACCTGAAGTTGAACTAGGTGATTATCACGCGGTGCGCGTGCCTTATGCCGAGCCGACGGTGACCGATGAGGATGTTGACGCGGCCATTCGCAGCGCGCGCAAACCGACCCGCGTCCCGTTTGAGGGCGAGACGCTCGAGGCGGATGTGTTCGTCACGGTGGACATTCACTCCAAGTTGGCCGATGGTGAGGAGCGCCCTGCTGATGCGCCGGAACAACCGGTGGATGAGAACGGCAATCCTATTCTCTATCTCGGCGATGAATGGCTCCACGCCCACGATCAGACCGTCAAGCTCGACCGCGACGATGAGCCGTTCATGAATGGCTTCGTCGACCAGATGATCGGTCAGAAGGTCGGTGACACAGTCGAGTTTGAGCTGACGGCAGACGAGGATGATGAGCTGATCGCCGGGCGCAAGGTGCACTTCGAAGTGACGATCAAGCGGGCTGAGCTAGAGCTTCCGGTGGAGCTGAACGACGAATTGGCCGCTGAACTGACGAAGAACGAAAACCCGCCGCTCACCCTTGAACAGCTTCGTGAGCGTGTCCGTGCCAACTTGCTCGCGCGCCGCCGCGCCGACTACCAGCAGAGCTACTCGACCCAAGTGATTGATGCCGTGGTGGCGCAGTCGACGCTTCGATATCCGAGCAAGATGGTCGATAAGCGCGTCGATGAGATGGTCAACGATCTCAAGACGAACATGGCCCAACAAGGCATCAGCTACGACTTCTACAAGCAGGTGCTCAACCTGACAGACGAGCAAATCCGCGAGAACTACCGGGCCGAGGCCGAGCAGTTTGTGCGTCGGTCGATTGTTGTGGGCGAAGTAGTCAACCGCGAGAACCTGCGGGCTTCCAACGCGGAAATCGACAATGAGATCAACGCGATGTTGGCCAACCAAGCGCCGAAGGATGCCGCGCGCCTGCGCAGCCACTTCAACCGGCGCGAGCAGCGTGAGGAGATTGCGCGCAGCTTGGTCACACAGAAGATGTTTGAGTTCTTTGTCGCCTTAGGCAAGGGCGAGCACGAAGCGGCCGCCAGCCCCGTCGTGGGGGACGCCTAGACGATTGAGAGGGTGGCCGGCAGCGTTAGGGGTGCTGGCCACATCGCGCGCAGGGCGCCCTGCACTAGATGTCACCATTCAACCACACATGCTCTGAAAGGAGAGAAGCGCGACTCTCGCGCTAACAACCGATGGGACCTTCTAACGTCATTCCAATGGTCATTGAACAGGGCAGCCGTGGCGAACGTGCCTACGATATTTACTCACTGCTGCTGAAGGAACGGATCGTGTTCGTTGGGACAGGCATCAACGATCAAGTGGCCAACTTGGTCGTGGCGCAGCTGTTGTTCCTCGACCGCGAGGATCCTGATCGTCGTGTTCAGATGTACATCAACTCGCCGGGCGGGCAGGTCTACAGCGGCCTTGCGATATACGACGCGATGCAGCAGATCAACGCGCCGGTGAGCACGGTGGCAGTGGGCTTGGCGGCCAGCTTCGGCACGGTGCTGCTGACGGGCGGGCGTAAAGGGATGCGCTATGCGCTGCCGCACTCCACCATTCACATGCACCAGCCGTTGAGCGGCGCGCAAGGCCAGATCACGGAGATGTTGATTGCGGTGAACGAAGGCCTCCGCCTTAAGACGCTGCTGAACAACATCTTCGTGCGCCACACTGGCCAAGACTTGGCAACGATTGAGCGCGACCTCGAACGGGACGTCTACAAGAGCGCCCAAGAGGCGGTGGAATACGGCCTCGTGGACGCCATCATGCAGCCAAGAGAAGAAAGCAAACCCGCGTGACGTTTGGATTAGAACACCGCTGCTCGTTCTGCTCACGTTCAGAGCGAGAAGTGGATCGACTCATTCAGGGGCCAGATGGCATCTTCATCTGCAACTTCTGCGTGCAGTTGTGCTACAACTTGCTGGAGGAAGAAGCCAACCAGCGCATGGCTGCACAGGAAGAGGCGCTGGCGTTTGCGCAGCCGCTTTCCCCGCGTGAGATCATGGCGAAGCTCGACGAGTACGTGATTGGCCAAGACTATGCCAAGCGTGTGCTGAGCGTAGCGGTGTACAACCACTACAAGCGCATCCAGTCCAATGCCAAGAAAGGCGATGTTGAGATCGACAAAAGCAACATCCTGATCTTGGGGCCGACGGGCAGCGGCAAGACGCTGCTGGCGCAGACGCTGGCGCGCATCCTCGATGTGCCGTTCTGCATCGCCGACGCCACCTCGCTAACCGAAGCGGGCTACGTGGGTGAAGATGTCGAGAACATCCTGCTGCGTTTGATTCAAGCAGCCGATGGCGACATTGCACGGGCCGAGCGCGGCATCATCTACATCGACGAGATCGACAAGATCGCGCGTAAGGGGGCGGATAACCCGTCGATCACGCGCGATGTCTCGGGTGAAGGGGTGCAGCAAGCGCTCCTCAAGATCATCGAGGGGACGCTGGCCAATGTGCCGCCGCAGGGCGGGCGCAAGCACCCCCATCAAGAGTTCATCCAGATCGATACGCGCAACATCCTGTTCATCTGCGGTGGCATGTTCGATGGGATTGAGAAGGTCATCAGCCGCCGCCTCGGTGAGAAGGGCACGCTGGGCTTCGGCGCGTCAGACGCGGCGCGGGTCAAGCGTGAACGGGCGGAACTGCTCAAGAGTGTGGGGCCGGAAGACCTCATCGCGCAGGGGATGATCCCAGAGCTGGTGGGCCGCCTGCCGATTGTGGTGAGCGTCGACCCGCTCGACAAAGCCGCGCTGATGCGCATCCTTGTTGAGCCGAAGAACGCGCTTGTCAAACAGTATCGCTACATGCTCTCGCTTGACAATGTGGAGCTTGAGTTTGAGGACAGCGCCCTAGAAGCCGCTGCCGAGATTGCGCTGGGGCGCGGGACGGGCGCGCGTGGGCTGCGCTCGATCATTGAAAAGACGCTGCTCGATGTGATGTTCGACGCGCCCGGAACGAATGTCATCCGCCGCGTGGTGGTGGACGCTGCGACGATCCGCGGGGAGAGCACCGCGCGCCTCTACGACGGCGAGGGCAACGAACTCCGCTGGAACGGTGGCAAGCTGGATCCTGTTAAGCCTGCTGCCTGAACGATCTAACAACGAACGCCTCTCAACACACCGAGAGGCGTTTTTTTATTGCCTCATGATTATCACTAAGACGGCTCATCTAACCTTGTCATTGTTGCATCTGCGGGCGATGAGGAAGCTGAACATGAGACTAGGACGATGGGTGGTGTTAGGCGTCATGGCGGCGTTAAGCGGGCTGCCGCTGCAAGCGGACGAGCCGCGACTGGGCGACATCTTGACGACGATGTGGTGGGATGGGCAGTTTGACATTGTGGTCATGCGCGCAGATGGGAGCAACCCGCGCGTGCTGACGTGGGGCGCGACCAACGACACCCATCCTGTCTGGTCGCGGGGTGGAACGTGGATCGCCTATGAGAGCAACGCCAACGGCAACAGCGACATCTTCGTGATGGCCCCAGACGGCACACAGTGGCGCAACGTGACGAACAGCCCGCAGGATGAGTTTGATCCGTCGTGGTCGCCAGATGGCGCGCGCATCGTGTACGCCTCTGGGACGGCAATTTTGATCGACGATGGGATGGCTACAACCATCCGGTCAACTGCGGTGGACGGCAGCGATGAGCGCGTATTGGTGGACAACGGCGCGTTCAACCACAGCCCCACGTGGTCGCCAGATGGAGAGCGTATTCTGTTTGTGTCGAACCTTGCGGGCAATGATCAGCTCTTCATCATGAACGCGGATGGGACGGGCGTGCGCCGCTTGACCACAAACAACCGCTTCACGTATGCTAGCCCTGCATGGTCACCAGACGGCGCACAGATCGCTTTTAGTGCGTTCCACGAGGGCAATGTGGACATCTACATCATGAACGCGAACGGCAGCGATGTAAGGCGTGTGACCAACGACCCCGCGCGCGATCTTCAGCCGTTTTGGACGTTCGATGGAGAGCGCATCTTGTTCGCCTCGAATCGAAATGAGGTCTTCGAGATTTTCTCGGTGCGGCCAGATGGCACAGGCCTCATGCAGATCACGTCAAACGTCGGCCCGGAGTTTCAACCGAATTGTTTGTGGCGGCCGTAGAACTTACTTGAGGACAACCTCGGCGAGGCTGCCGACCATGCGGCGGAACGCTTCGGCCTCGCGGAGGGTCGTCCCACGGTCAGCAAAGCCCCAGTTGATGGGGATGACGTAGCGCGGCTGCATCAGCGCGATGGCTTGAATGGCTTCTTCTGCGTCCATTGTGCCTTCGCCGTCAATCGGCAGGATGAGGATATCGGGGCGCAGCAGCTCCATCTCAGGGATGAGGTGCGTATCGCCGGTGTAGTAGATGTCGTAGAGGTTGGTGGAGATGTAGAAGCCCAGCCCGCCGTTCTCGCGCGGGTGGATGTGATCGCGGGAATAGGCGGGGATGGCGCGCACGGTGGTACGCTCGATGCCGACCGACTGCCACGCGCGCAGCACCTCCACGCCTTCAAGCTGAGCTGCGACGTGTTCATTGCTGAAGATGCGCGTCTGCGGCCCCGTGACGCGCTCAATGTCGGCAGGCGAGAAGTGGTCGTAGTGATCGTGGCTGATGAGCAGGATATCCGCCAAGAACGAGATTTTAGGCACACGCCACGGGTCGATCAAGATGATCTGCGGGCCGGCGATGAGGATGCCGCCGTGCCCTAAGTGGCGGATGTTGTCAATCATCAGGCTGGCCTTACAGTGGTTGAATAATTGTTTCGCGCGAAGCGGTTGAGTTATGTTATTATCAGCTATTATGAGTGACATCCGCAGTGAAAGCAACTGATATCTCCAGAGGAGCGCCAAGTATGGGGAACCTGAAGCCGCTAAAACCACCGAGCAGCCAGCCGAACGATCCTAACGCGCGATCTGGCGTAGACAGCCGCACTCGCATCGCAGCGCCAACGGCGGAGACACCGTGGCTGCCGCCTCCGCTGGCCAAGATAGAGGATACGGGTTTGACGCGCTCGCAGTTGGAAGGGCTGGTGCTGAAGCTGATGTTCTTCCGTACCGAGATGATCGGACGGGATATCGCTGAGACCGTTAAGCTGCCGTTTGCGGGTATTGTGGAGAATGTGCTTGAATCCTTGCGCCGCGACAAATGCCTCGACGTGATGGCCTCGGCCGGCTACACCGAGTCGCAGTATCGCTACGTCATCACTAGCAAGGGCAATGAGCGCGCGCAGGAACAGCTTGAACGCGGCACATACACTGGCCCATGCCCTGTGCCGTTGGAGAGCTACATTGCGTCGATCAAGGAACAGAACAAGGCGCGCCGCAAAATCCGCGAGGAGGATATGCTGCGCGTGCTTGAGAACTTGATTGTGGACAAGGAGATGCTCGACAAGATTGGCCCGGCGGCCAACTCTGGCACGTCGATCTTCCTCTATGGGCCGCCCGGCAACGGCAAGACGACGTTGAGCGAGGCCATTGGCCGCGTCATCCTCGGCGATGATATGTGGATCCCGTATGCGGTGGATGTTGATGGGCAGGTCATTCAAATTTACGACCCCGTGAACCATCAGCTTTCGGACGATCAAACACCGATCAAGTATGGAACGGGGGCGTATGCTGACCAGCGCTGGATTCGCATCAAGCGCCCGATCATCATCGTGGGCGGTGAGCTGACGATGGACGGCCTCGACCTAACCTATGACCCGATCAACAAGTTCTACGAAGCGCCGTATCAGGTCAAGGCGAACGGCGGCATGTTCCTCATCGACGACTTTGGCCGCCAGCAAGTCAGCCCGAAGCAGCTTCTGAACCGTTGGATTGTCCCGTTGGAGAAGAAGTACGACTATCTGACGTTGGCCAATGGGCGCAAGATCGAAATCCCGTTCAACGTGATGATTATCTTCTCAACCAACATGGACCCGCGCGACTTGGTGGACGATGCCTTCCTGCGCCGCATCAAGTACAAGATCGAGGTGGGCAACCCCACACCGGAGCAGTTCCGCGCGTTGTTTGAGCTGATGTGCCGCCTGCGCAACGTGCCGTTCAACGAGCAGGGCTTCGCGTATCTCATCCGTGAGTGGTATCAGAAGTACAACCGTGACCTGCGCTTCGTGCACCCGCGCGACCTCATCAGCCAAATGCGCGACATCGCGGATTACATGGGGATTGCGCCGACTATGGGGAACAAGGAGCTGTTGGATCGAGCCGCTGCTTCCTACTTTGTCGAATTGTAGCGAAGCGTGGGTGGGATGAGTTTGCCACTGTATGGCGAGGACGCGGTCTTGGCCGTGTCGGAGGCTGCCGAGCGCGAGGCGCTGACGGCGCTGCTGCAAGCGGAGGGCGTCACCGTCTATCAGGCGGCGACAGGGCGGGAGGTGATCTACATGATTGAGGATCACATGCCCCGCCTGTTGATCGTCGATGTGCGCCTGCCAGACGTACACGCGTGGCGCTTGCTGGCCTCGATTGCGGAACTGCGCCTCAACCCGCAGCCCGCCATCATTGTCCTTTCAGATGAGCCGATCACCGCGCCGCAGCAGTTTGTGCGGTTGGTGGTGCGGCCTGTCTCTACAACGACGCTCAAGCAGATCATTCGCGAGTGCGCTGTCTGAGCGGCAGGGTACAGAGATGATCCTCGTTACGGGCGGCACGGGATTCCTCGGCAGACACTTGGTGGCGGCGCTTTGCCGCCGGGGGTACACCCTGCGCGTTCTAACGCGCGACCCGCAGCGGGCGGCGTGGCTGCGCACATATCCGCGCGTGGAGCCGATCGTGGGCGATCTTCAGCGGCCTGAGACGCTGCATGGCGTGGCGGAGGGGTGTCAGCAGGTGATCCATGCGGCGGGGCTGTTCAGCATGTGGAGCGGGGCAGGCAACTTCCACGCGACCAACGTGCAGGGCACTGCCGAGATAGTTGAGGAGAGCCTGCGCGCGGGCGTCGAGCGTTTCTTACACGTCTCCACGATTGCCGTGGTGGGCAGGCCGCTGCCCGGGCGCATCATCGACGAGCTGCACCCCACCGACCCGCAAGACGACTATCAAAAGAGCAAGCTGGCCGCTGAGCAGATTATCCTGCAAGCGGTGACGCGCGGCCTGCCCGCGGTGGTGGTGCGCCCGGGGGCGTTCTATGGGCCGCTGGGCAACTATGCGTTTAATCGCCTGTTCTTTGTCGATCCCATGCGCGGCATCATCATGCAGATGGACGGCGGACGCTACATCATTTTCCCAGCGTATATCCAAGATGTGGCTGAGGGGATCGTGCTGGCGCTGGAGAAAGGGCGCGTGGGCGAGGTGTACAACCTGTGCGGCGAGTGCCTGAGCCATCGCGCGGCGTTCGATGTGGTGGTGCGCGAGGCGGGGCTGTGGTTCCCACGGTTGAACATCCCGCGCGTGATCGGCTTGAACTTCGCGCGGCTGCTCACTAGCATCGCACGCATCACCCAGCGCGAGCCGTTCTACCCGATCGGCCTGCGGTCGTATGTGTTTAACGATTGGGTGGTGAGCAGCGCCAAAGCCGAGCGCGAGTTGGGCTTTCAGCCCACGCCGTTCGCCGAGGGTGTGCGCCGGACGATTGCGTGGTACCGCGCAGGCCGCCCAACCGACATCGCCGAGGTGCGCTGCGAGACGGCTGACCTATAATTTAGCGCCGACATCAGGTATGCTTGTGGGCACGATGGTTGCCTTGAACAGATGGTCACCCTATGTTTGTCGATGAAGCGAAGATTTTGGTCAAGAGCGGCGACGGCGGCGACGGTATGATCGCCTTTCGCCGCGAGAAATACGTGCCGCACGGCGGCCCAGCCGGGGGCGACGGCGGCAAGGGTGGCGATGTAATCCTCAAAGTCAACCCGAATATCAACACGTTGGCCTTCTTCTACCATCAAAATCGCTTTCAGGCTGAGCGCGGCGGCAAGGGCGGCTCGTCCAACAAGACGGGCGCAAACGCCCCCGACCTTGAGATTGAAGTGCCCGCTGGAACGGTCGTGCGTGACGCCGACAGCGGCGAGCTGCTGGCGGATCTGACACGGGCAGGTGAGCGCTTCGTGGTGGCAAAGGGTGGGCGCGGTGGCAAGGGCAACTCGCGCTTTGTCACCTCGGCCAACCGTGCGCCGCGCATTGCCGAGAAGGGCGCGCCCGGCGAGGAGCGCTGGCTCAAGCTGGAGCTGAAGCTCATCGCCGATGTGGGGATCGTCGGTGTGCCTAACGCGGGCAAGTCCACGTTTTTGTCGGTCGTGAGCAACGCCCGCCCCAAGATCGCCCCGTACCCGTTCACCACACTGGAGCCGAACCTCGGCGTGGTGATCTACGATCATCAAGACTTGGTGTTTGCGGACATCCCGGGCTTGATCGAAGGCGCGCATATGGGCGTTGGGCTGGGGCACTCGTTCCTGCGGCATGTCGCGCGCACTCGCGTTCTGATCCACCTGCTCAACGGCGAGTCAGATGATCCGGTGGCGGATTACAACCAGATCAACACGGAGCTGACGCTCTATGATGAGGCGCTGGCGCAGAAGCCGCAGATCGTCGTCCTCAACAAGCTGGACTTGCCTGAGGTGGCCGAGCGCTGGCCGCAGATCGAGGCGGCGCTAGCCAAGCGCGGCGTGCAAGCGTTGGCCATCAGCGCGATGACGCGGCAAGGTGTGCAGCAGGTGGTGCAGAGGGCATTTGAGGCGGTGGCGCAGCTCCCCGCGGAGCAGAACCCGCTCAACGATGAACTGCCGGTGTATGAGCTGCCAAGCGCGGAGCCGATCTTCACCATCGAGCGCGATTCGAGCGGCAGTTTCATCGTCAAGGGCAAGCGCATCGAACGCGCCGCCGCGATGACCTATTGGGATCACGATGAGTCGCTGATGCGCTTCCAGAAGATCTTGGAGGTGCTGGGCATCACTGAGGCGCTTCAACAGGCCGGCGTGAAGGTGGGGGACACAGTTTTTATCGGCGACTTTGAATTGGAATGGTCGGATTAAGTGCAGCGTATTGGTATTTTGGGGGGCACGTTTGACCCGCCACACATTGGCCACCTCATCCTCGCTGAGTATACGCTGGAAGCGCTGGGGCTTGATCGAGTGCTGTTCGTGCCTGTTGGCGACCACCCACACAAGGCGGCGCGCACGCGCAACGGCGTCCACCCGCGCGTGGCGATGCTGCGCTTGGCCGTGCAGGGTAACGACAAGTTCGAGGTATCTACGGTTGATATTGACCGCCCCGGGCCGCACTACAGCGCCGACACCGTGGCGATCATCCAATCGCAGTATCCAGAGGCATCGCTGCACTTTGTGATGGGGGCGGATAACCTGCGCACCTTGCCCACGTGGACGCGCGTGGTTGAGTTCTACCAAAGCTGCCGACTGGCGGTGATGCGGCGCGAGGGCGAGCAGGTCACGGCGGACATGCACGATCACCTGCTGCCGGGCCTCTCAGACAAGATCGACTTGATCGATCCACCCTTGTTGAGCGTGTGGTTGTCCTCTACAAGTGTGGTGGAGCGCATCCGGCAGGGGCGCAGCGTGCGCTATCTTGTGCCGGATGCCGTTCTCAACTACATTCATGAGCATAGGATTTACCAACCTTGAAGAAACATCTGTTTCTGATTGTGGCCTGTATGGTGGTGGGATGGGGAACGCTGCTGGCGCAGCAGCCCGCGCCAACGCTCGTCCCGCCAACGCTGGTTCCTACCCCCGTTCGTCCGATTCTTGACACTGTGCCGACGGAATCGGCGATTGCGCGCATTGTGCGCGATGGACGGGTGCGCGTGGGGGTGCTGTTTAATGAACCCCCGTTCGGCGAACTCACTGTGCGCGATGAGGTGCGCGGCTTTGACGCCGATCTCGCGCGCAAGATGGCCGAGCTGTGGGGCGTAGAGGTCGTGTTTGTGCAGGTGACGCGCCAAAACGGGCTGGACATGGTGCGCAGCGGCGCGATTGACCTGCTCATGGGCGCACAGGTGCGCCGCCGTGAACTCGACGCGCTGGTGGAGTTCAGCCTGCCGTATCGCATCAGTCGGCAGGCGGTCATGGTGCGCAACGATGACCCCGCAGAGAACATCTTCAACCTGACCAATCGCACGCTGGGCTTCGTGTTGGGCACGCCGAGCGAGCAGGCGCTGCTCCGATGGCAGGCGCGCACAGGTATTACGCTCAACACGCAGCCCTATCTCACGCTTGACCTTGCCTTGAGCGCGCTGTTCGCTGGCGAAGTGGACGGGATCGTTGGGCGGGTGGAAGATCTGCTGCGCGTGGCGGCGGATCAGGTGTTCAGCGCGCGCGTGCTGGAGGACGTGATCGAGCCGGAGCCGTTCGCCATCGCCATGCAGCGGCAGGATGTAAACCTGCGGAATCTGGTAGATCGCACGCTGCAATATCTCAACACATCACCTTCAGCGCCCGGCAGCGGCACGTTCTTAGAGAGCCTCTACGCGACTTACTTCGGCGGGCAAGCGATTGCTGTGGACACGCTGCCGATCTACGACAACGTCGGCGAGAACGCGCCCCGTCCGGAGCAGTTCGGGCAGGATATTCGGTTCCCTGCGCAGTATGCGCTGCCGCGCATGCTGCAAGAGCGGGTCGTGCGCGTGGCGGGGCTGTTCCCACCGGCGGAGGGCGCGTCGGACGCGGATCGCCGCGTGTATGAGGTGAATCGTCAGCTCGTCGAGACGATAGCAGCGCGCTGGGGGATGCGCGTGGAACTTGTCGAGGGGGGCGATGTGTTCGAGCTGTTGGAGTTGGGCTTGGCGGATATGGCCGTCGGCGTCACGCTCGATTGGAACTACGCCAACCGCGTCGACTTCAGCCAGCCCTACGCCTTCTTTGGGGATCGGCTGATGATCAAGGCACGCAGCACGATTCGCGGGTTTAACGACCTGCGTGGGCGCTGGGTGGGCATCATGAGCAACGACCCGGGCGCGCAAGAGCGCGCGCAGGCGTGGGCCAGCAGCATCAACGCGACTGTGCGCTTTTACACGACGACCGAGCAGAGCGCGGCTGATGCTATGCTGCGCGAGAACAACGCCGACGTGGTCTACGGCACAAGCTTGAAGCTGCTCCAGCATTTGGCCGCCAACCCCAACGAGCTGAGCTTGACGGATCGTTGGTACAGCCGCCGCTACCTAGCGTTCGCCGTCCCGCGCAACGACATCGACAAGCGCCTGCTGATCGACTACACGCTGCAAGAGCTGGTGGAAGAAGGAACGCTCAACACACTGATCGCGCCGTTGATGCCGCCCGGGAGTGAGATGCCTCAGTTTTTGATGCTGCCCGGGCGCGATGAGTACTTCGGCCTCAAGCTCAGCCGTTGAAGCCATGATGGCTGCTGTGGGGTGGAGGCTGGCTGGCTGCGGGCGGTGCTGATGACCAGCACGCCCACGACAATGATCATCCCGCCTGCGACTGTTCCGAGTGTCGGGACTTCTTGAAACAAGAAGTACGCCAAGATTGCGGTCGTCAGCACGCCAACTTGAGCGCTGACCGCTGCCAAAGTCGCTGAAACACCCACCAGCGCGAAGTTGAACGACGCATGGCCGATGAGCGTGGGGAAGATCGTCACCATGACGATCCAGAAATAGGCGGCATCCGTGTAGCCGGTCACCGGCAGGCCGCGCGCGATCACTACGACCAATGCGATGAGCGTGCCTACGCCGAACAGAAGCCAAATATACGGCAGGAACGACACTTTTTGCCGTGTGGAGCGCCCCATGACGATGTAGACGGCAGCGAGACAGGCGCTGATGACGGCCATGACGTTGCCGAGCAGCATGTTGGGGCCGCCGATGGCTGTGCCTTGCAGGGCGCTGTAGAGCAGCAGCACGCCGCTCCCCGCCAGCGCAATCCCTAATCCCCACCACACCTGCGGCGCAAAGCGTGCCCGCAGCACGAACACCTCCAAGAGTGCCACCCACACCGGCCCCGTGTTCACCAGCACCTGATTAAAGACAATCGTCGTGTGTTGAAGCGATTCGACGACGAACAGCAGATGGCCGGTCATGAAGACCCCCGCTAACAAGGTGTGCCGGATGTCGCGGCGTGTCAGCGCGCGCAGCTCATGGCGATGACGGATCCACACAAACGGGGTAAGCACGAGCGTTGCCAGCGCTAACCGGATGAAGATCATCACCTCAGTGGGCATCCCGTTCAGTTGGGTGAGGCGCAGCGTGGGCGAGCCGAGCGTAAACCCGACCAGTGCAACGACGAGGGCGATATGAGGCCATGAGAGAGCGGGCATGAGGTGTGTTAAGTCCCTTCGGCTTGTTGTGGGGTGCGTTGGCCCAAGCTGGCGAGCATGACTCCGAACAGCAGCAGCGCGCTGCCCACGATTTGCAGCGGCAGCGGCAGCTCTTGAAATAACACAAATGCGAGGATGGCGCTGCCGACCGGCTCAAGCTGGGTGATCATGCTCACGATGGTCGCGGGCAGATAGCCGACGGCGTAATTGAGCGAGCTGTGGCCGATCAACTGGGGGAAGATGGCGCAGCACAAGAGCCACACATAGGCCTCGAACGAGAAGCCGGTCACGGGCAGGCCAGCCCCCGCGATGCTCAGCGCCATGAACAGGCCGCCACAGCCGTAGACGAGCCAGATATACGGGATGACGGAGAGCTTGGCGCGCACCGAACGCCCCAGCACTAAGTAGATCGCCACCGCCACGGAACCAACGACCGCCAGCAAGATCCCCAGCAGTTGGCTGCCACCCTCGGTTGGCGTGTCGGCTCCGCCGCTGGCAAGCGCGATCATGACCCCTGCGCTGATGGCGATCACCAAACCAGTGAGCACCATGCGCCCGGGCTGTACACGGAACACCACCAATTCGAGGATTGCCACCCAGATGGGCGACGCAGTGACGATGACCGTGCTCACGAGGATCGACGTATGTTCGAGCGAGGAAATCCACGCCGCGAAGTGCAGCGCGAGGAAGAAGCCTGCCGCGAGCGCTTGCAGCAGGTCGCGGCGGTTGAGCTGGCGCAAGTCGAGCTGGTAGCGGCTGAGCACCAGCGGCGTGAGCAGGGCGGCGGCGATGAGCAGGCGCGCCCCGCCAATGACGATGGAGGACACGCCTTCAGCCTGCGCGTAACGGATGAAGATCGATGATGAGGCCATGGCGAACACGCCCGCCGTCAACACCAACAGCAAGTTGGCCGGGTAGCGGGGCCGCGCCATTGAACTAGACGCCTGCTGTGACATACAAAGAAACTCCCAGAGGTGACAAGCGCCAGTATAGCCGTGTTGTTGGTTTGTCACCAGTGAGGGGTTAAGGCCACCACCGAGTCCATTCTTTAACTGCTTTCTTATGCACAGCGGTTACCATGAAAAATAGCGCTGTGCGCTGCACAGGGCACATTTTGTTCATCACCACGAGGAGAGAACTATGGCTTTCGAACTAGCGCCCCTGCCGTACCCGTCGAACGCATTGGAACCGTACATCGACCAGCAAACGATGGAGATTCATCACGGCAAGCACCACAAGACCTATATTGACAACCTTAACGCCGCTATTGCGGGGACGGAATGGGAATCCAAAACCATTGAGGAGATCATCACCCACCTTGACCAAGTGCCCGGCGAGAAGAAGGCTGCCATCCAGAACAACGGCGGTGGCCACTACAACCATACGCTGTTCTGGGGCATTATGGGGCCGAACAAAGGCGGCGCGCCGACGGGCGAGCTGGCTGAAGCCATCAACAACGCCTTCGGCAGCTATGACGCTTTCAAGGAGCAGTTCACCAACGCAGCCAAAGGACGCTTTGGCAGCGGCTGGGCGTGGCTCGTCGTCAGCAAGGATGGCAGCCTCTCGATCACCAGCACGCCCAACCAAGACAACCCACTGATGACCGGCGGCGGCACGCCCATCCTCGGCTTGGATGTGTGGGAACACGCCTACTACCTGAAATACCAGAACCGTCGCCCAGACTACATCGCGGCGTTCTTCAACGTCATCGACTGGGACAAAGTGGCAGAGCTGTACGCGGCTGCCAAGTAAGGCGTCAGTACGGACGACATGGGCGCACCATGCAGATGGTGCGCCTTTTTTGTGACATTTGGCATGCCCCTTTTAGGCCTGAATTTGGCATAATGAGGCCGTTTGAGTGACGTTTGAAGGAGCGTTTGTGATGACTGAATTTCGTGAAGAAAAAGATACTTTAGGCGTCGTGCGCGTGCCAGTGGGGGCCTATTACGCCGCCCAGACGCAGCGCGCCGTCGAGAACTTCCCGGTGAGCGGGATGAAGCCGTGGCCTGCGTTCATCTGGAGCATGGCGACGATCAAGCGCGCCGCTGCGGAAGTCAACCGCGATTTGGGAGTGCTGGATGCGACGCTGGCCAACGCGATCATCCAAGCCGCGGATGAGGTGATTGCAGGCAAGTTCAACGAGCATTTTGTGGTCGATCCGTTCCAAGCGGGCGCTGGGACGAGCCACAACATGAACACGAACGAGGTGATTGCCAACCGCGCGAACGAGATTTTGGGCTACCCGCTCGGCAGCCCGGGGAAGAAGCCCGTTGGGGCAAACGACCATGTGAATATGGCGCAAAGCACCAACGACACCATCCCGACGGCAATTCGGCTGGGGGTGCTGTGGCGCTTCGACGAGTTGATCGAGACGCTCCAACATTTTGTGGACGTGACGCGCGCAAAGGCGAAGGAGTGGCAAGGTGTTGTCAAATCCGGGCGCACCCATCTGCAGGATGCTGTGCCGGTGCGCGTCGATCAAGAGGTGGGCGCATGGGCTAAGGCGATCGAGCGCAACATCGAGAAGCTGAAGGTGGCTGCGGAGGGGCTGCGCCGGTTGGGGATTGGCGGCACAGCGGCCGGCACAGGCCTGAACGCGCATCCGGAGTACCACGCCAAGATGGTCGAGGTCTTGCAGCGCATCACAGGTATCAAACTTTACACCTCGGATGACCTGTTTGAGTCGATGCAGTCGATGCAGGATGCGGTGTTCTTCAGCGGGGCGATGCGCACAGTGGCGCAGGACTTCACGCGGATCGCCAACGACATCCGCCTGCTGAGCAGCGGCCCGACGACAGGCCTCGCTGAGATGACCTGCCCACCGGTGCAGCCCGGCTCGTCGATCATGCCCGGCAAAGTGAACCCTGTGCTGGCGGAGATGCTGAATCAGGCGATGTTCCACATCATGGGCAACGACCACGCGGTGACGCTCTGCGCGCAGGCTGGCCAGCTTGAACTCAACGTGATGATGCCGATGATCGCCCACAACCTGAACGAGATGATGCAGGTCATGATCGGTTCGGTGCGCGCCTTCACCGATAAGCTGATGGTCGGCCTTGAACTCAACCGCGAGCAGGCCACGGCTTGGCTGGCGCGCAACCCGATCCTTGTGACGGCATTGAACCCGATCATCGGCTATGAGAACGGGGCGGCGGTGGCCAAGAAGGCGCTCAAAGAAGGCAAGAGCGTCCGTGAGGTGGTGCTGGAGATGGGGTTGATGAGCGCTGAGGATCTCGATAAGGCGCTCGACCCAATGAAGATGACCGAGGGCGGCATTCAGGCGGGCGGCGGTGGCGGCGGCGGTTGATCGCTGCGTCGGTTGCGGATCCAATAGAGGGCTGGGCGACCAGCCCTTTTTGTATGATGATTTGTGCGAAAGAGTAGAATCGATGAAGCGAGACGAAGCATGGGAGCTGATGACCGAATATACCCACTCAGACAGCTTGCGGCGGCACATGCTGGCAGTGGAGGCGGCGATGCGCGCTTATGCGCGGCGCTATGGTGAGGATGAGGAGTTGTGGGGTGTGGTGGGACTGCTGCACGACTTCGACTATGAGCGCTATCCCGATGTGGCAGTGGAGGGGCATCCGGTCGTCGGCTCGAAAATCCTGCGCGAGCGCGGCGTGGACGAAACCATCGTGCGGGCGATCCTATCCCACGCGGAGGAAATCACGGGGGTTGTGCCTGAGTCGACGATGGAGAAGGCACTGGTGGCCGTCGATGAGCTAACCGGCTTCATCATCGCGGTGGCGCTGGTGCGCCCGTCTAAGAGCCTGCTTGACCTCGAAGTGAGCAGCATCAAGAAGAAGTGGAAGGACAAAGCGTTCGCCGCGCCGGTGGATCGTCAGGCGATTGCCGACGCCGCTGAACGGCTGGGCGTGCCGCTGGATGAACACATCGCCACCGTGTTGGAGGCGATGCGTTCGAATGCGACGGCGTTGGGGATGGCCTAAGCCCAGCGGACGTGCACCGGCGTCCCGATGGAGGCGAACTCAAAGAACCAGCGCGCTTCATCTGTCGGCAGGTTGACGCAGCCGCGGCTCATCGGCCTGCCGAAGTTGTTGTGCCAATACGTCCCATGTAGGGCGTAGCCCTGATAGAAGTAGAGGATGTAGGGCACGCCCGGCAGGTAGTAGCCCGGGCCAGACATGGGCGCGGAGGCATACTTAGCGTATACGCGGTAGTCACCTTGCACGGTGGGCGTGGCGGGCAGTCCTGTGCTGGAAAGCACGGCGCGCATCAGCACCCCGTTCTCGTAGGCGTAGGTCATCTGGGTGCTGAGGATGACGACGATCTCCCGCCCCACGCCCACGCGCGGCCCGGGGTCACCCTGCGCGGCGACGATGCGCCCGTCGTTGCTGGGGATGCGAAGGGTTGTGCCTGCTTCGATGCGGTTGGGGTCGGCGATCCCATTGGCGAGCGCCAGCGCTGTCCAGCTTACGTTGTAACGGCGCGCGATGAGCGAGAGCGTCTCCCCCGGGCGCACGACGTGCGATCCGATGTAGCCAGCCGGGGCATCCGGCGCACTCTGAGCGACGGGGGCGGGGGCTGCCGCAGCGACGGCCTCCATGACGGCGGGGTTGGCCCCCGGGATGATTAACCGCTGGCCAGCAAAGATCGTGTTCGGGTTGCGGATGTTGTTGGCGGCGATGATGGCGTTCATGCTCACGCCGTAGCTGCGAGCGATCATGCTGAGCGACTCGCCACGGGCGACGACGTGGGTTACTGTTTGCGTGGGCGCGTCGGTGGACGGCACGGCGTCCACAACGGGCTGCGGCGCGGCAGCAGGGGCAGCCCCCGGGATGATCAACACCGTGCCTGCGAAGATGCGCGAGGGGTTGGTAATGTTGTTGGCAGCCATCAGGTCGGCCATGCTCACGTTGTAGCGCTGGGCGATGCGAAAGAGCGTGTCCCCGCGCTGGATGGTGTAGGTGGTCTGCTCTTGAGCGAACGCTGCAAACGCGCTCAGACAGAAAATCACAAGCCATAAAACCGCCAGTTTCATTTCTCTAACTTCCTTTCGGCATCCGCAAGCGGTGCGCATGAGTTCGCAACTCATTTTAATTATATCTTTGTTACATCAGCGGGCAACTAAACGGGTGACAAATGTCACCCGCTGTGAGACACCCCCGGCTTTCGCTTAGAATTGCGTGCGGTTTTCTTTACCTGTAGAATCCACTAAAGCTGTTACTGGGGGAAGCACACCATCATGCTGCTGCGTGCTTATCGCATTTCGGATCGTCTTGGGCTGGTTTTGATCAAAATCACCACGGAGCTGGCCGCGCTGCTGTGGGCCGCGGTGCGCGGCGTTGCGCGCTTGCTGCTGGCGCTGGCGCTGGGTCTGTTGATGGTGTTGGGGTTCATCGCGCGCACAGTGATCCGTTTTTTCAGCGCGACGGTACATCTAGTGGGGCGCGCAGCGCGGCCCATCGCCCGCCGAACGTGGTCAGCCGTGCGCACGCGAGCAGCGGGCGCCAGCCCTGCTGGCGTGGCGATGGCGCGGCGCGCTGCCAGCCGCGAGACAGCAGCGGTGAAAGTCGTGGAAGACCCGCTGAGAGCGCAAAACCGCCGACTGAGCGCGGCGGTGGTGGTGCTGGGGCTGGCGATGGTGGGCGTGCTGCTGTGGGCAACGGATCCCTCACGCACGCCGCCTGCGCCTGCGGTTGTCGCGGGCGCGCTGGTAGTTGACCCGCTGGCGAACGCAACGGCCCCGGTGACGCCGGACACTGCCGCGAACGTGCTGGGGCTGCCCACACCGATCCCTGTAGCAACGCAGGTTCCGGTGGCGCTGCGCGGGGGCGGCACGATTGCCTACACCGTCCGCGAGAACGGCCAAACCGACCTCTGGTTGGTGGCGGTGGCGAATCGGCAGGCGATTCGCATCACCAACGACCTCACCGATGAGCGCGACCCTGCGTGGAGTCCCGATGGGACGCGCCTCGCGTATGCCTCGCGGCGTGATGGCAACTGGGAGATCTACGTCTTCGACATGCTGACGCAGGAGACGACGCGCATCACCTTTGACTTGTCGTATCAGGGCAAGCCCAAGTGGTCGCCCGATGGTTTGTTCCTCGTGTATGAGAGCTATCAGGGCAACAACCTAGATATCTACGCCGTGCCAGTGGACGGCAGCGCCCCCGCCACGCGCATCACCGATCACCCCGCGCCGGATTTCTCGCCCGCGTGGTCGAACGATGGGCGGCGCATCGCGTTTGTGAGCCTGCGCGATGGCAACCAAGACATCTACGTGTTCAACCTCGACACGCTGGAAGTCACCAATGTGACGAATACGCCGCTGCGCAACGAGGATAACCCTGTGTGGTCACGCGATGATCGACAAATTGCCTTCAGCGCGTGGGATAACGGGGTGGAGAAGGTGTTTGTGATGCCGTCGACCGGCGGGGAAGCCACAGCGGTGGCGTTTGGGCGCACGCCTGCATGGTCGCCTGATGGGTTGAGTTTGACCTTCGCCGCCGACAGCGTAGACGGGCAGCAGAGCTTCCTCTACGCGCTGCCGTTGGGGGCGGGCGGCGGCATTCCCGCGGACATCATCAATGTGCCGCGCGGCGCGAGCAGCCCCACATGGTCGGAGCGGCCGATCCCGCCTGCGCTGCTGGCGGCAGGTCTCCCGCCGGGCAACCCGGAGCCGCTGTTTGTCGAACGCTCGGAGCGCAGCAGCGTAGGCGCGCCCTTCCGGCTTAGCCCGCTGCTGGACGTGCAAGCGCCGAGCGCTGTCCTGAGCGACGAGGTGAACGAATCGTTCAACGCCCTCCGGCGGCGGGTGTTCGAACTCAGCGGACGGGACTTCCTCGCTGTGTTGGACGACGCCTTCTGGGATTTGCAGCGTCTGCCTAACCCGGGTGAGCCGCGCCGAAGCTGGCACATGACTGGGCGCGCTTTTGCGCTGCGCCGGACGGCCATCCTCGGCTTCCCGCCCGACGTGGAGATCATTCGCGAGCAGCGCGGCGTTGACACGGTGTGGCGCATCATGCTGCGCGTGGCGGATAATGCCCAGTCTGGCCAGCTTGGGGAGCCGCTGCGGGCGATCCCGTGGGACTTCTTGAGCGCCAGCGGCACGGACGTTGAAGCGTACAATCAAGGTGGGCGCTACCGCTCCGAAGTGCCTGCTGGCTACTACATTGACCTGACACAGCTCGCGGAGGATTTCGGCTGGCTCCCGATGCCAGCCGGGTCGGACTGGCGGGCGAACGTGGCGCAGCGCAATTTCTGGATGTTCTACAAACCGGAAGGGTTGGAATGGTGCGAGGCGATGCTGCGCATCTACACGCGGGGCGAGATGGTCAACTTCTGCGGTCAAGGGACGTAAGCCATGCAGGGTCGTCAGGCGCTGCCTGTGCTGTTCGTTCTGTTGGTCATGGTGGGGACGTTCGTGGCGCTGGCGCTGCGCAACGCTGAATCGACGTTGAGCGTAACGCCGTTGGGCATCCCCACGCAGCCCTCCGCCACACCGCCAGAGAACCCGCTGAGCGCGCTGTTGAGCATGGGGCGCAGCACCGCGCTCCCGACTGTGCCGATCCCAGCGGTGCAGCCGACACAGCCCCAAGTGGCCCCGCCCGCGGTGACGCTTGCGCCAGTGAGCGCGTCAGACTTGATCGCAGGGACGCCGGACATCGTGGCCGAGGGCATTCTGCCCACGCCGATCCTGCCGACGCCCACGCTGGCCGAGGAACGCGCGCCCGCAACGGCGATCGCCGTCACTCGCCCGCCCACCAACTTCCAGCGGCCCCCGCTCATCCCGCCGATCTCGCGTGACCCGCTGGGGCGCGATCATTACTGGCTGATGCGCCCGATTGACAGCAACGCTCAAAACTGGGTGTTGAGCGTCTACCCCTATGGCTCGGATGGCAACGACCCATCGAACCCGCTGCGGGTGCACCACGGGGTAGATATGCCAAACCCCGTGGGGACGGTCGTCCGCGCGGCGGGCAGCGGCACGGTGATCTACAGCGCAGATGGCCGGCTGGCGCAGACCGATATCTTCCAGAACTCGCCCAGCTACGGCAATGTGATCGTGATCCAGCATGACTTTGGCTACAACGGCATGTTCATCTGGACGCTCTACGCCCATTTGTCCAGCGCGTTCGTCCGCGCGGGGGAGACCGTAACGGCGGGCCAGCCTATCGGGCAAGTGGGGCAGACCGGGCGCGTGACCGGGCCGCACCTGCACTTTGAGGTGCGCTTGGGGCGGACGGAGGCCGATAACCGCTACGGCAGCACCTACAACCCAGTGTTGTGGATGGTTCCGTATGTGGGGACAGGGGTGATTGCGGGGGCGGTGCGCGACGCCAACGGGCGCTTCATCAACGACGCCGACATCACGATCCGTAACTACGCGACTGGCCAAGTCCAGACAACGACCACGACCTACGTCTTCACCAACAGCGGCTTTGACGTCAACTCCGACCCAGTGTGGCAGGAGAACTTCGCCGTGACGGATATTCCAGTTGGGCGTTACAATGTGATCGCCACGATCAACGGCGAACGAATTGTGCGCCAAGTAACGGTGGTGGAGGGAACGACCGCGTTCGTGGAGCTGCGCCCATCACCGCCAGCAACGCCGACCAGCGGTGGGTAAGCGCCATGCAAAACACCCCAGACTTGGATATGCTGAAACGAACGACGCGGCGCCGTCCTAGACGTAACACACTCAAGGAGACATGCTCATGCGAAAATTAATAGCGATCCTCAGCCTGCTGCTGACGCTGGCGGTGGCCAGCCACGCGCAGGAGAGCGCGTTGATCCTGACACGGGGCACGCCTGCGACCAGCACGCTCAGCGCTGAAAATGTGGCGCGAGTGTTCTTCTTCGTGGCGGTGACAGGTGAAGAAGTGAACTTAGCAGCGGTTGGCGAGGACGATCTGGCGATTGGCTTCATCGTCACCGCGGCGGATGGCACGATCTTGGCGCAGGCGCGCGAGGTCGAGGGTGAGCAGGCGCTGGCGGCCAACGTCGTTATCCCAACGACGGCGACTTACTTCGTGACGGTGTTCGCCATTGGCGAGCGCGGCGAGGGCAATTTCTCGCTGGTCTTGAACGGCGAAGGCGGCCTGCCTGCCTCAGCGGCCCCCACAGCCACCGTTGATGCGCCGACTGACGCAGCCACAGAGCCACCGACCGACACCACGCCGACCAGCGAAACCGGCTTTCAAGAGCCGCGCCAAGTCCTGTTAGGCAATGGGCTGCAAGTGAGCTTGGCGTGGACGGCCCCGGCTGACCTGAACCTTGAAGTGCGTGACCCGGTCGGCAACACGCTGTTCTTTGACTCGCGCACCAGCCCGATTGGCGGCAGCTTTGGCTTTGACGCCAACGGCTTCTGCCAAATCATCTCGCCCAACCCAGTTGAGACGGCGACGTGGCAGCCCGGCTTCTTGCCAACGGGCAACTATGAGATCTTGGTGTTCTACCGGCAGGCCTGCCAAACGCCAGAGCCAGTCGAGTTCACGATCACCGCGAGCGTGAACGGCGTCAACCTGCCGGTGCAGACGGCGACGCTGGCGCCGCCGCTCCCCGGCCAGAACAGCACGTATCTGACGAGTTTCCGCGTCAACGAGGACGGCACAGCGCAGTTCAACGCGGGCGGGGTCTACCCTGACAGCAGCCTGAACATTGTGGTGGCTCCCCCGTCGGAACTGGCGGCCGCTGCGCAGCCTATCACGCGCGGGGCGACGATGGTTGGTTCAGTCACGCAGGCTAATTTCTTCCGTGTGTTCAGCTATGAGGCAGCGGCCAACGAAGTCGTCACCGCGCGCGCGACAGCCCTCAACGGCAGCCTTGATACGCTGCTGCAAGTGACGGATGCGAACGGCAACCTCGTCGCGGTCAACGATGACAGCAACAACAGCACCAACAGCGAAATCGTCGGCTTGCGCTTCGGCAATGCGGGGACATACTTCTTCATCGTGACGCGCTACGGGAAGGAAGTGGGCGGCACGGAAGGCGACTTCCGCTTTGAGCTGGAGGGGGCGGTCGCGCAGGTTCCGCCAGAAGTGCTGGCGCTCAATGTGCCGTTCGGCGATGTGCAAGTGTTCTTGACGTGGCGTTCGGGGGCGGATGTGCAGCTTCTCGTGCGCGACCCCGCTGGTGACTCGGTGTTTGACGATCAACTGCGCGTGGCCAGCGGCGGGCAGATGACGCTGCAAGGCAACATCAACTGCAACCGTGCGCCGGGGAACCCTGTCTCTTACATCTACTGGCCGACGGGTCTGCTGCGCCCGGGCAACTACGAGATCGACGTGTGGTATCAGAACCAGTGCAACGACTCAGCCATTGTGGATGTGACGCTGACGATCATCGTGCGTGGGCAGTTGGTAACGGTGGAGAACCTGCGGATTCCGCTCAATCAGCACTACGTGATTGGCTTCAACGTGGCAGCGGATGGCTCAGCGCAGGCGCGGCAGGGGGGCTTCTCCTCAACGGATGTGACGCTGCTGCCGTGGCAGTCGCGCGCGGCCCAGCCCATCGCGCTCAATGTGCCGGTGTTCGGTCAGATTACTGACACCAACACGTTTAACGTCTACACGTTTGAGGGCACGGCAGGCCAGCGGGTGAGCATTTCAAGCATCGCCACCTCGCCCACGCTGGACACGAAGCTGTTCTTGATCGGCCCTAATGGCTTGCAGCTGGCCGAGAACGACGACAGCGGCGTCGTCAGCCCGACCGTGCGGCGGACGGACGCGATCATCGCCAACGTGCTGCTGCCCGAAAATGGCACGTATACCGTCGTGGCGACGCGCTACGCGATGAACTTTGGCAACACGGTGGGCAGCTACTCGCTGACGGTGACGCTGAACTAGGCTCCACGGGGCGATTCGCCGCGCCTAGCTCGAACTTGTAACTGGTGAAACGCCGCAAGCTTGCGTATACTTGCGGCGTTTCTGCTTGAATTGAGAAAGCGCCTCGACATGCGAGTGAAGTTTATTGTGCTGGTGGTGGTTGTCCTTGTGGTGGCGGCAGCGTGTGCGCCTGCGCCTGTGCTGCGTGACCCGGATGTGCTGCGCGACACCAGCCTTGTGACGGGCGACCCGTGCGAAGCCCCGTGCTTCCAAGGGATCACGCCCGGTGAAACCCCGTGGAACGTCGCGGTGACTCTCGTAGAAGACAACCGCTTGTTCAGCGGCTTTGAGCAGCCCGTGCTAGAGAACACCAGCGCCCGCGCGCTCGAGTTCAACGCGGCGGCGACCAACAAGCGCTGCTGCGCGGTGTTCAGCGATGATGGCCGTGTTGTGACGTCGATCTTTGCGCTGGTGGCCCCCCAGATGACGTTGGGGCAGGTGATCGAGCGCTTTGGTGAACCAAGCTACTTGACTGGCGAGGGCATTGGGGACGATCAGGCGTCGATGGCGCTGGTCTTCCCTGATGTGCCGATGATCGTGTATGTGTTCGCCGCTGGCTTGCAGAACGGCGTGCTGTCGGAATCGAGCGAGGTCTTCGCGCATGTGTACCTCACCGCAGACAACATGCGGCGCGCGCTTGAAGCCAGCTCGCTGTATGCGTGGCAGGGCTATGGCCCGGTCGCGCTCATGACAAGCGGCGACTTTGCGACAACCCCTGTGCCGGAAGAACTGCGCTTTGACGCAACCCCATCCGCAGAAGCGACTGCACAAACTGACAATTAACCGTTACAATACGAGCATACCACGAGAGGGATAAGGGTTTTATGTCAGAAAGGACGATCACCATCAACACAGGCGATGCCGTGAGCGGCACGGTGACGCGCCTTGTGCTGTCCGGCGCGTTTGTGGCGCTCGGTGATGGACGTGAAGGGCTGCTGCACGTATCACAGATGGGCAAAGTGCCGTTCAAGAACATTGAGGAATTGATCAAGGTTGGCGATACGGTTGAAGCGTTCGTTTTGAAAGTGGACGGGGATCGCGTGGCGCTCACGACGCAGAAGCCCCCAGCGGTCTCATGGGATACGATCCATGAGGGCGACGTCTTCCGCGGCACAGTGATTCGTATTGAGAAGTATGGCGCGTTTGTAGACATCGGCGCGGAGCGCCCGGGCATGGTGCACGTCTCTGAGATGGGCGATGGCTACGTGCAGTCCCCGGATGAGGTGGTGCGCGTGGGCGATGTGATCGAGGTACGCGTGCTGAAGTATAACCGCAAGCGCCGCCAGATCGACCTGACGATGAAAGAAAACGTATCGCCTGCGCCAGTGGCGGCGGATGAGGCCGACGAAGATCTGCCGACCGCGTTTGAGCTGGCCATGCGCAAGGCGCAGCAGGGTCAGCCGCGGCGCGGCGCGAGCCGCAATGACGCCAACCGTCGCAATCGTTACAACGATTACGACGCAGACGACATTATCCGCCGCACGCTGAAATCACACAACAAATAAGCGAAGAGGGGGCAGACACCCCCTCTTTCGATTGAGCTATTCGAGGCTGCGCTGATAGCGCACGTAGCGCAGGATCGTTGCGCCGAAGAACACAGTGAAGATCGCTTCATGCGCAAGGCACCACGGGCAGAGCGCCTCAAGCACGAAGAACTGGATGTAGACAAGGTACATCGAGAACAGCCAGCCAAAGATCGACAGCCCCAGCACCATGATCTGCCCGTACTCGGCAAACAAGCTGACGCGCTGCTCGAGCAAGATGATCACCCCCAGCACCAAGTAGAGCGCTAAGCCCATGTAGGCAATCGGGATGCCGAACATCTCGGAGTAGGCGCTGTTCTGCACGCGGTCGCAGTTGAACGCGCCGCCCTGCACGCAGGCCATGGCGACGCCCGTCGCTTTGACATAGGTCAGATACCCACTGACGACAATGCCCGCGGCAATCAGCACAAGTTGTAAGCCCTTCAAGGTGAAAAGACGGCTAAGGCCATGAGGCCGCTCATTTAAGGCAAGGTTGGGCGCGGTCATACATCCTCCTGTTCGCGCGGCGTTCGTAATAAGTGTACTGGCATCAAGGTGTTGCGGGGAACATGCGTGACCCCCGCAGGCACGATCAGCAGCCCGTCGGCATGTACTAGGGACATCAACGCGCCCGAGCTTTGTGTGCCTGTTTCGGTAGCATACCACTGGTCGCCCGTGCGGTGAAGGCGCACCCGCAGATACGACTCCCGTCCATCGGAGGTGAAATCGTGCGCGGCGAGCGCCTCAATCACGGTCGGGCGATAGGGACGACCTGCCATCTTCAACAGGGCTGGCTGCACGAGAATTTCAAAGGTGACGAGCGCTGAGACCGGGTTCCCCGGCAGCCCATAAAAGGGTATGCCAGCGATGTTACCGAACGCTAACGGCTTGCCCGGACGGATGTTGATCTTCCAAAAGTTGAGCTGGCCGCGCTGCTCAAGCGCCTGACGGGTGAAGTCTGCCGCGCCCACGCTCACACCGGC
This sequence comes from Anaerolinea sp., assembly GCA_046719465.1. Lineage (GTDB taxonomy): Bacteria > Chloroflexota > Anaerolineae > Aggregatilineales > Phototrophicaceae > JANWYT01. Next base: position 43,173 of record JBDNCV010000001.1, read on the forward strand.
TGTGCTGAGGATGAGGTCAGGCTGCACGGCGAGCGCATCGTCGATCATGCGGTGCATGTCCTCCAGCGTGTCGCGGGCGGGGGGGATGAGATGGGGCAAGCCGCCGCAGCGGCGCACCATCGCTGCCAGCGCAGGGCTGTTGCCGTCGCGGATCTGGCCCGGGGCGGGTGTGGCGTCAAACCGCACGATCTCATCGCCGCTGGTGACGATGGCGACGCGCGGCTGACGGATGACGGGCACTTCTACATGGCCGAGCGAGGCCAACATGCCGATGTCGGCGGCGCTTAGGACGGCCCCTCTGCGGATGACGACGCTGCCGCTGGCGATGTTCTCACCACGGCGGCGGATGTTTGCGCCTGCGCGGGCAGCCTTGCGGATCGTCACTGGATGGCCGACGCTGCTGGTCTCCCATGTGGCGTCGGTGTCCTCGATTGGCACGACGGCGTCGGCCCCCGGTGGGATGGGCGCGCCGGTCATGATGCGCGCGGCTTGGCCGTGATCGATGACGTGGTGTGGGGTTGTGCCCGCCAGAATGTCGCTGACGATGGTCAAGGTGACTGGGGCGGCTGTGGTGTCGTCGGCGCGCACGGCGAAGCCATCCATGCTGCTGTTGTCGAAGGGGGGCAAATCCTCAGCGCTGTGAATGTCCTCGGCGAGGACACGGTCATAGGCCTCAAGCAGCCCGACTGTCTCGGTGGGTAAGGTTTGTGTGGCTTGCTGAATCTGCGCTAATGCTTCGGCAACCGAGAGCATCAACATCTCCTGAGGGTGTGGAAGATCGTTAGTAGTATATCAAATACAGTTTTAATTGCCCGCTTGCATAAACGCAACAAAACTAGAGTATAATGTCTGCAAGGTAACAGATAAACAGAGTATCCGCAGTCAAGGCGCTATGGTAACGACTACCAGCTCGATCCCGCGTGATTTGCAAAGCCTGCTCGGCGCGTTGAAGAATCTGTCGGTCAGCGATCAACAGTTGATTGAGCGTGCTTACTACTACGCTGAACGCGCTCATAAGGGCATGGTACGCAATTCAGGGGAGCCTTTCTTCACGCACTGCGTCGCCGTGGCAACCATTCTGGCGGAGCTGCACATGGACGCGGAGACCATTGCGGCGGGACTGCTGCACGATGTCATTGAGGATACGCACTCCACCAGCTCTGAGATCACCGAGGAGATGATCGAGGCTGAATTCGGAAGCACGGTGGGCCGCTTGGTGAGCGGTGTGACGAAGCTCAAAAATCTGCCTCAGCAGAACGAAACGGCTAATGACAAGCGGTCAACCGTGGTCAAGCGCGACACGGAGTACTTCCGCCGTATGATGCTGACCGCCGACAAGGACATCCGCGTGGTCATCGTGAAGCTGGCTGACCGCCTGCACAACATGCGCACGCTGGGCTACATGCGTCCCGACAAGCAGAAGCGCATCGCCCAAGAGACGATGGATATCTACGCGCCGTTGGCGAATCGGCTCGGCATCTGGCAGATGAAGTGGGAGCTGGAAGACCTCTCGCTGCGCTACCTTGAGCCAGAAGCCTACAAGAGAATTGCGAACGCCTTGGCTGAACGCCGGGCTGACCGCGAAGCCTACATGGCGGAGGTGGCCGAGACGCTGCGCAAGGCGCTGGAGAAACACGGCATCACCAATGCCAATATCTCCGCGCGCCCCAAGCACATCACCAGCATCTGGCGCAAGATGGAGCGCAAGGGCATCCCGCTGGAGCAAGTTTACGATGTGCGCGCGCTGCGCGTGATCGTGCAGGATAACCCGCAGTGCTACATGGTGCTGGGGATCGTCCATGACCTGTGGAAGCCCATCCCCGGGGAGTTTGACGATTACATCGGCAACCCCAAAGACAACTTCTACCGCAGCCTCCACACCGCCGTGATGGACAACCGCGGGCGCACGCTGGAGGTACAGATCCGCACGTGGGAGATGCACGAACACGCTGAGTATGGCATCGCGGCGCACTGGCGCTACAAAGAAGGGCGTGACGCGGGCGACGAACGCTTCGAGGAATACATCACCTACCTGCGCCGCTTGATGGAGTTTGGCAACGAAGTGGAGGGCGGCGCGAGCTTCATGGAGGCAGTCGAGCAGGACTTCCTCGCGGGGCGAATCTTTGTGTTCACGCCGAAGGGCAAGATCATCGACCTGCCGCGCGGCGCAACCCCGCTGGATTTCGCCTACAGCATCCACACTGAGATTGGCCACCGCTGCCGCGGCGCAAAGGTGCGCGGGAAGCTCGTCCCGTTGAACTATCAGCTCAACATGGGCGATCAAGTCGAAATCCTGACGTCGAACCGCGGCGGGCCGAGCCTCGACTGGCTGAACCCGGACAACGGCTACGCGATCACCTCGCGCGCTAAGTCGAAAATCAAGCATTACTTCCGGCGGCAGCAGCGCGAAAGCAACATTGCCAGCGGGCGACAAGTGCTGGAGCATGAGCTGAAAAAGCTCGGGTTGTTAGAGCGTGTGCCGCTGGAGGCCATCGCCGCCCTGTTCGACCACAGCAAGCTGGACGATTTCCTGTACGAGATTGGCGTAGGGAACATCACTGGCTCCGAAATTGCGCAGACGGTGCTCGAGGACGAACGCAAGCGGCGTGAAGCCCAAGAGAGCGACGTTGACCTGCTGCGCTCGAAATTGAAAGCGCCGGCCTCACAGGATGCCTCTTCGTCGATTTTTATCGACGGCACGGGCGGCATGCTGGTCACGCTGGCGCGGTGTTGTGCTCCGCTGCCCGGGGAAGACATCATCGGCTACACCACGCGGGGCCGGGGCGTTACTGTCCATCGGACGACGTGCGCCAACGTGCAGAATATCCCTGATCCTGAACGGCTGATCGAAGTCAGTTGGGGGACGATGCCCACTCAGCAGCGCTTTAACGTTCCAGTGGAAATCATCGCCCACGATCGCACGGGCTTGCTGCGCGACATCACGACGGTGATCTCTGAGAGTGGGATCAACATCTCATCAGTCGAGGTAAACACCAAGCAGGCCATCGCGTCGATCTTCATCAGCTTGGAGATTGGCTCACCACAGCAGTTGACCAAGACGTTGGCCAAGATCGAGAATATCCCCAGCGTCGTTGAGACGCGCCGCCGTCTGCAAACATAATAGCAGCAACTCTTAACGATCATGACAATCTGCTATATAATAATAACATAGCGGTGAAAGTGGCTGTGCCGCCTGCTTGTTGTTAAAAGCTGAAAGATTGATCATGAACGAATGGGTGAAGAACCTACGTCCAACGACCCGCGTGGTCGTGCTGCACCCGAACGCGCCCCGTCAGCATGGCTATATGTGGGAGCCGCTAAGCGCGGAGGGCGCGCTGTATGTGCGCCTTAATGGAGATAAGCTGACCAGCGCGGATGTGCTGGCGCAGGTGGGCGCGGCGGGACAAGCATCCTCATGGTTGGTGTTGGACGAATCCGACCGCGTGCAAGGGGCGGAGCTGGCGGCAGCCTGCGTGCAGTTGTTAGAAGCAACCCCGACGCTGCGCGTGACATTGGCAGGCCGAACGCTGCCCGTGCAAGTGCTGCAGCACCCTGTGCTGCGCCCACAAGTGGAGTTTGTGCCGGTGGACGATGCGACAGAGCTGTACGACTACACGCGGCATGACCAAGAGCGCCCACTGTTGGAGGTGAAGTCGTTCGGTGTGGGGCGCGTGTACCTCAACGGCCAGCAGATCGACAGTTGGGATGGCGTGCTGCCTCGCTTGCTGTTCTTCTACTTCATCGACAAAGGGATGGTCACCCGTGACGAAATCTTCCGCACCTTCTGGCCGAGCATGAGCGTTAAAGAGGCGACGAACGTCTTCCACGTGACGAAACGCAAAGTGAACGAGGTGCTCGGCCTTGATCTGACCGTCTACCAGTCGGGCTATTACCGCGTGACAGATCGTGTGACGCTGCTCTACGATGTGTCGCAGTTCAACCGCACATTGCAAAACACTGAAGTGTCAGATACGTTCGAGGTAGAGCCGCTTCTGCGCGACACGATCCGCTTGTATCAGGGCGATTTCTTGACCACGAGCGACGCGGATTGGGTGCTGCGGCGGCGCTTCGAGATGCGGCAAGCCTACGGCAGCGCCCTGTATGCCATCGGCATGCTGTACGAATCACAGGGTGAGAAGGCGCTGGCAGAGAGCTTCTTCTTGCGTGCCTTCCGTCACAACCCACATGAGCCACGCTATGCCGAGGCAGTCATGCACCTCTTGACTGCCCACTAGGGCGCGCTGCCGTTGGCCTCGGCGCTTTCAGCGGGTGGCAGCTCTACCCGCGCCTGATATGGCACAACGGCGGTGGCTCGTTCGTTCTCTCGCAGCGTCAAAACACTTTCACCGCCTGTGCGGCCGCGCTTAAGCAGTGGGGCACGACCGATGCGCATGTAGAGCGGCTTCTTGCGATCAGTGAGCACGATGATATTGTCGTCCTGCCGCCCGATGGCCGCAGCAGCCAGCTCGCTGCTGCTGCGTGGAAGGCGCATGCTGATCACGCCGCCGCCTGCGCGCCCCTGCGTGGGGTAGTCCTCCACCGCGCTGATCTTGGCGATGCCGTCGTCGCTGATGTTCCACACGTACTGATTCTCGTGCACGGGCAGGGCGGCGACCACGCGGTCTTTCATGCCGCTGAGCTTGATGCCGATCATACCACCAGAGGCCAAGCCGGTGGGCCTCACCTCATCCTCACGGAAGCGGATGGCTTGCGCTTGGGCCGTCACCAAGAGCACCTCTTGGCTGCCGTTGGTCACAAACACGCTGATGAGTTCATCATCGTCGCCTACGTTCATCACGAGGAAGGCTTTGGCGACGATCCCCGGCAAGTCCTCGAGCCGTAGGCGCTTCACCTTGCCGCTGCGCGTCGTCATGAACAAGAAGCCCGCGCCCGGGTTCAGATCAAGCCCGAGCGCCGCCACGACTTGATCCTGTGCTGTGAGCGGGGTCAGGTCGTGATAGGCGATGCCCACGTTGAAATCGTTAGACTGTGGGATCTGCTGCACAGGCACTGTGGCGCACAGGCCGCGCGCGGTGAACAGGTAAAGCACCTGCGCTGTGCTGGTGTTGAGGATGATGATGGGCGGTTGTTTGCTCGTCGCTGGCACTTTGGGCGGCACATTGTCGTGCGAGCGAGTCAGCGTGCCACCTGTGGTGAGCGTAACCCACGTTGCCTCCTCCGGGATCAGGTAGTCGCTGGCGTTGTTGCTGGCGAAGCTGTCAGCAACGATGGTGCGGCGCTTGTCGCCATAAGTGAGTTTGAGCTGTGCCAGCTCCTCGGCGATGACGACGCGCATCTTTTTGGGGTCGGCCAGCAGCGCTTCCAACTGCTGGATGAGCGCGATTTTTTCTTTGTATTCGTCGAGGATTTTTTGCGCTTCAAGCGCAGCCAAACGCCGGAGCTGCATATCGAGAATGGCCTGCGCCTGCGCCTCGGTGATGTCGAGCAGGGTCATCAGACCAGTGCGAGCAGCGTCAGCGTTTTTGCTGCGGCGGATGAGCGCGATCACTTCGTCGAGGCGATCCAGTGCTTTGAGCAGCCCTTCGAGGATGTGGGCGCGTTCACGCGCGCGGGCGAGGTCGAACTCGCTGCGGCGGCGCACAATTTCAAGGCGATGTTCGAGGTAGACGCGCAGCGCCTGCTTGAGCGACAAGAGGCGAGGCTGTTGATCGACCAGCGCAAGCATAATGATGCTAAACGTCTCTTGCAGCGGGGTCAGCTTGAACAGGTTGCCCAACACCTCAGAGGCGTCGACCCCGCGCTGAAGCTCGATCACGAGGCGCACCTGATTCTGCCGGTCGGATTCATCGCGTAGGTCGGAGAGGCCTTCCAGCTTGCCCACGTTGACGAGGTGGGCAATGCGCTCGATGAGCGAGGTTTTGTTCACTTGATAGGGCAGCTCGCTGACGATGATGCGTGATTTGCCGCGCCCCATCTCCTCGATGTGAACTTTGGCGCGCACGGTGACCTTGCCGCGCCCGGTGGCGTAGGCTTGCAGCACAGGGTTATCGCCTGTTTCGTTCTCGTGGTGGCTGTAGATGACGCCGCCGGTCGGGAAGTCTGGGCCTTTGACGAACTGCATGAGTTCCTCGACGCTGATTTCTTCAAGGCGGTTCCAGTGCGAGAGCATGAAGACCAGCGCATCGACGATCTCGCCGAGGTTGTGGGGAGGGATGTTGGTGGACATGCCAACGGCGATGCCCGATGCCCCGTTGATGAGCAAGTTGGGCAGCGCGGCGGGCAGCACTTGCGGCTCGGTGAGGGAGCCGTCGAAGTTATCGCCGAAGTTGACGGTCTCTTTTTCGATGTCGGTCAAGAGCTGTGCGCCGAGCGGGGCGATGCGCGCCTCGGTGTAGCGCATGGCGGCGGCGCTGTCGCCGTCGATGCTGCCGAAGTTGCCTTGCCCGTCGATCAAGCAGTAGCGCATGGAGAAATCCTGCGCGAGCCGCACCATGGCGTCGTACACGGCGCTGTCGCCGTGTGGGTGATACTTGCCCAAGACCTCCCCGACGATGCGCGCGCTTTTCTTGTAAGCGCTGTCGGGGCGAATGCCCATATCGTACATAGCGTAGAGGATGCGCCGGTGCACGGGTTTGAGGCCGTCACGGGCGTCTGGCAGGGCGCGCGCAACGATGGTGCTCATGGCATAGTCAAGGTATGCGTCGCGCATTTCCTGTTCGATGGGGATGGGTTGAATGGATCCAAGCGCCATAGTGCGTCCTTATGCAGGTGACTGCCGTATTGTAAGGGTTTAGGCTCTGCTGTCAACGCCTAAGAATATCTGTTCTAGTATATCACAAAGCCGTGTTTGGATCAGAGGGTGAACATAGATAAGCCGTTGTTTTCATCTGTGACTGTCCGTGCTAGCATAGACGAGAACGAAAGGAAGCCTATGCGTAAGTTAATCGTGTGGCTGCTGCCAGTGCTGATTTTGGCAGCGTGTAACTCTTTTGAGCCGATCCGTATTGTGATCACGCCGACGCCGGCCCCCACGGATGCCAGTGTGGCCGCGGTGGCGACTGCAACCACGGTGGTGCAGCCCTCGCCCGAGCCGGTGACGGCCACCTCCGCCGCGACAGCTACCCCCCTCCCGACGCAAACGCCCCCGCCTACTCGTACACCAATCCCGGGGGATGGGTCGTTTATCGGGTCGATCTTGCGGCCTGATTACACTATCACACCCCCCGCAACCAGCACGCCCACGCTCATCCCAACGCTGGATCCGTCGGCGGTGTTCCCCAGCCCAACGCCTTATGTGCCGGTGGCGGGGCGCTTGGATCCGCTGGCGATGGGCTTGCAGATCTACTACAACATGGGATGGGACGAGTTCGCTGATATGCTGTGGCTGGCACAGCAGACGCGCGTGGGCTGGGTAAAGTTGCAGCTCGATTGGAGCACGATGCAGCCCAATGGCCCGGGCGAAAAGAGCGACGTGTTCAACGCGTTTGTGCTGCAAGTGCAGCGCGCCAAAAACTTCGGCTTCAAAGTTCTCTTGAGCGTGGCGAAAGCGCCTGCGTGGGCACGCGGCGGCGAGACGCGCGAAGATGGGCCGCCCGCCAATCCGCAGGATTTGATCAACTTCTTGCAACTGCTGTTTACCGACATCAAGATCGAGAACATCGACGCGCTAGAAATCTGGAACGAGCCGAACCTTTTGCGTGAATGGCGCGGCGTCTACCCGCTGACAGGGGCGGGCTACATGCAGTTGTTCATCCCCGTGCGCGAGGCGATGCGTGCGCTTTATCCTTCGGTGCACCTTATTACGGCGGGGTTAGCGCCCACTGGCAACAGCGCAGGCTCGGTCGATGATCGCGTGTTCTTGCAGCAGATGTTCGACGCGGGCTTGGGCAACTACCCAGATGTGTCGGTCGGGGTGCATCCGTATGGCTGGTGGAACCCGCCGGACGCGCGCTGCTGCAACCCCAGCAGCGACCGCGGTTGGGATGACAACCCGCACTTCTTCTTCATCGAGACGATTGACGCCTACCGCGACATCATGAACCGCAATGGCTTCAGCGAAGTGCAGATGTGGATCACGGAGTTTGGTTGGCCCACGTGGGACGGTTTCGGCGTGGAGCCGCCAGAGGCGTGGATGGGCTACACCTCACCGGAGCAGCAAGCCGAGTACACGCTGCGAGCGTTTGAAATCGGCCAATCGCGCCCCGATATTGGCCCGATGATCCTGTGGAACTTCAACTTTGCCAACGAAACTTTGATCAACAACCGCGACGAGATGGCGGGCTTCAGCTTACTGGCGCCCAACATGATCGAAGAAGGGTTGATCGTGCGCCCGCTGTATATCGCGCTGCGCGACCGACCTCAGTAAGCCCCTCTCATGGGAAGCAACAAGGCGTCGGAGTTACTCCGACGCCTTGTTTGTTCTGCGCTACTGCACCTGTGGCTGGGCGCGCCTTATTCCATTTCCTCGGCTTCCTCGTCATCTTCAGAGAGGATGCTCTCGTGGTCATAGGCCCCCTGCGCTTCTAGTGTAGTGCGCGGGCCGACGCGCTCACGCTCTTGATAGGCCGAGAAACCCGTCCCAGCGGGGATCAGCTTGCCGATGATGACGTTCTCCTTCAGCCCGTAGAGCGGATCCTTCTTGCCTTCAATGGCGGCTCCGGCCAGCACCTTGATGGTGTGCTGGAAGCTGCTGGCGGAGAGGAAGCTGTCCGTGCTGAGGGCAGCCTTGGTGATGCCCAGCAAGATCGGGATGCCTGCGGCAGGCTCCTTGCCTGCGGCGATCAAGTCCTCGTTGAGCGAAAGCAGTTCAAGTTTGTCGATCAGATCCCCGGGCAGCAGCTCACTGTCGCCGCTCTTGGTGATCTGCACCTTGTTCAGCATCTTGCGGATCATCACCTCGAAGTGCTTGTCCGCGATGCTCACGCCTTGCTGGCGGTACACCTTCTGGATTTCCGTCAGCAGGTAGAGCTGTGTGGCTTCCTCACCCAGCACCTTGAGGATCTGGTGCGGGTTACGCGAGCCTTCTGTGAGCTGCGTGCCTGCGGCCACCTCGATGCCGTCGGCGATGCCGGGCATCAAGCGGGCGTTAGCCGGAATGTCGTAGACGTCCTCTTTACGCTCCTCATAGCGGATATAGAGGATCGTGCCGTTGAAGCCGTTCTCAGCGGTGGCGTTGCGCTCGATGAACACCTCACCAGTCATGTCTGCTAGGAGTTGGGCATCACCGTCGCTCTGACGCGCGATCAACTCGCCTTTCTTCACGCTCTGCCCATCCTCGACCACTACCTCGAAATTGGCTGGGATGTGGTGCTCTTGACGGAACAACTGGGTGCGAATGACGCGCGCTTGGCGGATGCCGTCCTCGTTGACAGTCAGGCGCAGGATGCCACCCTCATCAATCATGACGCTCTCGCCTTTGGGCTTGCGGCGTGCCTCGAACAATTCCTCCACGCGCGGCAGACCACTCGTGATGTCACCGCCAGAGGCAGCCGTGCCGCCCGTGTGGAAGGTGCGGAGCGTGAGCTGTGTGCCCGGCTCACCGATGGACTGGGCCGCAATGATGCCGACTGCCGTGCCAATCTCGACCATTTCGCCTGTGCCGAGGTCACGGCCGTAGCACAGGGCGCAGACCCCATGCACGAGGGCGCAGGTCATCGGGCTGCGGACTTCGACCTCGGTGATCTGTGGGATATTTTGGATGATCTCTGCGATCTCCTCGTTGATCATGCCGTTGCGATCCACGATCAACTCGCCGGTTTGCGGGTTGAAGATCGGGCGCGTCGAGCAGCGGCCCACGATGCGCTCATAGAGCGTCTGGCCGGCCACGTCGTCGCTGCGCTTCAGCACGAGGCCGTGTTCTACGCCGCAGTCGGTGCGGTTGACGATCATGTCCTGTGCCACATCGACCAAGCGGCGCGTCAGATAACCGGCGTCGGCGGTGCGCAGCGCGGTATCTGCCAGACCCTTGCGCGTGCCGTGCGTCGAGATGAAGTACTCCATCGCGTTGAGGCCTTCGCGGAAGTGGCTGCGGATGGGCAGGTCGATGATGCGCCCCGACGGGTCGGCCATCAAGCCGCGCATACCAGCCAACTGGGTGATCGGGCCGAAGCCGCCCTTTGTCGAGCCGCTCAAGGCCATGACGGCCACGGGGCCGAACGGGTCGAGCGTCTTTTGCAGCAGTGCCTCGAGCTTTTCTTTGGCGGCTGTCCATGTGTCGACGGTGAGCTGGTAGCGCTCTTCCTCGGTAGAGACGCCGCGGCGGTAGCTGCGCTCCATGCTGGCGACGATGGATTCAGCCTCCTCCATGATAGCGTCGCGCTCCTCTGGAATGGTCAGGTCGCTGACTGCGATGGTCGTGCCGGAGATGGTCGCATAGCGGAAACCGTAGTCCTTGATGGCGTCCACTACGTCCGTCGTCATGTCGGAGCCAAGCACCTGATAGCAGCGGGCGACTAGCTTGGCCAGCCCCTTCTTGTCGAGCGTTTGCTGAACGAAGCGCATCTCGTCGGGCAGGATGCGGTTGAAGATGGCGCGTCCGACCGTGGTCGGGATTGGTGCTTCTTGGGGGGCGCGATGATCGTACACGTTGCCCAGCATGATCGGCGTGTGCAGGTCAACCAGCTTCAAGCCGTAGAGATATTCGACCTCATCGAGGTTGACGACTGCGCGGCGCTCATGCAGGTTGGTGATGACCACCTGATCTTCGAGCTTGTTCTTCCGGATGTAATCGCGCACGCGGTGCACGTTGTCGAGGATCACATCCACCTTGCCGTCGAGCAGGGCTTGCATGACGAGGTCTTGGGCACGCTCCTTGACGACGAGCTTGGAGCCTTGCAGCTCCTCGTTGTCACGGAACAGCTCAATGTTTTTGAAGTCGCGGTACTTGACATAGTAGTAGCCGTTCGAGCGAAACTCGATGCCGACGCGGGCGTTGGTCTCGTGCAGGTCGACCATGCGAGCGAAGCGGTTGGCGTTCTTCTTGAGCGTGACGATCTCCACGCTCGGGTCGAGCGTCAGGTAGTAGATGCCAAGCAGCATGTCCTTGGCGGGGCCGACGATGGGCTGACCGTCGGACGGCTTGAGCAGGTTCTTGGTGGAAAGCATGCGCGTGCGCGCTTCTTCCACCGCGCGGCGGCTCAGCGGGACGTGCACAGCCATCTGGTCGCCGTCGAAGTCTGCGTTGAAGGCCGAGCAGACCAGCGGATGAATTTGGATCGCCTTGCCCTCGACGAGGATTGGCTCAAAGGCTTGGATGCCGAGGCGGTGGAGGGTAGGGGCGCGGTTGAGCAGCACCGGCCGCTCCTTGATGACCTCCTCCAAGATCTCCCACACTTCGGGCTTTTCGCGCTCAATGGAGCGCTTGGCGCCTTTCACGTTATTGGCGTAGTTCTTCTCCACCAGCTTGCTGATGACGAAGGGGCGGTACAGCTCCAAAGCCATCGACTTCGGCAGGCCGCACTGGCTGAGCTTGAGGCGCGGGCCAACCACGATGACCGAACGGCCGGAGTAGTCAACGCGCTTGCCCAGCAGGTTGCGGCGGAAGCGGCCTTTCTTGCCCTTGAGCATGTCGCTGAGCGACTTCAGCTCACGACGGCCACGACGCGACAGCGCCTTGCCGCGCTGGCTGTTGTCAATCAAGCTGTCGACGGCCTCTTGCAGCATGCGCTTCTCGTTGCGGACGATGACATCCGGCGCGCCCAATTCCAGCAGGTGCTTGAGGCGGTTGTTGCGGTTGATGACGCGGCGGTAGAGATCGTTGAGGTCGCTCGTGGCGAAGCGGCCACCGTCCAACTGCACCATCGGGCGCAGGTCAGGCGGAATGACCGGAAGCACCGTGAGGATCATCCACTCGGGGCGGTTGTTGCTCTTGCGCAGGCTCTCGACGACGCGCAGGCGCTTTGTGGCTTTCTTTTTGCGCTGCTTGCTGCGGGTGTTGCGCACCTCGCGCCACAGCTCGGCGGCCATCTTGTCGAGGTCGAGGTTTTTGAGGATCTTGTAGAAGGCTTCCGCGCCCATATCGGCTTGGAAGACGCTGCCGTAGCGCTTCTTCAGCTCGTTGTAGCGATTGTCCGGCAGGAATTGCAGCACGGCCAGCTCGTTTAGCTCGTCCTTCTGTTTTTGGGCACTGGCGCGAATGGCGGCGAGGCGCTGCTCCAGCTCATCGAACTGCTCGTCGAGGTTCTGGTTCGTGCCTGCATTCATGCCCTCCATCTGGTTCGAGAGGGCGGTGATCTCGTCGCGGCGCATGCGGTCGATGTCTTCTTGGATGCTGGCCATGCGCACAGCGACCAGATCGTTCAAACGGTCGAGCGCCTCAGGGGTGACCGGTTCACCTTTGGCGACGAGGATGACGTCGAGGTCGCGGCTGCCGATGTCGGCGGTGGCGGTTTGCCCCATGAGCGCTTGCAGGCGCGCGGCAAGGTCGGCGGCTTCCTGCTCCAGCTCGTTGCTGATACGCTCAAACTCGCTGTCGAAGTGCTGGTTGATCTGGTGGACGCGCTCCTCATATTCCGTCACGACTTGATCGTGGCGGCCTTTGAGTTCCTTCATGCGCGATTCAATATCACCACCCAGCTCGCGCTCTTTGATTTCCAGCTCTTTATCGATGCGGGCGAGGGCGCGCTGGCGCATGTTCTCATCGACGGAGGTGATGACGTACTGTGCGAAGTACAGCACGCGGTCGAGGTTGCGGCGGCTGATATCCAGCAGCAGGCCGAGGTAGCTGGGAACGCGGCGCGTGTACCACACATGGGCGACGGGCGCGGCCAGCTTGATGTGGCCCATGCGCTCACGGCGGACGGAAGCCTTGGTCACCTCCACGCCGCACTTATCGCACACGATGCCCTTGTAGCGGATATTCTTATACTTGCCGCAGTAGCACTGCCAATCACGGGTGGGGCCGAAGATTGCCTCACAGAACAAGCCGTCTTTCTCAGGTCGCAGGCGTCGGTAATTGATCGTCTCGGGTTTGGTGACCTCGCCATAAGACCATGACTCAATCGTTTCAGGCGACGCGAGACTGATGCGAAGTGCGCTGAAATCTTTAGCCTCCACGGCATTCCTCCTGTGCGCTGGTGCCAGCGTGGGTTTGGGTGTGTTGGTTGGTCAGGTGGTGAAACAGCAATACAGACGAAACGAGACGCAAGAAAACGGCTTGTTTTCTGCCTCTCTGCCAGTTCGTCTGTCCTAAACTTCTATCACGACACTATGTTAAGGCCACGGTGTCGGTTTTGTCAATCCTTAACCTGACGCGCTGGCGATGCGGGCGCGCAGGTAGCTTTCCATGAAGTCGGTGATGCGCCCGTCTAAGACGGCGTTGGTGTTGCCTACTTCGTGCCCAGTGCGCGTATCCTTGACGAGCTGATACGGGTGCAGCACGTAGGAGCGGATCGCGTTGCCGAAGTCGGCGTCGACATTTTCGCCTTTGAGCATGGCCAAGTCCGCCTTTTGCTTCTGGCGCTCCATCTCAAACAGGCGGGCTTTGAGGACTTGCATGGCGCGCTCGCGGTTTTGAAGCTGGCTGCGCTGGTTCTGGCATTGGACGACGATGCCAGTGGGCAGGTGAGTGATGCGGATGGCGGTCTCGTTCTTCTGGACGTTCTGGCCGCCTGCGCCGCTGGAGCGGTACGTGTCGATCTTGAGGTCTTTTTCGTTGATCTCGATGTCGATCTCGTCTTGGACGTCGGGCCACAACTCGACCTTTGCAAACGAGGTCTGGCGCTTGCCGTTAGCGTTGAAGGGGCTGATGCGCACGAGGCGATGCACGCCGATCTCGCTCTTGAGGTAGCCGTAGGCGTGCTGGCCTTTGACAGCGATCATGACGCTCTTGATGCCGGCCTCTTCACCCTCGCTGCGCTCGAGGATTTCCGCCTTGTAGCCGTTCTGTTCCATCCAGCGCAGGTACATGCGCTCGAGCATTTCGGCCCAGTCTTGCGCGTCGACCCCACCCGCGCCCGCGTGGATCGTCATGATTGCGTCGGCGTCGTCATACTCGCCGCTGAGCATGGCCAGCACCGAGATTCGCTCGACCTCGCGGTTGATCTCGTCCAGCTCAGCGGCGAGTTCGGCCTGCATATCGTCGCCAAGTTGGGTCAGCTCGAGGGCGTCGGTGATGCGTCGGTAGAGCTGATCCCACGGCTCGATCTGGTTGTTGAGGCGGGCGATCTCCTGCATGTGTTTTTGGGCTTCGGCGGGGTTCTCCCAGAAGTTGGGGGCTTCGGACTGCTGCTGGAGCGTGCGCAGGCGGTCGCGCTTCTCATCGAGGTGCAGATTAGCCATCAGATCGCTGATCTGCTTCTGGTGGGTGCTGAGTTGGTTGGCGATTGCGTCGATCATGACTTGATGTCTTTCGTCTTCAGGGTTGCAGCCGCTGGCGCAGCGCCTCATACAGGATCACCGCGCCCGCCACAGACACGTTGAGGGAGTCAGTGAGCGTTCCCATCATCGGGATCTTCATCAAGATGTGGCAGGCATCGCGCCATGCCACGCTCAGCCCGGCATCTTCAGTGCCCAACACAACCGCAGTCCGACGCCGAAAGTCGAGGTTGAATAGGCTGTGAGTGCCTTGCAAATGGGCTGAGATAATATTGTAATGGTACTTTGAGCAGAATGAGAGGGCATCTTGCGTGCTCAGCTCGTAAATGTGAGGCAGAAAGCAGGCCCCTGTGCTGGCACGGATGATGTTGGGGTTGTAAAGGTCGAGAGCGGTATCAACCAGCAAGACGGCCTCAACGCCGGTGGCGTCGGCGGTGCGCAGCAGCGCGCCGATGTTGCCGGGCTTCTCAAGCGCGACTAGCAGCAGCAGCGGGCGATCACTGGAGGGGGCTGGCAGCGGGCGCGGCGCAGGGTGATGCATGACGGCGACAAGGCCGGTTGGGTGCTGGCGATAGCCGACCTTTTCGAGGATCTCCGCCGTGACTTCGAACACAGGCGCATCCACGCTGTGCAGCAGGGCGGCCTCCTCGGCATCGAGCAGGGCAGGGGCGGCCAGCACATAGTCTGCGCGATAGCCTTGAGCAAGCGCACGCTCCAGATCGCGGCTGTAGTCGATCACAAAGCGCTGCTCTGCGCGGCGAGCCTTCTTATCTTGGAGCTGCCGTGCAAGGCGCACACGTGGGTTCTGCAAGCTGGTGAGGCGGTCTCGGAAGGGCACTACTCATCCTCAAAGAGGCTGTCAACGAAGTTGCGCGGGTTAAAGTACACGAGATCATCTATGCCTTCGCCGAGGCCGAGGAACATGACAGGCACGTGCAGCTCGGTCATGACGCTGAAGATCATGCCGCCTTTGGCGGTGCCGTCGAGCTTGGTCACGATCAAGCCGGTGACCTCGGCGGCTTCAGCAAATTTTACCCCCTGCTTAAGGGCGTTTTGGCCGGTGGTTCCGTCGAGGACGAGCAGCACCTCATGCGGCGCGTCTGGGATGAGCTTGGCGATGACGCCTTTGATCTTGGCCAGCTCTTGCATCAGGTTGTAGTTGTTGTGGAGGCGTCCTGCGGTGTCCACGATGAGCACGTCGCAGCCGCGCGCCTGCGCTGCGTTGATCGCGTCGTAGACGACCGCGCCCGGGTCGGCCCCCGGTTTGTTGGCGATCACCGGCACGCCCACGCGATCCCCCCACTTTTGCAATTGATCGATGGCTGCCGCGCGGAACGTATCGCCAGCGGCGAGCATTACTTGGCGGCCTGCGCGCTTGAGGCGATGCGCCAGCTTGCCGATGCTGGTGGTCTTGCCGCTGCCGTTGACGCCCACGATAAGGATGACCGAGAGGGGGCGGTCGTTGATGTTGAGCGGGCGCGGCTCCTCAAGCAGGGCAAGCAGCGCTTCTTTCAGCGTCTTGTAGAGCTGGTCGGTGCGGGTGAGGCCTTCGCTGCGGACGGCCTCTTGCAGAAACTCGATCACGGTTTGGGTGGTTTCGAGGCCGAGGTCAGCTTGGATCAACGTGGCTTCAATGTCGCTCCAAGTGTCCTCGTCAATCTCGGTGCTTCCGAACAACTGAGCGATGCGTCCGAACAGCCCTTGACGAGTTTTGCTGAGACCGCGTTTAAAGATCGACAAATTGGTTTCTCCTGTGTTGGTGCGACCGATATTTTACAACAATCCGCGGGGGAATGGGAAAGGCGTGCCCATCAGCGGTGACAGACTCGCTATGAAAAATGGGGCGGCTATGGTACAAACACTGAGAAAAACATTTTTAACCTTCAAGGAGAGACAATGGGGCGGCGTGTGGTGGTTACTGGGATCGGTTTGGTCACCCCAGTAGGGAACAACACAGCAGATACGTGGCGCAACATCATCGCAGGGGTGAGCGGCATTCAGCGCATCACCTACTTCGACACGGACAACATACAGGTGAAGATCGCCGGACAGGTGAAGAACTTCAACCCAGAAGACTATATGTCCCCGCCGGATGTGCGGCGACACGATCCCTATCAGCATTACATCATTGCCGCAGCGAAAGAAGCGATCCGCGAGAGCGGCTTCAGCGTTGCTGAGGATGCCAAACACCGCGCGAGCGTCGTGATCGGCTCATCAACGGGCGGCTTGCAGAGCTACAAGGAATACATGGACATCGTGCGCGAGGCGGGCGATAACTATCGCAAGGTGACACCGTTTGC
>JBDNCV010000010.1:0-42330 GCA_046719465.1 Anaerolinea sp.
CCGCTTCCTCACGTGATGATCCCGCCGAGGTCATAAAGCTGAGCAAAGCCACGCCGCAGCAAAATCTGCCCCGCTGTCGCGCTGCGATTGCCGGAACGGCAGTAGATCACAATCGGCTGGTCGGTCGGCAGCTCGCTCAAGCGGCTTTCAAGCGTTTGCAGCGAGATGTTGACCGCGCCCGGGATGTGCCCGCTGGCGAACTCCTCAGGCGTGCGCACGTCGAGCAGCAGGTGCGGCTGACCGCTGAACTGGCTGAGGTAGGTTTGTGGGTTGATTAGCTGCACACGGGCAGGCACGGCCTGCGGCTGTGCGGGGTCAGCGGCGGCTTGCGCGCTGACGGGCGCGGCGGCGCTGGTCAACGCGCTGGTTTGACTCTGTGACAGGATCACCAGCAGCACGCCGACGACCAGCACAGCGACTGCCCCGCTCAACACAAGCGGGCTGCGCGTGGCAGCGTTGGGGGTCGTTTTCTTCTTCGCCATGGTGGCTCTTTCACTTTCCTTGATCACTACGCCTACACTTTACAGGATTTGCGGCTCACCCTGTGACAGCGATTCGCTTATAATGAGTTTTAAGTGCAGGCTTAAAACAGTGATGGGTTTTATTGTATGTCGTCGATTGATCTGTATCGGCTCACGATTTTTATGACCGTTACCCGCGAGGGCAGCTTTAACCGTGCGGGGCAGAAGCTGGGGATGACCGCCTCGGCGGTAAGCCAACACATTCAGACGTTGGAGGCGCGGCTGGGCAAGGCGCTGTTTGAGCGCAGCCCGCGCGGCGTGGCGCTCACCGAGGCGGGCAAGACGCTGGCCTATCACGGTGAACTGCTGTTGGCGATGACAGCCAAAGCTGAGAAAGCCGTCATGGGGGAGAAGCCTGCCCCTCCTGAGGAGGTGACATTGGGGGCGACGCCGGGCATCAGCGCGTACCTCATGCCAGAGTGGATCCAGCAGTTTCGCAGCCGCCACCCCACCATCACGGTCAACTTGAAGACAGGGGTCACGTCTGAGGTGGTGAATGGCCTGCTCGAGGGGAAGTACGACGCTGCTTTCGTCGAGGGCGAGTTTAACCCGCACGCCGAACGTCGATATGGTTGGCTGGTGCTGGACGAGGTGGAGCAGATGGTTGTCGTGGGGCCGCAGCACCCGTGGTGGGGGCGCGCGTCGCTGCGCATTGACGACCTGAACGGTCAGTCGTTCATCGTCCGCCAGCCCAGCAGCCACAGCCGCCAATGGCTGGAGCAGACGCTGCTTCAACACGGGGTGCGCATGGTCATCAGCGCTGAGTTCGACAACCCAGAGTCTATCAAGCGCGCGGTGGCAAACGGCATCTGCTTAACGGTACTGCCGCTCTACGCCGTCAAGCAGGAGGTACAGTTTGGCCTTTTGCAGGCGATCCCGTTGGAGGGGCAGCCGCTCATGCGCGCCATGCACCTGCTGTGGAGCTTGGAACGCGGCCTCTCGCACAGCGGGCGCGCCTTCATTCTCGACTTGCACGACCGCTACCCCAACATTGAGCTGCTGCCTGCGCGGCTGTGACGGGCTGAACACCGCCAGCCCGTCGTTTGATCACCCAAGCGCGCCGAAGCGCAGCAGGTCGGTGTCGTCTTGGTAGGCGCTGCCATCGGGCAAGATCGCGCCGGTCAGATCAGCGCCGCTCAGGTTCGCCCCGCCGAGGTTGGCCTCCAGCAGCACCGCGCCCGCCAGCTTAGCATCTTGCAGGTTGGCCCCTGCGAGGTTGGCCCCTTCAAAGTTAGCCCCTTCGGCCTGCACGCCGCGCAGGTTCGCGCCGATGAACAAGCAGCGTTGGAACATCCCCGCGCGCATGGCCACGCCTTGCAAGTTGGCTTGGATGAAGTTAGCGCCAGTCGCATTTTGGCCGCTCAAGTCGTAATCGCGCAGGTCTTGGCCGCGCAGCGCTGCGCCTTCCCATGTTTCGAGCAGCTCAGGGCGGTCGATGGGGTCGGGCGTGCTGCTGACCTTGCGCTTGCCCTTGCTGGCGTGGACGACGATGCCGAAGTGGGCGAGGTTGGTCTTGCCGCTGTAGCGGCGACCATCGGGCATGGTGGCGTCCTCGAGGTCTGCGTCAGTGAAGTTGGCGCCGCTCAGGTTCGCGCCGGTGAAGTTGGCGTCCGTGAGCGTCGCGCCGGTGAAGTCAGCATCCGATAGGTTGCAGTGGCGGAAGTTGGCGTCCTCCAAGTGGGCCTCGCGGAAGTTAGCCCCGGCCATGTTCGCCCCGACCGCGCCGATGCCCTCCCCGTTGATCCCGACGAACTGCGCGCCCTGCGCGTTCACGCCGGTCATGCTGGCGTCTTTGAGCGTAGCCCCGTTGAACACGGCTTGCTGCATGTTCGCGCCTTTCAGCACGGCATCTTCAAGGTCGGCCTCTTGGAAGTTCGCGCCCCGCATGTTGGCCCCGACCATCGTCGCGTCGCTCAGGATAGCGCCGCTGAAGTTGGCGTTAGAGAGGTTACACCCGGCGAAGTTGGCATCCTCGCAGTTGGCGCCGGTGAACACCGCGTCTGAGAGGTTGGCCCCGGCAAAGTTGGCATCCTCGAAGCTAGCATCGGCAGCGTTGACCCCGCTCATGTTCGCGCCGGTGAAGTTCGCGTCGTCGTAATCCTCACCGCTTATGTCTTGACCGGCCATGTTTGCGCCCATGTAGTTCTCGCCGTCGCGGTCGAATGACACTTCAATTTCTGACATCGCGCGGCCAATCACGCCCTTGGTGGCGGCGAGGATTTGATCGCTCAATTGGCGGCCTAAGATGCGCAAATCTGGCCACGCCTCCGGCCCACGCCCAGCGCGACGATTGAGCGTTTCAAGGTAGCTTACAAGCTGGCGAGCGCTGATCTGGAGCTGTGTCAGGCAGGCGCGCTCGTCAGCGCACTCGAAGTCGCGCGAGATAATGTCTCTGAGCAGTTCGTCCTCGGGCAGCAGCGCCAGCGCGCGCTCGTGCAGCCGCGTGTAGGTTTGGCGCAGCATCGGCCACGTGCCCTCATGGGTGTCGGTCAGCAAGCTGACCTCCACGCTCTTGATGAGGCTGTGCAGCGCGCTGATGAGCCGCTCCATCGTCTCAAACCGCTCGCGCTCCTCGCTGCTCACGGTGGGCGGCACGGGCGGTATAGGGGGCACGGGCGGCACGGGCGGGATCGGCCCGCCGAAGTTGAACACCCACGGGCGGCCTTTATCCTTGTCTTTACGTTTGTTCTTTTCTTCCTCGTTCATGGTGTTTCGTCTCCCTTTCGGCGGAACGGTTGTCATCAAATTCGTCGTCTAGCAGCGCGAGCGTCTCAGGCTTGAGCAGGCGGCGCAGCGTCTTTTTGGCGTGAAATAGGCGTGATTTGACCGTTCCCACGCTCACTTCCATCACTTCGGCGATTTCGGCATACGACAGGCCTTCCTCGCTGTAGAGCAGCAGCGCCTCGCGCTGGGCCAGCGGCAGCGAGTCCATCGCCGCGCGCACTTCCATCGCCAGCAGCATCCAATGGGTGAGGTCGTCGGGGCGGGGCTGCTGATGCGACGCGCTGAACGACACCCGCAGTTCGACCACCTCATCATCGAGCGATTCATCCGTCAGCCGCCCCGTGCGCCGCAGGTCGTCATAAACGCAGTTGCGCGCAATGCGGAACACATACGGTCGCAGGCTGCTAGCGGGCTGGATGCGGTCGAGCGCGACATACAGCTTGAGGAAGGTCTCCTGCACGAGGTCATCGACCGTCTCGTAGTGGTCAATCCGGCGGCGGATGTAGCGGCGTATGTCCGGCTCTAAGCTGTAGACCAGCGCCTCATACGCTTCAGCGCTGCCCGCTTGGGCAGCTATCAACCACTCGGTCTCTTGATCGGCGTTCACACGTCTGCTCCTGACATGCTGCTATACGCAGGACAGGGCAGCGCGGTTCAAATTTGGTTCAAGTGGATGGGTTGCGGGGGAGGACAGCCTGCACCTGCGCCAGCCAGTCCTCTGCTAACGGCTCGATCCGTGCGCAGTGGCACAGGCCGCGCCGCGCGAAGCAGGCGTCCACGTCCATGAGGCCCGCATCAGCGTCGATCACGGCGTAGGCGTGGTGCGCGAAACGCGCATCCCCCAGCATGAGCAGCAGACTGCTGGCGGCGCTGATGCGCAGCTCGGCGTTGCTCTTGTGGTTGGCCAACTCAAGGAATTCGGCGGTGGTCTCCCAGCCGCCAACTTGGCTCATGTCTGAGGCTAGGGCCTGCGCAAAGCTCATCTGGAAGCGCGTCTGCAGCTCCTGCTCGCTCTCGTGGATGAGGGCTGCCAAGCGCTCACAGACGCGCTCAGCGGCAGGCGGCAGCGGCTGATGATCGGCAGCCGCGGCGGCCAGCGCGTTTACTTCCTGCGTGCTGAGCAGCACGCCGCCCTGCGCCAGCAAGCGGTTGAACTGCTTGTACAGCACCGCGATCAGCTCGTGCAGCGGCGCTTCCAACAGGGCATGGGCAGGTGAAGGGGGCATGAGCGCTCAGCTGGCGGGCTTGCGCCATGCAATTGGCACAATCGCCAGCCGCTCACGCACGCGGTTGTCAGAGAGGTTGGCCCCCACCAACAGGTCGGTCACTGCGCCGGTGTTGAGGTCGACCATGACCAGCGCGTCGTAGCGCGGTTGGGCATCGCTCAGCGTCCGCGAATCAACGAGCGCAACCGTCGGCGTGAACGGTGACAGGGCCATCGCGTTGAGGTTAAAGCGTCCCCGTGCCAGCCGGTTGTTGACGCCGGTGGTCAAGTTGATGGCAAACACGGCGTTGACCTGCGGCGTGCCTGCCAGATAGACGAGCGTGTTGCTATCCGCGGTGAACTGAAGGCCGGTGAAGCGGTCACCGCGGCTGCTGCTTGGGACGAAGATCGGCGGAATGGCTGCGGCGTTCAGGTCGTAGGCGTAGAGGGTGGCGTTGTTGTTGGCGTCGTTCGTCACCAGCGCCAGCCAGCGGCCATCGGGTGAGATCGTCGGCAGGCCGTTGGTGGGGGTGCGGTTGGCTTGGGGCATCTGGATGGCCCCGGGCAGAAGCACGCGCTCAGCCGGGGCGGCCAACTGCATCTCGATCAGGACACCGCTGTCCGTCCGTAAATTATCCGGCAGTAGTTGGAAGATCGCCTGCTCATTCGGCGCGACGATCACTTGATTGGTGTGCGCGTTAGGGATGAACTGGGTCTTGGTTTGGCCTTGCAGCAGCAGCGTGGCGATGCGCGTTTCGAGGTCAACGCTGTAGATCTGGTACTGGGTGGCGGTCACGCCGCGCCGACAGCGAAAGCCCACTGTGACGGCCAGCCGCGTCGCGGTGATATGGTCGAGGCTGGCGCTGGTGTAGACGCAGCCGCTGCTCTGGTTGCTCACCAGCGTCGTCACCTCGCGGGTGCTGATGCCATCCCAGACGTTGACGCCCACCTCCACGTATTCGTTCTGCGCGTTGCGGAACATCGTCACGAAGGATGCGCCTTCGCTCGTCATGGTGAAATCGGAGACGTTCTCAAAGTTGCCGACGAGCGCCAGCGTCTCGGTGTTGTGGATGAGCAAGCGGGCCACGGGCACGATCGCGTTGGCCGCGGGCGAGGCCCACATCAGGTAGCCAACGCGCGCGCTGTCCGGGTCATACTGCACGCCGACGACGCAGGTCATGGTGTTGATGTTGTTGTTGAGGATGCTCAGGCGCGGCGAGGCATCGGTCATCTGGTAGAGGTTGGTGGTGCGCCCATCGGTCACGCTGAAGGCCACAAAGCGGCCGTCGGGCGAGGTGGCGCGCACGCCGCACGGGGACACATCGCTCGCGCTGCTGCTGAGCGGCAGCACGGTCTGCGGCTCGCCACCGCCCAGCAGCAGCAGTTCTCCGCTCCCGCCATCCACAGGCTGCGCCCAGACGAGAAGCCGCTGCCCGTCCGGCAGGGGGGGCACATCTTGCGCGCTGCTCACAGAGGTGAATACCAGCCATCCGATGAGTAGTAGCAGTACGATCCGCATTCGTGTCCCTCGTGTGTGTCGTCGGTGTTCAGCGATTTTCAAGCGTTTTCTTGACAGCGTCCCACTCGCGCTGCATCTGGCTGGCGAGCATCGACCGCAGGATCGGCGTGTACCAGAAGTATAGGCAGCCCGGGTTCATCTCGATGCGGTCGCGCACGAGCGTTTCCATCCCGCTGGAGCTGAACTCCATCGTGCGCCGGAAGCGGAAACGCCCGTAAACCCCCTTCATGTCGATCATCTTGCTGCGCTGGAACTCGATCAGATCCGCGTTGATGAACGTCACGCCGAGCGGGTCACTCTTTTCGATGTAGAGCATCGACCCCTGCCGGATGGGGTCGTTGGGCGTGACCTTGGCAAGGCGCGTGTGGGGCTGCCAGCGTGGATATTCCTCAAAATCGCTGATCATCCGCCAGACATCGGGCAGCGCGCGCCGAACAGTCACTTTGTGTTCAATTAACATGCCGCACCTTTAATTGCGTCTCGATTTTGCCGTTGATTGTCATCGAATTCGCTTTGTAGGTGATGATAGCGCAATTAGGCTGGATATGCGATGCGCAGCGTCTGATTGATGGCAGGGCGCTCGACGGTGGCGCGGCGGCCATCTGGGAAAGTGACCTCGACGCGCTCGACTTGTGCCGTGTGGCCGAGGCCGAAGTGCGCCACGGGTTCCATCTGGCACAGGTAGCCGCTGCCCGCGTCGATCACGCGGCGCTGCTGGCGCTCGCTCGTGGTGAGCGTGACGACTGCGCCGCGCGCGGGCGCGCCGTAACGGGTTGTCGCATACACGCGCAGAAAGTTGTGATCGTTGACCGGGCCATGATACAGCGACAAGGGTTGAAACCCGCTTTCCCCGTGGCTGATGAGCAGCTCCAGCCGCCCGTCGCCGTCCAAGTCGGCCACGGCTGCGCCCGTCCCCAGCCCCAGCGGCTCGGCGGCATCGCCGATCTCCGCCAGCCGCCATTCCCCCTCACGCCGCGCGAACAGGCGGTTGGCTTGGCCGATGTTGTTGAAGAAGATTTCTTCACAGCCGTCGTTGTCGAAGTCGGCCACGATGACGGTGCGCGCGCGGGAGGGGTAGGCCATGGCAGGCGGGGCGATGTCGTCCCAGCGGCCATCGCTGCTGTAGACGAACAGGCGGTGCGGCCCTTCCCAGTTGGCCACCACCAAGTCGAAGCGGCCTACGCTGTTGGTGTCCACCGGCGCGACGCCGCGCGCGTTTTCGAATGGGTCGTCGATGCCAAGCTGCTCGGCGATTTCGTCAAACGTGCCATCGCCGCGGTTGCGGAACAAAAAATTGGGGCCGTTCTCGTTACCAGCAAACACGTCCATACGCTGGCTGACAATCGGGAAGGCGCACAAGCTGCGCCCGCCCGTCGTCAAGGCGACGCGCGCTTGCTCGGCGACATCGCGCAGGATGCCGTCGTCGTCCATCTCATACAAGCGCATCGGCCCGCCGTAGTTGGCCACAAA
Organism: Anaerolinea sp.; assembly: GCA_046719465.1. GTDB lineage: Bacteria > Chloroflexota > Anaerolineae > Aggregatilineales > Phototrophicaceae > JANWYT01. The sequence continues at coordinate 7,439 of JBDNCV010000010.1, forward strand.
GAAGCCATAGCGCCCCGTGCCAAGCCGATCCACGGCGGCGACGCTGCGCCCGGCGGTCAGGTTGAGCACGTCGGCGTTGTGCGGCAGTTGGAACAAATCAACCCAGCCGTTGATGCCATTAGCGTAGAGCCGATCCGCGACCATTTTGGGGCCGCTGAAGGTGTCAGTGTTGAGGATGTAAAGCTCCTCATGCCCGTCGCCGTCGATGTCGGCAGCGCACAGCGCAATCGCCCGCCGTGTGGGGTCAGCGAGGATGGGCGGCGCTGCATTCACATAGCCGCTGCCGTCCCAGCGCAGCGCTTGGTTGGGGAAGCCGAAGCCCGCCACCAAGAACTCGAACTGGCCGTCGTGGTTCACGTCGGTCACGGCCACCCCGTAGGCCAATTGAGGCGGATTGCTGCGGATCAAATGCGATTGGTCAGTGAACACAATTCCACACCTTGTGCGCGGGAAGTCCTCAGTGGTCAAGAGGCTAACACACAACATTAAGAGCTAGGTAAGTATTTGTAATCTAGTCAAGCGTTGGTGCGCAGGGTGCTGCGGACGACCTCATCAACAATCGTATCCGTGCTGATCTGATCGGCTTGGCCGTCAAAGTTGCGCAGGATGCGATGGCGCAGCGCGGGGCGCGCCACGGCCTCCACGTCGTCATAGGCCACATTAAAGCGCTTCTCTAACAAGGCGTTGACCTTCGCGCCGATCATGAGCGCCTGCGCCCCACGCGGGGACGCCCCCACGGCGACGTACTGCTTGACCAGCGGCGGCGCCGACGGGTGATCGGGATGGGTGGCGACGATGAGGCGGGCGATGCTCTCTTGCAGGTGGCTGGCGACGGGGGTGCTGGCGGCCAGCTGGCGCATGGCCAGCACGCCGCGCGCGTCGATCACGTGGCGGGCGGCGGGCTGCGCTGTGCCAGTGGTGCGCTCGAGGATCGTCACCAGCTCGGCTGTTGTGGGGAAGGCCACCAGAATCTTGAACAGGAAGCGGTCAAGCTGCGCCTCTGGCAGCGGGTATGTGCCTTCCATCTCGATGGGGTTTTGGGTGGCGAGGACGAAGAACGGCTCCTCCAGCGGGTAGCGCTGCCCGGCGACGGTGACGGTCTTCTCCTGCATCGCTTCCAACATGGCGGACTGCGTCTTGGGGGTGGCGCGGTTGATCTCATCGGCCAGCACGAGGTTGGCGAAGATCGGCCCGGGCTGGAAGCGGAAGCGCCGCCGCCCGTCGTCGGCTTCTTCTAAGATGTCCGTGCCGGTGATGTCGGCGGGCATAAGGTCGGGCGTGAACTGGATGCGCGAGAATTTGAGGTCGAGCACGTCGGCAAAGGTACGGATGAGCGACGTCTTGCCCAGCCCGGGCACGCCCTCTAGCAGCGCGTGCCGCCCTGCCAAGATACAGATCAACACGCTGCGGACGACCTCGCGCTGGCCGACGATGACGCGGGCGACCTCGCTTTCGATCTCGGCGGCGCGGGCGAAAAATTCCTCAGGCTGCATCAGGAACCATCCTTTGTGGGTTGTGGGCGAGTGGCAAGCGGGCTGAAGCGCGCTTGCAGGCTGCGGGCCGTGGCCAGCACGAGGCGCGTCATGACCTGCGCCATCGGGCAGGTGTAGGCGCTGTCGGCCACAAGCCAGCGCTGGCCGTCGCGCTCCACGAGCAGCCCCACGCGCCCATAGAGCGTGGCGACGCTGGTCACCTGCCACGCTGCGCCGCCTGCGACCACTGTTTGCGGCAGGCCGGCGCGGTGCAGGCTGGCGGCGATGAACTGGTCGATCACGGTGGCAAGGTCGGGCGTTTGCCGCACGTCTAGCAGCGCATAGACGCACTGCCACAGCAGATCAGCGAAGCCAGCGACGGCAAACTCGGCCTGCTCCGGCGTGAGCTTGACCTGCGCGTTGAGGTTGGCCAGCGTCTGGTCGAACGTGTCGATGGCGCGTTGGGCGGCGCGGCGCAGCGCGGCTTCGTCGGGCAGCGCGGGGATCAGGCGTTGGGCGGCGAGGATCGGCTCCCAGAAGTGAGCAAAGGTGATGCCGACGGCGCTGCCCAGCCCGTCGAAATCTTTGGGGTCAAGGTGCGCGAGGCCGAAGTGCTCGTCCAGCCCGTGTGCCGTGCGGAAGGCTGCCAGCGGCACGGCCTCATGCAGCGGCGGCAGCTCACTCACCCTGAAGCTGCTCCGTAAACCACGCGATCAACTCGGTCAGGTCGGCCCGCTGTGGGAACAGGTAAGCCAGCAGCTGCAAGTAGAAGCGCGGGGTGATGACATCCAACATGCGTTTGCCATCCAGCAGCGGGGCATATTGGCGCTGGGCGGCGTCGATCTCGCCGTGGAAGACAGCGGCCAGCGCGCGCATCCGCGCGACCAGCACAGGGTCAGCGGTGGGGTGCAGCAGGTGCTCTTGGAATTGCGCCCACGCCTCGGCATACAGAGTATCATCCTCGATCAAGCGACCATACACCGCCTTCCAGAACGCCCCGCAGAGCGGCGCGCCCGGGTCGTCCAGCTCAACACTGACCGAGATTTCAATGTGCTTGAGGAAGGCCGCATCCTGCCGCAGCGCGAACGACGCCAGCGCCAGCCAGTAGTTGGCCAGCGAGCCGTCACGATCCAACGCCCACGCCAGCGCGAACGCCTCATAAGCACGGTCTGGCTCATTCAGCATGAACAGCGCAAAGCCACACATCTCATGATAGCTGCGCTGCATGGGCATCAAGCGGGCGGCGTGAGCGTACTGCTCAAAGGCCAGATCCCACGCATTAATGTCCACATAGAGATGGCCAAGCATGTGGTAGTGGCTGCCGTTGTCCGGTTGCAGCTCGATGGCCTGCATCATGTCGACGATGGCGCGGCTGAAATCGTGCCGATGCTGATAGTTGGAGGCGCGCGCTTGATAGTTGTAGGCGTCGCGCGGGTTGAGCTGGATCGCCACGGTCAAGTCGGCGATGGCGGCTTCGTAATCCTCTAAATCGCTGGAGACAACCGCCCGCCAGTAGCGGTAGGCGTCTTTGTTCGGGTCAAGGCGGATGGCAGCTGTCAGGTCGGCCAGTGCATCGCCGTAGTGCCCCAAGCCGCGATGCCCCAGCGCGCTGCTGAGGTAGCTTTCGGGGTTATCTGGGCTGAGGGCGAGGGCGCGCTGCGAATCGGCGATGGATTCCTCAAAGCGGCCAAGGTTGCGCAAGATGATAGCACGCGAATTGTAGACGTTGGGGTCGTCGGGCTGCAAGCTGACAACGCTGTTGATCGCCTCAAGGGCTTTTTCATGGTCGCCGCGTGCGCTGTAGACCAGCGCCAGGCCCATGAAGGCGTCGGCGTAGGTCGGATTAGACGCCACTGCCGCTTGATAGTCGCTCAGCGCCGCATCAAGGTTGCCGAGGTGGCGGTGGATGATCCCGCGTAGGTTGCGGTTGAAGGCATCATTAGGGGCCAGTTTGACGGCTTCGTCCAGATCTGGCAGGGCGCTTTCATAGTCCCCCAGCGTGACGTAGACCTGCCCGCGCATGTAGTAGTGGTTGTTATCTTGGGGGGCGAGGCGGATGCACTCGGTGTAAGCGTCGATTGCCTCGGCCAGATCGCCCATGCGGCGGTTGATCACGGCGCGCAGGTTGTAGTTGGCGGTGTCGCTCGGTTGTCGCTCAATGGCGTTTTCGATGTCTTGCAGGGCGCGCGCATAGTCCTCGATCGCAAGGTAGGCCTTAGCGCGCAGGTAGAGCAGGTCGCCGTTGTGGGGGCGACCCTCCAGCGCTTGATTCAAGTCGGTGATGGCGTCAAAGTAGCGGCCAATCTCCATGTTAATTTGGGCGCGCGCGTGGAACAGGTGTGGGCTGTGAGGCTGGATGGCCAGCGCGCGGTTCAGCTCATCGATGGCCTGTTGATGCTGTTCCAGCGCGCGGTAGGCCAGCGAACGGCCAATGTACGGCTCCACGTAGTCGGGGTCAAGTGCGGTAGCGCGGTTGTAGTCCGCGATAGCCGCCTCATGCTGCCCCAAGTCTCTCAAGATGATGGCGCGAGCGTTGTAGACGGCAGGGCTGTGCTGGTCGCGCGCGACGGCGCGATCCATCACAGCGAGCGCTTCCTCGGCTTGCCCCAGCGCCACATAAGCCATGCTCTGGCCGATGTAGTGCTCTAGCTCGCCCGGGTTCAGCTCAATGGCGCGGTTGTAGGTTTTGAGCGCGTCTTGATGCCGCCCCAGCTTGCGATACAGCATGCCGAGCAGGTTGTAGTTGGCGCTGTCGCGCGGTTGAAAGGCTACTGCCCGCTCAAGGTCGCGGGCGGCTGCCTGCACGTCGCCCAGCTCATAATGGATTTGCCCGCGCGTGAAGTGGTGGTTGCCGTTGGCTGGCTCCAGCCGCAGCGCCTCGTCAATCGCCAGCAGCGCCTCGGCGTTGCGCCCCAGCGCAATTAGCGCCAGCGTCTGGCCAACGCGATAATCGGCTTCTTGTGGGTTCAAGCGGATGGCCTGCTCATAATCGGCCAGCGCGGCCTCATGATCGCCCATGCGGCGGCGCAGGATGCCGCGGGTGTTGTAGGCGTTGGCAGCGGTGGGCTGAAGGTCAATTGCGCGGTTAAAGGCGGCCAGCGCCTCGTCCAGCCGGCCCAGCTCGCTGAGCGCCAGCCCATGCCCCACGTGGAAGTCAGCCTCCAGCGGGTTGAGCGCCAGCGCCCGCTCATAATCCATCAGCGCGTCCTCGAAGCGCTGCATCCGCCGCAGGATGACCCCACGCGCGTTGTAGTAGCCGGCCGTCTGAGGTTGGAGCCGCACCGCCTCGCTGATCTGCTCTAGTGCTTGTGAGAAGCGCTGCATCGCCATGAGCGCCGCTGCGCTGCCGACGTAGAAATCCGCCTCGGTGGGCTTGAGTTCAATGGCGCGCAGGTAGTCCTTCTGAGCGCGGTCGAACTGCCCCTTGAAGCGGTAGATCATGGCGCGCACGTTGTAGTGATAGGGGTCGGCGGGCTGTTGGCTGATGGCGGTGTTGACGGCGATCAGCGCGTCGTCATATGCCCCCGTGCCGTTGAGCGCCAGCGCCAGCCCCACGTGATAATCGGCCTCGCCTGCGTTGAGCATAATGGCGCGGCGATAGTCGGCGGCGGCCTCGTGAAAGCGGTTGAGGCTGCGCAGCACGATTCCGCGCATGTTGTAATTGAGGGGGTCGTTGGGCTGGCGCTGAATGGCCTCGTTCAAATCGGCCAGCGCGGCGGGCAAGTTGCCCAAGTGGCGCTGGATTTGCGCGCGCAGGTAGTAGGTGTCGCCGCTGGTGCTGTCGAGCGCCAGCGCGCTGTCGATGTCCAGCAGCGCCGATTGATAATCGCCCAGCACGTTGTAGGTGTGGCCGCGCCACAGGCTGTAGGTGGCGTTGGTGGGGTCGGCTTCGATGGCAGCGCTGAAGTCAGCCAGCGCATCGCCATACTCTTGCAGCCCATAGGCGGCGCGCCCACGCCAGTAGAGGTGGCTGGGTGTAGCATCCAGCGTGACCGCGCGGTTGAGCGCCTCATAGGCTTGCTGATAGCGCGCCGCGTGGAAGTGCATCATCCCGATTTCGAAGTACATCGCGGCGTTGGTGGGGTAATCGCGGATGACCTGCGCTAGTTCTTGCTCGCTTTCCTCGTGGCGGTGCAAGACCTGTAAGATGCGCGCCCGCTGAACGCGGACGCGCGCAAGGTGAACGCGCCACTGCGGGTTAGCGTTATCATGAGCGATGAGAGTGTCCGTCATGGCGAGCGCCTGCTCCCATTCGCCCGCCTCAACATAATTCTGAATGCGGCGGACGTACAGCGTAATCAACCGCGTCTGATACAGCTCATACTCCGGCCGGAGCATGACTTCCGCCCGCAGGATTTGCCGCACCGCCAGCGGATACTCATAGGCGTTGTTGGCGTTGAGCGTGATGGCGCGCACATCTTGCATGCGGATGAGCAGCGCGTGGTTGGCGCTGTGCGCGTCGGGTCGGTTGAGCAAGGCCCCCAGCACCGTCACGTCGAACTCGTCGGGCACGGCGCAGGCGCGCATCGCCTCGGCCAGTTCGGGCTGCGTCTCGCGGATCACCCGCCATTTGTCGCGGAACACGTTCATCTCGAACAACGCCTGTGAGACGGTTGGCGCGACAAGGTCACTCAGGCGTTCGTGTGCGTCGTTGAGCGGCTCACCGGGGGGCAGAGGGGCGTCGTTCTGTTCGGACATGGTTGGGTAGGCACAGTCTGGCAGTAGCAAACATTCTTATCTGCCATTGTACGCCAATTGAGGCCAATAGCAACCTTAACCGGCCTCGGCACGCAGCCAGATTTCCAGCGTCAGCAGCGCCCACAAGCGGCGAGCATGATCCGTTTGGCCGCGCTCATGCTCCTCGATGAGCTGCCGCGCCCAGTGTGGTTCCATCACATCGCCGAGGCGCGCGCTCGATCCCAGCAGCAAATCGCGCACAAGGCGGCTGTCGCGGCGCAGCCACGCCCCCAACGGCACACCAAAACCGTGCTTAGGGCGATCCACAATATCGGCCGGCAGATACGCTTTCGCTAACTGCTTGAGAAGGTACTTGGTGGTCTGGCCGCGCAGCCGCAGGTTGAACGGCACGGCCAACGCCGCCTCAATCACGTCCTGATAGAGAAAGGGTGAGCGCGCCTCTAAGCTGGCGGCCATGCTCATCCGGTCGGCCTTGACAAGCAGATCGTCCGGCAGGTAGGTATGGAAGTTGTAGATCAGCGCGTCGGCGGGCTGGTGAATGGTCTGCGCTTCTTGATACGCGATACCCGTGATCGCTTCAACCTGCGCCGCAGTGAAGATGCGCACATAGTCCAGATAGGCGTCGTGCAGCGGTTGATTGGCGCTGTTGGCGAAGCGCTTGGCCCGTTTGATGGGGTCGCGGTAGCTTGTGCCCTCTGGCAGGCGGTTGAGCAGCCCTGCGAGCTGCTCAATGCCTTTTGCGACGCCCTGTAAGTTGTTGACCAGTGCCAGCGCGTAAAAGCGCTCATAGCCTGCGAACAGCTCATCGCCGCCGTCGCCCGTCAACGCGACGGTTACATGGTCGCGCGTCAGCTTGCTGAGGAAGTACATCGGCAGGGCGCTGGCATCGGCGAAGGGTTGGTCGTGGTGCTTGACCAACGTCGGCAGCACCTCCAGCATGTCAGGCTTGACGGTGAACTCGGTGTGGTGCGTCCCCAATAGGGCGGCGACGCGGCGGGCGTAGGGCGTCTCGTCGAAGCTGTCGTCCCCCTCAAAGCCGATGCTGAAGGTGTAAACGGGCTGGCGGCTGCGGCGCTGCATCATCGCCACGATCAGGCTGCTGTCGACGCCGCCGCTGAGGAACGCCCCCAACGGCACATCGGCGATCATAGTCTGTTCAACCGCGTGTTCCAACGCGGCCTTGATCTTCGGCAGGTAGTTCTCCGCGCGGGCGTGGCGCTCGGCGGGCGCATTGGGCGGGAGCTGCCAATAGCGCTGGAGCTTGGCTGCCTGCGCGGTGACGATCAAGGTGTGGGCGGGCGGCACACTCATCACCCCCTCATAGGCGGTCATGTGCGCAGGGAAGCTGCCGTGCGTCAGGTAGTAGGCCAGCGCCTCCGGCTCGTGCAGGCGGTGGCGACGCGGCATCAGCGGGTGCGCCAGCAGCGCCTTGATCTCGCTGCCCCACAGCAGCCGCTCGTCTGTCAGCGCGTAGTAGAGCGGCTTCTCGCCAGCGATGTCGCGCGCTAGCATGAGCTGTCCCACGCGCGCATCCCACAGCGCCAAGGCAAACTGCCCGCGCAGGTGGCGCGGCGCGTCCTCGCCGTATTCCTCGTAGAGATGGATGATCGTCTCGCCGTCGCCCTCGGTGCGGAACTGATGCCCTCGGTCGATCAGCTTGGCACGCAGTGCGCGATAGTTGTAGATCTCCCCGTTGAAGACCAGCGCAATCTGGCGGTCTTCGTTGTAGAGGGGCTGAGCGCTGCCCGTGATGTCGATGATGCTAAGGCGGCGCATGGCAAGGCCGATGCGCTCGTTCAGGTACACCCCTTCGCCGTCTGGCCCGCGGTGGATGAGTGTGCTGTTCATCTGATGCAGCGCGTCAACGTCCAGCGCCGCGCCGCGTCGTTCAAAAATGCCACATATCCCGCACATGGGTTGCCTCATCCATCTTTAGCAGGGAGATTGCCTGCTTTGTCTGTGAGGGCAAAAGCGTAATAGGTTCTGTCCACCATAACAGCCGACTTGGTTTAGGCGAATAAATAGGACATCAACGCCTCAATCAATCACGTGGGCGTAGCCCGGGTCGTTGATGATGGGGGTGGCGCTGGTGTGATTGTTGACGCGCCGCGCCCAGTCGATCACGTCCTGCGCGATGGGCGGGAAGGTGTTGAAGTGCATCGGGACGACATGACGCGGCTTGAGCAGCTTGATGGCGGTGAGGCTGTCGTCGATGCCCATGGTGTACTTGTCCCCGATGGGTAGGAAGGCCACGTCCAAACTCGGCTCGCCGATCAAAGCCATGTCGCCGAATAAGCCCGTATCCCCTGCAAAGTAGAGGCGCTTGCCTGCCGCGCTGATGATGAACCCCGTGGGGTCGCCGCCGTAGGATCCATCAGGCAGCGACGAGGTGTGGAAAGCCTGTGTCCACTTTACGGTGATGTAATCCCCGTAATAGCTGCCGCCGATGTTGCCCTCCCACAGGTTCGTTACGCCTTGCTTGGCCAGCCACCCGCAGATCTCTGGCGTCGAGATCACCAGCGCGCCAGTGCGCTGGGCGATGGCCACCGTGTCGCCGATGTGGTCACCGTGCCCATGCGAGATGAGGATGATGTCGGCGGGAACCTCATCTGCCTTGACGGGCGCAAGGGGGTTGTTCGTCAAGAAGGGGTCTGTGAGCACGCTGCGCCCGTTGATCTCAAACAAGAAAGCCGAATGTCCTAGCCAAGTAAAAGAAAGGGTCATGATTTTTGCTCCACACAATTCTAACTTACAGACAGCCTTTACTATACCGCAAATGGGGGCTGGTAGCTGTGTAAACAGTGTGAAAAACGGGGGCTGTCCGTTGGTCGGGCGCTCAAGCATCCGGCTGAAGCGCGCCCCTTGAAGGGGGCTTCAGCCCCCACGCGCCAGCCAGAGGCTTTTAGCCTCTGGCGAATTGGCTCAAGCGGGGTTAGAAATTCAGAAATGCGCTGATTTTAATCCACCACGCGCAGCGTGTTGAGCGTCTTGTCCTCCGGGCCGACGATGCCACCGCCGATGCTGCGAATGTAGCGCAGGTAGTCGAGGTGCACGGCTTCGATGCGCTCACCGGGGACGACCAGCGGGATCCCGGGGGGATAGGGGATGAGGTTCTCGGCGGAGATATGGCCGACAGCTTGCTCAAACGGGACGGGGCGTGAAGGCGCATAGTAGGCCTCGCGCGGGGTCATGGCCATCTCGGGCAGGCCGGTCGGCAGGCTGACCTCAGGCTGAGCATCCGCGGCATCCGCGCAGCCGGACATGGCGCGCAGGGCGTTCAGCAGCTTCTCAACGCTGGCTTCAGTGTCGCCCATCGTGATCGAGAAGATGACGTGGTTGCGGTCGGCAAATTCGCCGTCGATGCCGTAGTCGTAGCGCAGCTTGTCGTAGAACTGGAACCCGCTCAGGCCGGTTTCACGCACGCGCACCACCAGTTTGGTCGGGTCATAGCTGAAGATGCCGCCGCGCCCTACGAGGTCGTCGCCGTAGCACCACAGCCCAGCCATCGTGCGGATTTCGGCGCGGGCCGCCTCGGCCAGCCGCAGCGCCTGCTCTAGCAGCGCTGGGCCTTGCGTGACGGAGAAGTGCCGCGCCGCGTCAATCGAGGCGAGGATGATGCTGCTGGGCGAGGACGTTTGCAGCAGCGCCAAGATCTGCCCAACGCGCGCCACGTTGACCACGCCCTCGTTGACGTGCAGCATCGACCCCTGCGTGAGGGCGCTTTGGGTCTTGTGGGTGCTTTGGATCACCATGTCTGCGCCCAACATCACCGCCGAGGCGGGCAGCGCTGGGTGGAACGCCAGATGCGAACCGTGCGCCTCGTCGACGCACAAGGCCGCGCCCGCAGCGTGCGCCAGATCAGCAATCGCCGCTGTGTTCGAGATGTAGCCGTAGTAGTTGGGCGAGGTGATGTGAACCGCCTTCACGCCGCTGTGCTGGCTGAGCAGGCGTGCGACGCTCTCGGTGCTGGTGGCCAACGGGAAGCCGATCTCGGGGATGTAGTCCGGCTCGACATACACAGGGATCGCGCCGGACAGCACCACGCCCCCGTAGACCGACCGGTGCGAGGCGCGCGGCATGATCACACGGTCACCGTCGAAGCAGGTGGCCATGATGCTGGTGATGTTGCCCACCGTCGAGCCGTTGATGAGGAAGAAGGTATGGTCTGCGCCGTGCGCATCCGCGGCGAGCTTTTGCGCCTCCAGCAGCGCCCCCTTCGGCGAGTGCAGATAGTCGATGATGCCGTTGATTTCCACAAGGTCGGCGGCGTGGATGTCCCCGCCCCAATACTCGACGAGTTTGGGGGCAGGGGGCAGCGTCCCTTTGTGGCCGGGCATGTGGAAAGAGGTCTGCCACCGGTGTTTTTCGACGAGCAGGCTGTCCAGAAATGGCGTTTGTTCTTGGTCAAGGCGCAAACGCGCCCGTGACGTCTCCGCGTAAGTGAGTGTCATGATGGCTCCTTGGCGCTGGGTGTGGCGGTCTGGCGCGCGCTATGAAGCGGCGGCCTGCGCGGGCGCGGCCTCGGCATAGCCGGTGATGAAGCCGCGACAGTTGGGCGCGCCGCACGCACACTCAAACGGGCGATACAGCACCGCCTCAGTCTGAGCGTAGTCCATCGTCACGAAGTCACCCGGGCGGATCGGCTTGATGGCGGTAAAGGTGCGCGTCTGCATGTCCACGTGGCAGTTCGGGTCGCACGAGTGCAGGATCTTGCCCATGAAGAACGGGTCGTGCAGGTGCAGGTGATCGTTGACCCGCAGGGTGAACAGTGTCACCTCACTGCTGAAGACGCCCGTGAAGCGGAACACGATGTCGCCGGGTTCAAAGCTCGTCAGCGAGACGACCCCCTGCCCCACGCCATCCCCAATGTAGCGAATTTCGAAGCGATCCGTCGTCGGCTCGTAGGCAAACTCAGGATAGAAATCGGGATAGAAACGCATGATAAACTCCTCTGCTCATGGTGTTGAGCAAAACCCAATGGTAAGACGGTTGATTGAACGGGTACAGCAGTTGTTTAACCACCGTTGAGGAGGAAAGACAATTGCTTGACACTCTTACGCTCACCGCTGGGGCCGGGGATGGCCACAGCATGAAACCTCGAAGTGAGGGATGGTGTGCATCAGAACGTCGAGCGGCCTTTCTTGACTGCGCAGGCGTTCATACGCCCACGTGTTGCCTACGGAGTTATTGGTAATTATAGTGACTTTGCGACAGATGCAACCGATTACTTTCCGCTCAGCGCCCCTAGAGGCATTAGAATAACTTTTATATAGCATTAGCTACTGCTTATGCAACGGGCGCCTGAGCCTGCGCGCGCGCTTCTGCGATCCGCGGGTAATAAAGCTGTGCCCAGACGGCTGTCAACCCATAGGCGGCGATCATCTCATCGATGTTGCCCACGATGGGGAGGTTGTCCGGGATGAATTCGATGAAGCCCGCCGTCGGGTTGAGCAGATACAGGCCGCTAATGAGCGCGATCCCGCCTAGCATCAGCCAGCGCAGCTTGGATGGGCTGTCCACCCACGGGGCGAGGCTCAGCGCGTTGACGAGGATGAAGGTGGCGGCCAATTCATCCAAGTTGCCCACGAACGGCAGGTTATCCGGCAGCAACTCGACGATCCCGAGGTTGGGCATGAACAAGTAGACGAGGGCTGCCAACGCCGCCAGCGCGCGTGTGACGGGGTTCCAACAACCGGTTGAGGTGGGAGTCGATGTTTGCGTCTTCATACTCCCATAGTACGCAAACGGCGGGCAAAAGTTGCAGCGCGCCTACGATTCCGGGGAGAGGCTGCGCAGCGTCGCGTAGACGCGCGTTCGAGCGTCTTCCACGCTGTCGGCAAAGTCGATCATGCGCGCAGACTTGGGGTCAAGGCTGGCGGCGGTGTCGAAGATGCGCCGCACGAGGCTGTTCATGCCGACGATGACCATCGGGCCGCGCTGCTTGCCGTCTAGTTTGAGCAGCTCTTGAAAATTGGCCAAGCCCTGATGGCTGAAGATGCCGCCCTCGGGCATTTGCAGCCCAGTGCCGAGGTCGAGAATCGCGCCCATGACCCGCCCGCGCTCCTCACTAATGCGCTTGACGGCTTTCATCGTCTTGGTCAGGTCTTCCCATTTCCACGTCCCGCGCACTTCAATCAGGAACACGGTCTCTGCTTCGTCGTCCCAAAACACCTCAATGCTCATCGTCTTGTGCTCCAATTTTGCCTTTAGAACGGTAAGACATCATGCTTAGCTAAGCGTGAACGTTTGGTGACGTTTCCTGACGATTGATCTGTGTTTGTTGACATTTATTGACAAAAGCCCATACAATGCCAATGGTAAGCCATATGTGCACATCATATATATTGAGGGGAAAATCGATGAAGATCCGCAAGTGGGCAGTAGGTGCAGTGGTGGCGGTAATGTCTCTGGCTGGGGTAGCGCAGGCTCAAGACACATGCTTTGGTCTGAGCGCTTCAGACTGCGCAGCAATCGCAAGCGCGACTGAGAACACCCTTAACACAGTGACTTCGTTTAACCAGACGTGGAGCATCGACTTCCGTGTGAGCGGCATACCAGACAGCGGTGACTTGACCTTCAGCGCCAACGGCAGCGGCCCCGTGATCATCGACCTGATGAGCGCCTTCCCACTCTCCTTTGAGCAGACGGTGACGGCCTCGTTCAGCGATGGCATGACGAGCGGCGGCGGCGCAACCGGCGCAATTCTGAAAGATGGCATCCTCTACATCAACATGGGCGATGGTATGTGGGGGTCCCTCAACTTGCTGTCCGCGCTGGAGAGCGGCGAGATCGGCGGTCAAGAGTTGCCGCTGGACGCGCTGGCGACAGGTGAACTTGACCCTGAGATGGCCTTGGGCGTGCTGGAAGGGTTCGGTGATCTGACGGCGATCCCGGGCTTCCTCAACTACACCCGCAGCGGCGACACCTTCACCTTCGTGGCTGACCTGACCCGCTTGATCAACGACGCGAACTTCCAAAGCAGCGTGAGCAATCTGGCGATGGCGGCTGGCGAAGATGGTCAGCAGATCGCAGGGTTGGTAAGCCTGCTCCCGATGCTGCTGACGGAGGGTCGGATTGAGGTGGTGCAGCAGATCAACAGCGCTGCCAACATCGTGACCGGCCTCGGCTTCAACGTCAACGCGACGATTGACGGCTCGATGCTGACGGGCAGCGCCGCGCCGATTACGATCACGTTGACCTTCCGCGTCGACCTGAGCGACCCGAACGGCAGCTTCGACATCCAAGCCCCGGCCAACGCCACGCCTCTTGAAGGCATGATGGGCATGTAGCCTGACCCACCCAAACGCTTGAGTTACTAGGCGGTCTCGATTGCGAGGCCGCCTATTTTGTTGTTCAGAAACAGCAACGCTGCACCGGTGAGAGTGCAGCGCCGCCGTCAAGGAGGGAGACATGCATCCAATTGTCGCAACCCATTGGGGGAAATGGATCGCAATTGGCATCCTGCTAACAGTACAACACATTCCGCAGGACGATGTTCACGTTCATAACTTTCAGAACTTTGTGAACATGACCATAGTATAGGGCGTTCTGCTTGCGTTGTAAACCCCTTACTTCGCTGATTCTAATGTCCTAAGGCCGCACTCATAGTGAAAGCGCGCACGCGCCTGAGATCGCGCGAACCTTGCTGATCGGTAAAATCATTCAGTCAGTGCGCATCTCACGTTGTTTGCGCAAGGGTGCAGCGTGCTGCAACCCTACAAACGACCATTTTTTAGTGTGACGACCGTTTGTCCATAAGTTTGCCAGCGGGAGTGTCTAAAACCAAACAGATGCTGAGGCCTTATAACGCCAACCGAATACGCTGAGATGGCGCATCACTGCGACCTCGGACACCCCCTTGCCAACCTCTTGTGCGACAAGATGCGTCATCAATGCTACAATCAAAACGTAGACCCGTTCCAAGACTCAGCAGGTGGATCAATGGCGCGATGGACGTCCTTCAACCAGTTTCTCAATGAGGCGCAGGCAGCCCCGCCGGAGAATCGTCAAACGCTTGTGGATGAGCTGCTGCGTGAGCACCCTGAAACGCCGTGGATTGAAGGGACGCTCGTCACCTTCCTGTTTACCGGCGTGGGCGTGGAACGGGTGGCCGTCAACCTCGACATTATTGAGAACGATCCCCCTTTCATCCCGATGACGCGGTTGGAGGGGACGACGCTGTGGTACGCCCAGCGCCGCTTCCGCCCTGATGATCTGTTAGATTATCTCATCGTCGTTGACGACCCGATGACCCCACTGGCGGAGGAGAAGAACCTACTGCGGCGTATTTCACGCTATTGGCGCGTTGACCCGCGCAACCCGCTGCGCATGTCGACGGCGCAGATGGAAGTCAGCGTGCTGCATATGCCCAAGGCGCGCCCCTTCCCGGATTGGAGCCGTTTCAACGTCCCGCGCGGGCAGATCTTTGAACACGAGTTCAGCAGCGTGCAGATGCACTTTGAGAATCGCAAGCTGTGGGTTTACACCCCACCGGGCTACGACCCGCAGACCAGCGCCTACCCGCTGCTGGTGCTGTTTGATGGCCAGTGGATGTTGGGGCCGCTGCAAGTGCCCTACATCGCCGATGCGCTGGTCAAACACCAGCGGATGCAGCCCACGGTGATCGCCATGCTGCAAAGCGGCAGCCAAGCGCAGCGCGTGCAGGAGTTCGTCAGCAACGACCGACACTACGCCGCCATCTTGACCGAGCTGCTGCCCTTTCTACAAGATGCCTACGCGCTGGACGCGACCGATCTGGGTGTGGGCGGGGTGGACGTGGGAGCGATTGCGGCGGCGTACTGCGCGCTGCGCAACCCAGCGGTCTTCAGCCATTTGATCATGCTGTCGCCGCCACTAGGGCGCGGCCAAGCGCAGGAGCGGCTGGCCGAATATGCGGATCGCTTCGCCAGCGCGCGCCTGCTGCCGCAGCGCATCTTCCAGAGCGTGGGGCGCTATGAAAACCGCAAGCGTTTCTACGATCCCGGGTTGGCGCTGGGGCTGATCTTGCAGCGGCGCGAGATCGAACGCGGTGATATCGACCACGAGTTCATCGAGATCGGCAGTGGGCACGGGCTGGTGGCGTTCAAAGCGGCCTTCCCAGAGGCGCTGGCGCACATCTTCCCCGCGCGGGTGAGCGAGAAGCGCTAGGCCTCACAGCAGCTTGGGCAGGAAGCGCCCCGTGCGCTTGCGATAGGCGCTGTAATCGGGGAAAGCGCGGCGCAGCAGCGTCTCCTCATAATCTGACTTGAGATAGAACAGCACGAGCAGCGCGCCCCACAGCAGCAGCGGGATGAGCGCGCCGTGGTAGAGGGCCACGCCGCCCGTGATCGCCAGCACGGCAGTGTAGATCGGGTGGCGGATGCTGCGGTAGATGCCGCGCTGGACGAGCTGCGTGCCCTGTTTGGGGTCAGGCACGACGTGCGGCAGCGTGGCGTTGGTCTGGGCGTAGGCGTACAGCGCCAGCAGGAAGATCACAACGCCCACAAGGAACGCGACGATCCCCACGAGCTTTACAGGTGAGTCGCCTACAGGTTCGACCAGCACCGTCGCCAGCGCCAGCGCCCCCAACAGCGCAAACTGCACCATCACCAACACATGCGACAGTCTCATCTGGCAGCGCTCCTTCAAAAATTTTCCCAGATTATAGCGCAAGAAGCGTGAGGGAAGGGCGTTTCGCCCGTTGGTGTGCTTGCGCGCATTGGATGTGTCATCCCATCATTTCGTCGACTGTAGACAATTGGCGTCATTGGCTCTAGCGCCCCGGCGGTTTCCTTTTACACTAACGCTGTGGATCAACTGCACAAAGGGATATACGGTGACAGCGCGCGATCTAGCGATGCTGATGGTGCTGGGGGCAATCTGGGGGTCGTCGTTCGTGTTCACCAGCTTGGCAGCGCCGGTGTTTGGGCCGGTTGCGCTGGTGGCGTTCCGCGTGATGGTGGCTGCTGGGCTGATGTTCGCCTATGCGCGGTTGTGGGGTGTGGAGGTGCATTTCCGCCCATACCGCCGTCAATTTGTCCTGTTGGGCGCGTTGAATGGGGCGATCCCGTTCGCGCTGATTGCCTATGCCCAACTGACGCTGCCTGCGTCGTTTGCCGCCATCATGAACTCGATCACGCCGATGTTTGCCGCTGTCTTGAGTGTGTTCTTCATGAGCGAGCCGCTCACGCCGCGGCGGATGGCGGGGCTGATGCTGGGGGTCATCGGGGTGACGTTGGTCGTGGGGTGGAGTCCGTTTGGTCTGACGCCGCCGACGCTGCTGGCGATTGCCGCCATGATGAGCGCCTCGCTTTTTTATGCGCTGGGGACGATCTACGCGCGGCGCGCCTTCAGCGGCGTGCCCACGATGACGATGGCCATTGGCCAGCAGCTTGGCGCAGGGGCCATCATGCTGCCGCTGGCGGCGCTCAGCCTGCCCGCGCGCATGACCACTGAAGCGCTGCTGGCGGGGTTAGCGCTCGCCGTGTTGGGAACGGCTGTCGCCTATCAGCTGTACTTTACGCTGGTGCGGCGCGTCGGGCCGACCAACACCGCCACCGTGACGCTCATCGTGCCGATGTTCGGCGTGCTGTGGGGCGTGCTGCTGCTGAGCGATCCGATCACCCTCGGGACGCTGGTCGGCTTTGGGGCCATCTTGACCAGTCTGGTGCTGATTACGGGGTTCAACCCGGTGGCGATCCTGCGGCCTCAGCCTGCGCCGCAGCCTCGTTAAGTGATGAGTGTTTATGAGAGGATTGTGAGATGACGTTACGAGTGTCTGTGATTGGCGCGAGCTTTGCGAAGGCAGCCTACCTGCCTGCGCTGCGCACGTTGGACGACGTGGAGGTGGTGGCCATCAGCAGCCAGCGCATCGAGAGCGCCAAAGCCGCAGCCGACGCCTTCGGCATTCCGCACGCCTACGACCATTGGGAGACGATGATCGCCAACCACAAGGTGGATCTGGTGTGCATCGCCACGCCGACGATCTACCACGCGCCGATGACGCTGGCCGCGCTGGACGCAGGCGCGCACGTGCTGTGCGAGAAGCCGACCGCCATGAACCGCGCCGAGGCCGAGGCCATGTATCAGCGGGCGGAGGCGCTTAAGCGCGTCCACATGATCGGCCATGAGCTGCGCTTCAACCCCAATCGCCGCCGCATTCAACAGCTCATCGCTGAGGGGAGCGTGGGGCAGGTGCGCCACGTCAACATCTGGAACATCACGCCTGCATGGGGCGACCCGGCCTCGCGCCCAGCAGGGGACTGGTGGTCGCTAGAGTCGATGGGCGGCGGGCGCTTGGGCGCGAACGGCAGCCACCAGATCGACCTCATCCGCTGGTGGTTGGGCGACATCGGCGCGATCTGCGGCCAAGTGAAGGTCGTCGTGCCAGATCGCATCGACAAGACCACCG
This sequence comes from Anaerolinea sp., assembly GCA_046719465.1. GTDB lineage: Bacteria > Chloroflexota > Anaerolineae > Aggregatilineales > Phototrophicaceae > JANWYT01. The sequence goes on from JBDNCV010000010.1 coordinate 24,998, forward strand.
GCGAGCGCTGGACGGCCACGGCGGATGATCTGGTCTACTTCAACCTTGAGATGGTAAACGGCGTGCTGGTGACGGTGTTCCTCAGCGGCGTGGCACGCCACAATATGGACAACCACGTGCAGATCTTCGGCAGCGAGGGGACGATCCTGCTTTCTAACGGGGATGAGAAGCTGCTCTACGCCCGCGCTGGCGAGGACTTCCGCGACATCAGCGAGCATGACCCCAACGCTGACCTGCCGGGCATCGGCAAGGGCATCTGGAACGTGAGCGTCGTCGGCCTGATGCGCGAGCTGACCGCCGCCATCCGCGAGGGGCGGGCGCTGCGCGAGGGCGCAACCTTCTACGACGGCCTGCAAACCCAAATCGCTATGGACGCGGTGCGCCAATCAACGGTGGAACGCCGCTGGATTCAACTGAGTTGAGCGCCGCTTGCGCTTGAAAGGCAGACATGATGACCACAACGCTTGACCTCAAGAAGCATCTTTCGCAGCGGGCGCAGCGTGTGATGGGCACGCTGGGCAAGCAGACCTCAGTTCCCATCCCCGGGCTGATCAACCTCGGCAGTGGCACGCCGGATTTTGCGCCGCCGCCCGCTGTGTTCGAGGCGATGCAAACTGCCATTCGCGCGGGCAAAGCCCAGTACACCGCGTGGACGGGCATCCCCGAACTGCGCGAGGCCATCGCCGAGAAGCTGCGGGTTGAGAATGGGCTGCACTACGACCCCGCCACCGAGATCATCGCCACGGCGGGCGCGCAAGAAGCGCTCATGCTCACGCTGATGACGCTGCTCGACCCGGGCGATGAAGCCCTGACGCCGTCGCCCAACTACGACGAGTACACCCGCGACGCCCTGATCCTCGGCGGGACGCTCGTCCCCGTCCCGACCACGCCGGAGACGAACTTCACCGTGACGGCGGCACAGATCGAAGCGGCCATCACCCCGCGCACGAAGGCCATCGTCATTGTCACGCCTAACAACCCCACCGGCACGATGCTCAGCCGCGAGACGCTGACGCAGATTGCGGCGGTGGCCATCCGCCACGATCTGATGGTCGTCAGCGATGAGATTTACGAGTACTACCGCTTCGACGGCAGCGAACACGTGAGCATGGCCAGCCTGCCCGGCATGCGCGAGCGCACGATCACGATCAACAGCTTCTCCAAGAGCTTCGCCATGACGGGGCTGCGTTTGGGCTATCTGGCCGCGCCTGCGCAGATCGTCGAGGCGATGCTGCCGTTCCACCATGCGATGATGATCTGCCCCAACGTGATCGCCCAATACGGCGGGGTGGCCGCGCTGACGACCCCGCGCGACTGGTTCCACGAGGTGCTGAGCGAGTATGACCGCCGCCGCCACGTGTGGATGAGCGCGTTGGAGAGCATGGGGCTGGGCTACACGCGGCCGCAGGGGGCGTACTATGTGTTCTTCGATGTGCGGCGCACCGGCCTTACCAGCGCGCAGTTCGTCGCGCGGGCGCGGGCCGAGGCGCAGCTCATCTTCCAGCCCGGCACCATCGGCGGCGGCGCAGGCGAAGGGTTCATCCGCGGCGCGCTGACCAAAGCCTCGCCGGAGCTTGATCAAGGGCTGGATCGGCTGGCGGCTTTCGTGCGGAGCTTGACATGAGCGAGTTACGCGGGCAGGCGGCCATCGTCACCGGCGCCGCGCAGGGGCTGGGGTACGCCATCGCGCGCGCTTACGTCGAAGCGGGGATGCGCGTGGCCCTCATGGATGTGAAAGCTGACGCACTCCAGCAGGCGGCGCGGGCGCTGGGCGAGGCCGCCGTGCCCTTCGTGGTCGATCTCGCGGATGGAGCTGCTACACAGCGCGCCGCCGCTGCTGCCTTAGAGGCTGTCGGCACGCCGCGCGTCATGGTGCACAACGCGGCCATCCTCATCAACCGCCCGCTGATGCAGGTCACGCTGGAGGCGTGGACGCGCGAGGTGAACGTCATCTTGCAGGCGGCGTTCTTGCTCACGCAAGCCGTCTGGCAGCCCATGACCGACGCGGGCGGCGGGAACCTCGTCTACGTGTCGTCGCGCTCAGGGGTTGAGGGCTTCCTCGATGAAGCGCCCTACGTGGCAGGCAAGCACGGGCTGGAGGGCTTCATGAAGTGCATGGCGCTGGAGGGCGCGCCGCACCGCATCGCCGCTGTCACCGTCACCCCGGGCAAGCCGATGCACACCCCGATGAGCGAGTACAACTACCCTGAGGAACTCAAGAAGCAGTGGATCGACCCGTACCTGCTCACACCGGCTTTTGTGCGGCTGGCAGGGGCCGAGGCGTTAGCGCTCAGCGGGCAGCGGCTAAATGCGTGGGAGATGTCTCAACGGTAGGCGACCTACCACGAAAAGGCACGCACGCCAACCAGCGTCTCAAGGCGCTGGCGCTGGCGGCTGGCGATGTCGACCACAATCAAGCCGCCGCCCGGGTGCGTCAGGCCGAGGACGAAGCGCCCATCCGGTGAGAGGCGCGCGCTGTCTAAAAAGCCAATCGACGCGCGGTTGGTGGCCGTGGGCAGCGCATCCAACACGATGACGGGCGCGGGCGCAGGTGCAGTGATCAACAGGCGCAGCGTGTCGCGGTCGAGCAGGACAACATCCAGCACGATCTCATCGCCTGCGTCCTCCAGCAGTGTCCGCACCACTTGGCCGCTGCTGGCGTCAACCACTGTCACTTGGTCGCCGCTGACCGCGTAGAGCGAGCCGCCCAGCCACTTGCCTTGCCCGCGCAGGGGTTGGCCGATTTCCTCGCGGGTGTTGGCGTCAAACAAGCGTACCTGCCCCGCCTCGTCGTGGAGCAGCACCGCCGCCAGCCCCAACGCGGGCAGCGGGCGCTCAAACGCCCCCAGCACGAACGGGAAGGACTGCCCGCTGGTGAGGTCAGCGAAGTAGATTCCGGGGGCGTTCCCGCTGGCAGCGCGATAGTAAAGCCGCTGGCCGTCACCGCTGAAGGCGGGCTGCACCGGCGCTTCAAGCTGCTCGGCGATGCGGAACAACTCCGCGGAGGGGCTGCCGCCCACGATAAAGTAGAACAGGGCATCGCCGCTGACGTAGGCCACGCGCTGGCCGTCGGCGCTCATGGTGAACTCAGTGATGCTCTCGCGGGCGGGGGTGATCGTCTCCGGCAGGGCGTTGTTATCGGGGACGCGCCACACCTGCGTCACGCCTGTTGACGGCGCATCGGCGAGGATGTAGGCCCCGCCCCAGCGCGTCACCGTGCCCAGCTCGCGGCGGAACGCGCCCCACCCGTAGGCGCTGGCGTTGTTCACCGGCAGTGTGAAGCTCTGGCCGCTGATCGGCTCGATGAGCGCCATCGCGCCGCCGCGAAAGGCCACCAACGAGCGGCCATCAGGCGACCAGCGCGCCGCGCTGATGTCGACCGGCGCTTGCCCGACGGTTTGCGTGCCCTGCGGGGTGATCGCCAGCAGGCGGGCAGCTTCGGGCGCGCCTTGAAAGACGAACAAGTTCGGCTCGATCACGTGCGGCAAGCTGTAGACGTCGCTCGGCGGCAGCACGACCGTCTGCTGGCTGCGGTTAAGGATGTCGAGGATGTTCAGGCCGCCGCCGGTGAAGGCCACGTAGACGCGGTTATCAGGCATCCACGCGATGCTGGTGACTTCGGTGATAGCGCTGATGAGGCGCGCCTGCGCCCCGTCATAAGCGTAGAACCACCAGATGTTGCCCGCCGCGCCCGCCGCGAGGAACTGACCATCGGCTGACCAGCGCAGGTCTTGGATGGCGGCCACGTCGAGGTTTTGGGCGCGGCCTGTGCGCCGGTCGAGCAGGCGCAGGTTGCCCAGCGTCGCATAGGCCAGCGTTGTGCCGGTGGGCGACCATGCGATGGTCTCGCCGCGCCCGCGAATCTCCGGATAGCCTGCGCTGGGGCCTTCGAGCATGAGGATGGTCTGGGCAGTGCGCCGCTGGCGCGCGTACATGTCGGTGAGGAACAGCCCGTCGAGCGTGCGATAGGCGAGGGTCACGCCGTCGGGGGCGACGGCAAAATCGAGGACGAAGTTGGCCTCATCACCGGCGATGGTCTCAACGCCGCTTGCGCCCAGCCCGAAGCGCTGCACCGTCCCGTTGTTGTTGAGGACGTACAGCTCTGTCGGCAAGTTGAAGCCGTCTTGCGCGGCAAGCGCCCAAACGTGCAGCAGCAGCGCTGCCCCCAGCAAGCACCACCTGCGGATCATGCGCATTCCCCCCTTGCCCTGCGCATTGGTTCAGGTCTTAGCGCAGGCGCAGGCTTTGCGCTTGGACGTCGGTCATGGCGTCGATGGTGTCTTGTAGGCCCGCCACCTGATCTTGAATTTCCAAGCGCAGCCGCTGGGTGCGGGCGCTGTCGACGTCTTTCGTCCCCAGCAGCGACATTTGCGCGTAGACTGTGCCAAGCGAGGCGAGGGTGCTTTCGAGCTGGATGCCGGCGCGCTTCACGCTGCTGATGGTTGCTTCAAGATTGGCCTGCTGCTTCTCAAGCTGCTTGAGCTGTGACTCCAAGTCTTGGCGGACGCGCTCATCGCGCTCGAGGGCGATGCGCTGCTTGACCTTCTCGATGCGCTGCGGGACGGCTTTCAGGTCGCGCTCCACGATGTCGTTGGCCTCAAACATGTCGATGTGCCGCGCGAGATCGTACATGTGCGCGATCCAGTCGTTGACGTCGTTCACCGTCTGGCGGAGCTGCACTTTCATCGCCCCTTGATGGCGATCCAGCAGCTTGAGCATGTTACGCCGATACTCCAGCGCATCGTTGAGCTTCTGACGCGAGACGGTGCTGCGAATGGCGGAGACATCGTACTGTGCCTCAAACTCACGGGCGATGGCTTTTTCGGCCTCTTCGGGGTCGGTCAGCGCGCTGACGACCAGCACGCCTTGGGTGATGGCCCCCAGCACGAGCCAGAACCACGGCTGCCACTCTAGCCCGAGAATGTTGATGTCGTTCACGAACAGGAACAGGATCATCGTGATGAGCAGCGTCACGAAGGTTTCCCAACGGAACAGGGCGTTCATGAGCAGCGTCCCAAAGACGCGGTTACGTACCTGTTGACGTTCTTGCATGCGGCTTCTTTCGAATCGTTGCAGCGGTCAGAAGGTGGGAACGGCGCGCCCCACGGCCACGCCGTTCCACCACATAAGACGTTATTCGCTGGCGGCGCCGCCCAGCAGGCGACGGCGGCGCTCCTCAAGCTGAGTGTCGATCCGCGAGTTGCCCACGGCCAGATCAATCTCCTCTTGCAAGTTGCGCGTGGCCATGTCGAGGCGGGCGTCTTCGCGGTCGATGCGCGCGCGGATCTGCTGCGTCAGGCTGTCGATTTCCTTGTCGCCCGTGTTGGCCAGCCCGTCGAGGCTCCTGATCGTCTTGGTCATGATCTTCTTGGATTCTGCCAGTTCGATCAGCGCCTTGAGGCGTTCGCGCTCTTGCTTGATCGTCGAGAGGCGGCTTTCGAGCTTCAGGCGCATGTCGAGCATGGCCTGATACTGCTTTTCTTGCGCCTGCCACTGTTCAAAGTATTCCTGTGCCAGCTCTTGCTTGGTGTTCAGCTCCGCTTGGGCTGCGCCCGCCAGATCGTTCTTGCCCTTGATGATGAGCGTGTCGATGTCGCGGTCGAGCTTTTCCGCCGCGGCGGCGAATTCTTCATACTTCCGTTTGAGCGTGCGCACCGTGCCACCGACGGTCGCGGCGCTGTCCTCAAGCGCTTCGAGGTTGCGCTCGGCTTGGCGGATGTATTCGTCCATCACTTTGACTGAGTTGGCTTCCAACGCACGGTCGACCAGCCCGTGCATGTTGGCGCTGATCAAGGTTTGAATTTTCTCGAATAAATTGGCCATTGCTGCTTAGATCCTCTCCGACACTGTATAGCGCAAAGTATAACACAAACCGCAAGCGATGTGCTGTGCTGATTAACACGGTTACACTGTTTATCTACGCAAAGGGCAGGCTGGTGGTTGCAAGCGCGCTAGGTGGTAACCGGCAGATAGATGGCGAAGGTGCTGCCGCGGCCCACTTCGCTTTCGACATAGCGCGTGCCTTTGTGCAGGCGCACCACGCCGTCCACGATGGCCAAGCCCGAGCCTGAGCCTTGATCTTCGTAGTGGTCACGGTCGATCTGATAGAAGGGCTTCCAGATGTTCTCTAACTCGTTGGCGGGGATGCCGCGGCCTTCATCGGTGATGCGGATCTCGATGCTGTCGCGTATGTGGCTGATGTTGACTTGAATCCGGCTGTGGTCTGATGAGAACTTGGCGGCGTTGTCCAACAGCTCGCGGATGGCGATGGTCAAGAACTGTACATCCGCTTTGAAGGGTGGCAGGTCAGGCGCATAATTGAACATGAAGTCGCGCGGGCGCGTGGTGGGCAGGGCGATCTGCCGATGCGCGTCTTCCACGATGGGGCGGATGTCGGTGATGACGCGGCTGCGCCAAGCCATCGTCTTGGCGGCGTCCCCGTTCTCAAGCTCAATGGTGAAGATGAAGTTCTCCACGAGGCGGCGCAGGCGATCCGCCCCGCTGTTGACCCCGTTGAGGAAAGCCATGACTTCATCGATGCTCATCGTCTCCGAGTTGAAGTCCTTGAGCATCTCGGCGTAGGCGACAATCAAGGTGAGCGGCGTGCGGAATTCATGGTTGACGATGGTCATGATCTTGCGCTTCACGTCGGTGATGTCGCTCTCGGCGGCGGCTTGCAGGGCGCGCGTGCGCCGCAAGCATGACTCCACTGCAACGAGCAGGTCAGGCGCTTCAAATGGCTTGGTCAGGTAGACATCCGCGCCCATGAGGCTGCCTTTGTGGCGGTCGACTTTTTCACCGCGCGCGGTGAGGAAGATGAACGGGATGCGCACCCAGCGCGTCTCGCGCCGCACATGCTCCAAGAAGGCAAAGCCGTCCATCTGGGGCATGCCGATATCGGAGATGATCACATCGGGGAGATGGCTTTGCGTGTTGAGCACATCGAGGCCTTGCTGGCCGTTGGAGGCTGTTAAGACAGTGTAATGCTCTAGCTCGAGGATGTCACGAATCCCATACAGCAAATGATGATCATCTTCGACGACCAAAACGACAGTCTTTTCCATAATTGCTTTATCACCCTGCCAGAAAACCCAATGCTAATGATACTTGTATCTTACAGCTTTGTCCAAGCGAGCGCTTGGCAGGGAGTGTCTGAATCACGGGTGATGGCCCTGCCCCCTGCACCTCACCCCTTGTGCTAGGCGTTACCCACATCGTGCAAAACGGACGTTGAACGCCGGACGCTAAAGCATCCGGCAGCCACACGCCCCCTGAAGGGGGCTTCAGCCTCTGGCGCACGGCCACCCTCTGCTGCGGCTTAGACACTCCCTGCTCAGCACAATGACACACCTCAGCGCGGATTGGCTTAACTTGGCCAAGCATGCGCCCTGCCCCGACGATGATACGGTCGAGGCAGGGGAGAGGTATGAGATGTTCGGCAGGCATTAACGCCCGTAGAGCGCTTCAATAGCGGCGATGTCGCCTTGACTGAGGGTGCTGCGCTGGCCAATCTCCACGTCGATCTTGGGCACGATGGTATCCTTGCCGTTCTTGCTGAAGGCCCAGCGCGGGTAGTGCATGATCGAATCGTAATCATAGGGGCCGAGGTCTTGGCCGTCGGTGACGTGCTTGGCGAAGTTGTGCGCCATGCCAGCGATGATGTTCTCGAAGTAGATCGTCACGTAGTCGTCGCGGTCGATGCGGCTTTGCTCATGCCACAGGCCGAGCGCGTGGCCGATCTCATGGATCGTGCTGCCCGTGCTGCACCCAGCGGCCAGCCCGATGAACTGCATCCCGCCCTGCATGCCGACATACGACCAGCAGCCCATCGATGGGGTGAAGCGCACCCAGTTGGGGTATTGATCGGCATTTTCGGGCGTGCGCTGGACGAAGCGAATGCTCGTCTTTTCCTCCCAGTGGGCGATGGCATCAAACACGCGATACTGCGCTGGGAAGTTGGGCGCGAAGTCCCACGGGACGATGCCGCCCGGCCACAGCAGGCTGGTGCGGTTGACCGCGCTGCCCGCCGTCGTGATCGAGTTGAGGTTGAGGGCGATGTCCCCCTGTGTGATGGCGATGGGGCCGACGCCTTCGCCGCCGTCGATAATGGTGTAGGTCATCGGCGCGGTGAACCAGCGTCCCATATACATGCTGGTGATGTCGCTGGTGTACCACTGCGTGCCGAGGTTGACCTCATAGCGCAGTGGGTCGCTGGCTGGATCAGCCGGCGCAGCAGCAGGGGTGTCGCTCGGTATGGCAGGGCGTGCGGGGAACAAGGCGCTCATCACCACAGCCAGCGCGATCATCCCGACCAAGTAGCTGAGCCAGCGGCGTTGATAGGGCTTGACAGTCATGGGGCATCATCCTCGTCTAACGCTTTGCCCCATTGTACACGAAAACAGCCTGCGGCATACCACTAGACTGTTGTATTATAATGGAATTATGGGGTAGCCTTAAGCAGCCTCAGCCCCGTCAACAGTGTGTGGAGTTCCCGCGTGAGCAACCATCCAACCAACGATCCACAGCGTGATAAACAGCCCGACCCCCCTAACCGTGAGCCATCCCCATGGGCGAACCCCAACACCCAGCGCATCTTGTTGATCACTGGGATCCTTGTGGTGTTTGTCTTTTTCTTCATGATGTTGGGGCGCCCACCCAGCAGCGCCAACATGATCTCGCTGAATGAGCTGGCGGCGGCGGTGCAGCAGGGGCAGGTCAAGTCGATCACCGAGCGCGGCGGGCAGGATTTGTACATCGTCTACATCAATGGGGGCACAGCCTCCAGCTATAAGCCTGCCGACACCGATTTGCTGCGCGTATTGGGCGTGAACAGCATCCAAGAGGCCAACTTCCAATTTAACGCTCAGCCCGGCGACAACACCCAGAACATCCTGTTTAACATCCTGCTGACTGTCCTGCCGATTTTGATCATCGGGTGGTTTATCTGGCGGATGATGCGCTCGGTGCGCGGCAGTCAAGATCAAGCGATGAACTTTGGCCGCAGCCGCGCCCGCGTCAGCCGTGATATGGAGCGCCCGCAGGTGACGTTTGCCGACGTGGCGGGGGCAGAAGAAGCCAAAGAGGAACTGCGCGAGATTGTTGAGTTCCTCAAAGAGCCGGAGAAGTTCATCCGCCTTGGGGCGCGCGTGCCGAAGGGTGTGCTGATGGTCGGGCCGCCCGGGACGGGCAAGACGCTCATGGCGCGCGCCGTCGCGGGCGAGGCGGGTGTGCCCTTCTTCAGCATCAGCGGCAGCGAATTTGTCGAGATGTTCGTTGGCGTGGGGGCAAGCCGCGTGCGTGACCTGTTCGACCGCGCCAAAGCTGAAGCGCCCGCCATCATCTTCGTCGATGAGATCGACGCGGTGGGGCGGCAGCGCGGCGCAGGGTTGGGCGGCGGCCACGATGAGCGCGAGCAAACGCTGAACCAGATCCTCGTAGAGATGGACGGCTTTGAGAACGACACCAACGTGATCATCATCGCAGCCACCAACCGCCCTGACATCCTCGACCCCGCGCTGCTGCGCCCGGGCCGCTTCGACCGCAAGGTCATCATGGATAACCCCGACATCAAAGGCCGCGAGGACATCTTGCGCGTCCACACGCGCGGCAAGCCGCTCGCGCCTGATGTGTCGATTGAGGCCATCGCCAAGATCACGGCGGGCTTCAGCGGCGCAGACTTGGAAAATCTCGTCAACGAGGCGGCTATCCTTGCAGCGCGCCGCAATAAGCGCACCATCAGCATGAGCGAGATGCAGGAAAGCATGGAGCGCGTCGTCATGGGGCCGGAGCGCCGCAGCCGCGTCATCAGCCCCGAGGACAAGAAAAAGATCGCCTATCATGAGGCGGGGCACGCTATCCTGTTCCACCTGTTGGAGCACACCAACCCCGTCCACAAGATCACGATTGTCTCGCGCGGGCGGGCGGGCGGCTACGTGATGCCGCTGCCGACCAACGATACCATGCTCAAGACGAAAGAAGCCTTCTTCGACGACATCGTGGCCACGATGGGCGGGCGCGCTGCCGAGGAGATCATCTTCAACCAGTTGACAACCGGCGCGAGCAACGACCTGCAGCAGGCCACCAGCATGGCGCGCGCGATGGTGACGCAGTATGGCATGAGCGAGAAGCTGGGGCCGCGTGCCTATGGCAGCGGCAGCGGGCCGATCTTCTTGGGGCGTGAGATGGGCGAGATGCGCGACTACAGCGAGGAATACGCCCGCGCCATCGACGATGAGGTGAAAGGGATTTTGCAGCAGGCCTACAGCCGCGCCAAGAACCTGCTGCTCGAGCGGCGCGACCAGATGGAACGGCTCGTGGCGGTGCTGCTAGAACGCGAAACACTCGACAGCGCCGAGTTCATCGAAATCATGGAGGGGGGCGCAGCCTAAGCGCCCCCACAGCGCCGAGTGCGATAGGTTAGTTCGTTACAAGTAGTTCATCTGCGTTCAAGCCGAGCTTGTGGTTGACATCGTGCAGCGTCCCGTGCACTTCCATCAGCTTCAGCACGGCGGGGAAAATGTGCTTCATCGCATCGATGAAAATTAGCGCGAATGCTCCCGCCAGCACAAGGTGGGTCCCGGCATGGTTAGGGTGGGTCGATAAGGGGTGGTTGATAATCTCGCGGATTTTATCGACCCGAAACTGCCCTGAACGCCGCACTTTGCGCATGTCCATGATGAGATAGCCGCGCTGCGGGCTATTCTCGCGCATTTCTAATACGATGTGCAATATCTCTATTGTGTCTTCGTAGGGTAGCTGCTCGACCACAGTCACCAGAATATGCCGCTGCTGCGTGTCATACCATTGAATCGTGTATGCCATTTTGCAATCTGCCGCTTGAAGATAAAGTACGCCTAACTAATAACTTTAGCACAAATGCCAGCAATCTCAAAAACACGGAGTGTCGAGGGCGTGTCTAAAGTCGCAGTGATGCGCCACCTCGGCTTGTTGGGTTGGCGTTACGAGGCCTCACCCCTAAATCCCCTCTCCCGTGGAGAGGGGACTTTTGTTCCGGTAGGAGAAAGGGGTTGGGTGATGAGGCCTCATCACCATCTGTTTATCTCTAAGCGCCCTCGGTGTCGCAATCGCCGGGGATGCTCCCCTCGCTCATGCGTCGGAAGTGTCCAAGCGGCAGCCGGTGGTGGCGCGCCACATAAAACGCAGGGGCTGAAGCTCGCTTCAGGGGGCGCCTTGCAGCCGGATGCTTAAGCGTCTAGGGTTGGATAGTTGCTTGGCAAAATGTGGGGTGTGTTTAGTCCCTTGTGGGAGAGAGACAGGCTGGACAGGGGGTGAGGGAGATATCGCGCATCGCTGTCACATTAGACACTCTCAAAAAAACATCCCAGCATCACGCTGCCGCGCGGCAGCCTGAACCCAGAATGGCCTTTCAACCTGCTGTGGTCGCCTTCTGCTTGTCGGCCGCAATCAAGCGCAGCGCATGGGGTAGATCGTCGGCGGTGGCCAAGCCCCTTGCATAGCGCGGAAACAGCCGCACGAACGCATCCACAATGATCCGCACGCGCGGGCTGAGGAAGGTGATGATGGTTTTTTGTCGGTTGGGGTGATGAGTAAACGGGTGCTGACCGAGACGCTGCATTTCGCGGATGTTCATGGCCTCTACTCGCTTTAGGTTGCAGAGGTCAACAACAGCATAGAAGGGCTGGTTTGTGTCTTGTGCAAGCGCCAAGGCGTCGTAAAACATCCGATCTAGCTCGGGATACGTTAGCTGTTCACCAGAGCGCGCGACAATAACCGTCTTGTCCTCATCATGCCATTCGACCGTGTAGCTCATGGTTATGCCCTGCTGTTTGCAATCGTTACGATCATTCTATACACCTTTTTCGCATCACAAGAAAACCTCAACTCAAGCCTCATCACACTATGAGTAAAGAAACGACAAACTTAGGTGGGGGCTTCATGACTTTAACAATGTTTTGTGTTTGTGTGGGATAAGCGTGGTGAATGCGTCAGGTGTGAGGAAGAGGTTCTCGCGTAGAATAGAGAGCATGAGAACCTTTTTGAAACGCTACGGACGTTGGTTGATTGCAGGGGCCGCGGCGCTGCTGCTGAGCGTGTCGGCCTTTGCTTACAGCTGGATTTTTGCCGATCTGCCGCCGCTAAGCGCGCTGGCGGATGGCATGGCGCTGCCCAGCACACGCTTCTATGATCGAAACGGTGTGCTGCTGTTCGATGTGACCGCGCCGCAGGGTGGGCGCAACGCTCCCCTCGCGCTGGAAGAGTTCCCCGCGCACTGTGTGAACGCCGTCATCAGCACTGAGGACGTGCACTACTGGGCACATGTGGGGGTGGACGTGCTGGGGCTGGCGCGTGCCGTGTGGATCAACCTGCGCGGCGGCGAGGTGATCGCAGGCGGCAGCACGATCACCCAGCAGACGGCGCGCCTGCTGCTGCTCGACCCGCTGGGGCAGCGCGAGCGCACGCTCCAGCGCAAGCTCAAGGAGATGGTGCTGGCGCTTCAGCTCAACGCCAGCATGAGCAAAGAAGACGTGCTGGCGCTCTACATGAATCAAGTTTACTTGGGCAGCGTAGCCTATGGTTTTGAGGCGGCGGCACAGGCCTACTTCAGCAAGTCGGCGCGCGAGCTGTCGCTGGCGGAGTGTGCGCTGCTGGCGGGCATGATTCAGAACGCAGCGGCCTATCACCCGCTGACGCGCTTAGAGGCCGCCAAAGCCCGCCAGCGCGAGGTGCTGCGCCTGATGACCCAAAGCGGCGTGATCACGGCACAGCAGGCCGAGCTTGCGTATGCCGAGCCGCTGCAGCTGGCCAGCGCGCCGTTCATGATCCGCGCGCCGCACGCCGTCATGACCGCGCTTCAGATCATCCAGCGCGACTACGGTGAGGCAATGCTCCAGCAGGGGTTGAACGTCACGCTCACGGTCGATCTAACGTGGACGCAGCACGCTCAAGAGGTCGTGCGGCAGCAGCTTGCCGCCATCAACGAGCCGCCGACTGGCACACGACCCTCCGCTGACGCTGACAATGCCGCCCTGATGGCGCTCAACCCACACACGGGCGAGATTCTGGTCATGTTGGGCAGCCCCGATTACTTCAACGCGGCGATTGATGGGGCGCTGAACGCGACGTTGGCGCACCGTCAGCCGGGCAGCACCCTGAAGCCCTTCACTTACGCGCTGGCGATGGATCCGCGTCGTCCCAACCCATACACCCCCGCAACCATGCTGCTGGACGTGCATACCCCGTTCGTCACCCGCCGCTTGGAAAGCTACGCGCCCGGCAACTATGGGCGGGTCGAAAACGGCCCAGTCAGCGTGCGGCAGGCGCTGGCCTCGTCCTACAACATCCCCGCCGTGATCGCGCTGGATGAAGTCGGTGTGCCCGCGCTGGTCAACCTGCTGACGGAGGCCGGGATCGACACGCTCATCGGGCGCGATGCTGATTTGTCGATCACGCTGGGCGGCAACGAAGTCACACTTTACGACTTGGCGCAGGCCTACGCGGTCTTCCCGCGCGGCGGCACGTTCATCGAGCCAGCGCTCATCCAGCGGGTGGAAACCACCGATGGCCAGCTGCTGTACGAGTATCAGCCGCCCGCACAGACGCGCCGCGTGTTGGATGAGCGGGTAGCTTACCTGATCACCCACATTTTGAGCGACAGCGCTGCGCGCGAACCGGCGTTTGGCGCGGTCAACCCCTTGATGATCGGTCGGCCCGCCGCAGCCAAGACCGGCACGACGACCGACTACCGCGACAACTGGGTGGTAGGCTACACGCCTGATCTCGTCGTGGGCGTGTGGGTGGGCAATGCCGACAATCGTCCGCTGGTCAACGTGACGGGCATCAGCGGCGCGGGGCCGATCTGGAACCAGTTCATCCGGCGCGTGACGCGCGGCACGCCGCCCCGCGCCTTCCCCGTGCCAGATGGTCTCGTGACCGTCACCGTGTGCGTCCCCAGCGGCCTGCTGCCGACCGCAATCTGCCCCCGCACCCGCGACGAGCTGTTCATCGACGGGACACAGCCCACCCAGCCCGACACGTGGTATCAAATCATCGCGCTAGATCGGCGCACGGGGCAGCCCGCGAACGCCGCGACCCCGCCTGAGGCGCTTCGCCAGCAGGTGATGCTCGTGCTGCCGCCTGAAGCCCGCGATTGGGCGCTGCGTTATGGCATCCCCCAGCCGCCGGAGGAAGCCCTCCCTGCTAGCGCCCACGCCGACGCGCTGCGCCTCACCTCGCCTGATCCGTACACGGTCTTTCAACTCTCCAACCGCCTTGCCCGCGAGGCTCAGCAGCTCCGCTTGACGGTGATCGCCCCGCCAGAGACGCGCCAGATCGACTACGTGTTGAACGGGCAGGTGGTGGCCAGCGCAGCCAGCGCCCCATGGGTGGGCTGGTGGCCGTTGGAGGTGGGCGAGTTTGCGCTGGTGGCTCGGGCGACGCTGGCCGACGGCAGCGCCATCGAAAGCGCGCCGGTTCTGTTCCGCGTGGTTCCGTCGGCTTCCACTGGTCAAGGATGAGCCTTGCCTTGACTCAGCATTGGTTGTGCTGGCGCGTTGTGCTACCATAGCGCCCATTAACAATAAATTCTTAAGGACGTGCCATGCTCGCTTCTCTGCCGACCCAAGCCACTGACATCCTCGACTACACATGGGCGGACATCGCCCCGCACGCTGAGGCCTTCCGCCAGCGTGACATCACTGCCGACACGCTCGACAGCTTCCTGCGTGACTTGACCGCGTTTCTCCGTCTCATCGGCGAGATGGGCAGCCGCATCTACGTTGCCACGACCGAGAACACCCAAGACGAAGTGGCCAAGCGCCGTTTCATGACGCTGATCCAAGAGATTCAGCCCCAGATGAGCCGCTTCGAGAACGACATGAACCTCAAGCTGCTCAACAGCGGCCTTGAACCAGCAAACTACTACCCTGTGATGCGCTACATCCGCAAGCAGGTTGAGATCTTCCGCGAGGAGAACTTGCCGCTCATCAGCCAAGTGGCCGAGCTGGAGAACCGTTTTAACGAGATCATCGGCGCGCAGACGGTCGAGTTTGACGGCGAGACGCGCACGCTGGTGCAGATGAACTTGCTGCAATTCTCGCCGGATCGCGCGCTGCGCGAACGAGCCTTCCGCGCGGTGCATGCGCGTCGCCTGCAAGACCGCGAGGCGCTCAACGACCTTTGGGTGCAGATGTTCAAGCTGCGCCAGCAGATCGCCCGTAACGCTGGCTTCGACAACTTCCTTGAGTACCAGTGGATGAACTATGGCCGCTTCGACTACACCATCGAGGACACGCGGCGTTTCCACGAGGCCATTGAGCAGGTGGTCGTCCCAGCGGTCAACCGCCTGAACGAGAAACGCCGCCGCGCGCTCGGCCTTGATGTGTTGAAGCAGTGGGATGTGCTGGTGGACACCTACAACCGCGAGCCGTTGAAGCCCTTCCGCACGGGCGCGGAGCTGACCGCTGGCGCGCAGCGCATCTTCGACGCGGTGGATCCTGAGTTGGGCGGCTTCTTCCGCATCATGGCCGATGAGGGCTACCTTGACCTCGAAAACCGCCCGAACAAAGCGCCCGGCGGCTACTGCACGTCGTTCCCTCAAGTGCAGCGTTCCTATATCTTCATGAACGCGGTGGGGCTGCACGACGACTTGCAAACGATGCTGCACGAGGGCGGCCACGCCTTCCACAACTTTGAGGCGTTCCATCACCCCTACGTGGGGCAGCATCACGCCCCGATTGAGTTCTGCGAAGTCGCATCGATGGGGATGGAGCTGTTCGCCCAACCGTATCTAGTCGCCGAGCGCGGCGGCTTCTACAGCGCGAAGGACGCGGCGCGCGCCAGCATCGAACACCTTGAGAACATGCTCGTGTTCTGGCCATATATGGCGGTGGTGGATGCGTTCCAGCAGTGGGCTTACACCAGCGGGGATGCTGCGCTCGACCCGGCCAACTGCGACGCCAAGTGGGAAGAACTGTGGCATCGCTTCAAGCAGGGGGTGGACTACAGCGAGCCTGCTGAATGGGCCAAGCTGGGGTGGCATCGCAAGCTGCACATCTTCACAGTGCCGCTGTACTACATCGAATACGGCATCGCGCAGTTGGGGGCGGCGCAGGTGTGGGCCAACAGCCTGCAAGACCACGCGGGGGCGCTGAAGGCTTACCGCCGCGCGCTGGCGCTGGGCAACACGCGCACCCTGCCAGAGCTGTTCGAGGCGGCGGGCGCGAAGCTCAGCTTTGACGCCGATACGCTGGGCCGCATGGTGGAACTGATCGAGTCGAAGATTGCTGAGTTTGAGGCCGTGTAAAGGCGCGGCCTGCTGCGTCTGCGCTGTTGGCGCGATCTCGAGGGGCGAGGCACACCTCGCCCCTACGCAAACGCATGACATGGAACGACACAACATGACCGCACGAGGGCGCACATGGCCATCGACTACCTGATTCAATACCCCTGCACGCCGCGCGCCGAGCTGGGCGATGAGACGATCCTCGACCTGTTGAAGGAACAGGAGCGCGCTCAGATGATCATCCACGCCTACCGCGCCAGCGGTGACAATCGCCCACCCAGCGAGATGGGCTTTGAGTTCACGCGCCGCACGCCTGAGGGCGAAGAAGGCACACAGTTGATCGTCGTGCAAGACGTGCTCGACCGCGTGGAGCAGCTAAAAGCGTTGGAGCACCACTGCGCCCAATGCCCAGCGAACCGCCTCGGCAAGCCTTACGGGTGCGCCGGCTTCATCGAGTATCCCATCAGCGCGGCGGGCGAGACGTGGCTGCTCAACCGCCTGCCCTCGCTCAAGGAGCCGCTGCTGTGGCTGCTGCTCAAGCAAGGTGTGGATGAGTTCATGTACGATGGGCAAGATATTGCTAAGCTGCGCGCCGCCAGCGATGCCTACTTTGAAGCGCGCCCCGCGCCATCTCGGCGTTTAGGCGAATTTGACATCGACGGCAACCAAGCGTTTGAGATGATCTTCAACGTCGGGACGATCCAGCCCAACCATGCGGGGGTGCTGCTGCTCTTCTTTCACGCCATCCCCCGTGACCTTGAAGCGGACGCCATCATCCGCATCGGGGAGGCGGACTACCGCGCCTACCCCTTTTTGATCGAACCCGAGCGCACCGACGACGCCACGATTGACGAGCTGAAGGCGTTCTTCAACGCGCTCTACGTGGCGTGGGCGCTCAAAGTGCCGCTGTTCGTCGCGCCATGAGCAGCCAGCCACCGCCGAGACGATGGGCGTGTCTAAACCTAAACAGATGGTGAAGCCTCACCCCTAAATCCCCTCTCCCGCAGAGAGGGGACTTTTGCCCCCTTCTCCCGTGGGAGAAGGGGGTTGGGGGATGAGGCCTTGTAATGCC
>JBDNCV010000100.1:0-14135 GCA_046719465.1 Anaerolinea sp.
CGATCTGGGCGATTAGCCGCCGTCACGGTAGGGGCGAGGCACGGGAGTGTCTAAATCACTGGTGATGGCCCTGCCCCTCACCCCTTGTGCTAGGCGTCACCCACATCGTTGAACGCCGGACGCTGAAGCATCCGGCTGCAACACGCCCCCTGAAGGGGGCTTTAGCCCTCGCGCGCCAGCCAGAGGCTTCAGCCTCTGGCGCACGGCCACCTTCTGCTGCGGCTTAGACACTCTCCGAGGCATGCCTCGCCCCAACGGATCTACCCCATCACCTCGGCAATCAGCGTCACGTTCGAGATTTCCGCGCGTGGGTTCAGGTCGCCTTTGCTGAAGGTCAGCTCAAAGTCAGCCTCGACCTCGGTTGTACTGGTAACTTCAAACAAGACGATGAGCGTGCACGATTTCCAGCCCTCGTCCCCCTGAAACAGCCCCACCGCAGGCGTGAGCGCGGCCGCGTCGGTCGGGTTGGCTGTCCCAAGCGTGTAGTAGAAGCCCTCGCCAGTGTCGTTGGTGCTGGTGCGTGCGAAGAAGTTCGCCGTCACCTTGACGATCTGCCCGGGACGCAAGCCGGGCACTTCCAGCAGCGGGGTCTCGCTGCGTCCACCGGTGACAAGGCTCCACACCCCTTCCTTCGACGCAAAATAGGCCATCGTCCTTAACTCCTTTATGAACAATCAAACATCACACTGCGTCTTATTATAGCGTCAGTCAAGCCGCGCGTGGGGCCGCACTTGAGCCAACCAGCCACCAATTTGAGGGGGTTCTATCGCGGAGCCTCACCCCTAAATCCCCTCTCCCGAAGGAGCGGGGACTTTTGACGTGCTGGGTGGCCGCAGGCAAGCCCCCTTCTCCACGGGAGAAGGGGGTTGGGGGTTGAGGCCTGATTGTCTGACACAAACGCCCCAATTTGATTGACATTTTTCAAATTAGCTTTACCATGGACTAGTAACACAAAGTAATATTGATAAGAAGGGTAGTGCCGTGGATCATCGACCGCGAGCCGCGCAGCAAACGACTGAACGCCACAAGACGAGCAAGACCCAGCACCCCACCGACCAAACCGCTGTGCAGCCTCAGCACGACCTCAGCACCGAGACAGTCCTTCGTTTGCAGCGCACCGTCGGCAACCGCGCCGCCCAGCGCTTGATCGAATCGTCCTTCATCCAGCGCCAGCTTGGCCGCACGACGCCGAAACTGCTCAAGAAACCCGCCCCACCCGCCAAAATTCAGCAGCAGGCCGACCCCGACACGGTTCAGCGTGCCGTCGGCTTTGAGTTCCAAACCAATTGGGGCGTCATTGAAAAGGTATCAAAGAAGGGCGCGTTTGGCCGCACCAAGTCGGAGTATCGCCCCTTCGGCAAAGGCGAAACGCTGCACCACTATCAAGGCTACAAGCTGACCGCCGACGAAGCCGGCACAGAACTAGGCGCGGAGATTGAATGGGTGGTCGACCCACCGCTGCCCGATTCAGTGCCTATCAATCAAGTGGATCAATTGATGCAGTCCCTTGAAAACCTCGTGGCGCAGTTTGTGGCGCTGCAAAACCAAGACCGCTTCATGCTGGACAGCATCACCGGCGACCCGCGCGACGCGACGATTGAAGTTCGCCCCAAGATCAAATCAGCCGCTAATGCCCAGAATATGAAGGCCAACCCACAGGTGACGGGCGGCATTCGCTTAGACCAAATGCAAACCCTGTTCAAGCAGCTCGGCAACCCCAACGAGGCCGACCCGCAGCATCAGCACGTGCTAGGGCTGCTCACGGGGATGGGCGGCGCAGGCATGTTCGGCAATGCCGGGGCGGCGGCGGATGCCGTCGGCGGGAGCGACAAACTCAAAGGGCTGGCTACGCAGTTGATCGCCTATCTCAAAGCAGGCAGCGACCCGCTCATCCAGACGATGGGGTTCTCGCCCGGGCGCGCGTTTGACTACGCCAAGCTCATCGGCAAGCTGATGGCGCGCACCGACTTCGCATCCCAATTCAAAATGCTTGACCCGCAAGAACGTCAGCCGTTTGAACAGAACCCACAAACGTTCGTCGATCTCATCCTCAACGCCGCAGGCATGGGCGGCACTTATGACACGCTCGTCTTTGAACGCGCCATCAAGAACAAAGCGGGCGATCCGTCACAAGGGGTCTTCAACTTCCCGGTGACGCGCAAAGATTGGCTGTGGATGATCGTGCAAGGCACGGATCAACTCAGCAGCAAGGCCATGCCGCAGTGGAAAGACGAGCTGGAAGGCCTCGGCGCGCTGGGCGGCAAGACCGACAGCCTCGCCAGCGGCGAACGCGGCGTCATCGCCGAGTTCCGCACGGTGCAGCAGCAGATGCCCTACACCCAGTGGCGGCAGTTTGCGATCGATGTGTTCGCCTACCTCGCGCAGCTTAACAGCGCCTCGCCCGAAGAAAACGAGCGCGCGGAACTGTTTGCTCAACTGCCGCAAGGTTACTAAAGACGAGCGAGCGTCTAGGCCTCAGCGGATGACTGCAATACTTTAGACGCTGAAGCCCCCTTCAGGGGGCGCGCTGCAGCCGGATGCTTTAGCGTCCGGCGTTGGAGCTGCAACCGCTGGTGGCCTTCCACCAGAGGCTGAAGCCTCTGGCTAGCGCGCGGGGGCTAAAGCCCCCTTCAGGGGGCGCGCTGCAGCCGGATGCTTTAGCGTCCGGCGTTCGATTCGTCCATCAATCAATAGACCGTCTTCAATAGACCGTCTCAAATCGAACGCGGGGTGCGCCGAGCGCCAACGCTCACCACCCCGCCACCTCGAACACCCCGCGCACCAGCCAATAGCCGCCGATCCCTAGCCCAACCAGCGTTGGGAAGATGGCGAGCGCGTTGGCGGGCGCAAACCCGAACAGCCCGAACGTCAGCCCCAACGCCATCAGCGTCACCGCGCCGCCCAAGATCACATGCCGCCAGCCCTGTTGGCGCTGCACGCTGCGCTGAGACACTTCCAACCGCGAGAGCATCTTCTCGACCGTGTCGCGCTTCACGCCTTGCAGCCCCATCTCGTAGATGATCTGCTCGCGCGTTTTGCCCGCCTTCACCAGCTCTGCCACGCGGTAGTAGAGCGCCAGCGCGAGATCATGGTAGGGGTCGCGCGGGTCAGGCTCGTTCACAGCACACCGCCGAAGAACTGCCCGTGAAAGCCGAACGGGATGTGCTGCGGGACGTGGGCGCGCGCCACCTCGCGGAAGCTGGCCGCGTCCAGCACGAGCAAGAACGATGTGCCACGACGCGCGTCTAACACCACCGACAGCACCAGCCCGTCGTCCTCCGTGGTGGCATCAGGCGCGGAGAGGAACACCGGCTCGCTGGGGTAGCAGCCTTCTTCGCACCACAGCGTCACGCGGCGCAGATGCGTATCCACCTTGGCGAGCTGCTCAAGAAAGGTCGGCCTGTGGGGCAGCGTGGCCGAGGCATACACGTAGCGGTAGGGCAGGCCGTTGCGCCGATAGTTGATGCGCGGCAGCTCCACGTGCACATCCACCAGCCGCTCATAGGTGGCGCGCTTGCCGTTGAGCGGCACGCGGTAGCGGCGGAACTCGCCTGTTTGGACCCGTTCCCCACGGCGCAGCGGCTCCATGTAAAGCTGCTTGATCAAGTCGGCGTTGTCATAGGCCGAGATGTCGACGATCAGCGCATCGTCGCCGTCCTCATAGGCGTTGATGTGGTGAAACGCGAAGAACGCATCCGCCGGGACGTTGGCGACGACCTGCCCCGTGTCCAGTTCAACGATGGTGAAGATCGTGTCCGTCGTGGGGGAGAATTTGAAGTTCTCGATGAACGGTCGCCCGCTCAGCAGGATCGTGACAGCGTTCCCCAGACGGAGCGAGAACTGCGCGATTACCGCGTAGCGCTGCGTCAAGCCGAAGCTGTGCATGTAGGCGATGTCCTTGCTGACGATCTCGGCCAGCTTGCGGCGCTCGGTCGCGGTGATGCCGAACAGTTGATACTTGGTCTGAAGGCCGAATTCGGTCATGAGGTTGATGCCCATGCCGCGCGCTGTGTCGTAGTGCGGGTGGGCGGTGGCGAGCGTGGCGGCCACCTCATCGTCGTAGTCCAACACGCCGACCGTCTCCAGCGTGCGCGGGTCAAAACGCACCGTGAGCGGCGATTCTGTCATGGCGATGAACTCATCGCCCAAGCGCGTCACGTTCACGACGGCGTTGTTGCCCGGGTCCGCGCGGAACAGCGTCATAAACTTGCGGAACAGCGCGCGGCAGGGATCTTGCGCAAAGCCGATGTAATTCAGGCGGCCGGTGGCGTTGTCGTCCACGTAGGCCTTGCTCTTGAGGAAACGGTTGCTGTAGCTCACACGGCCATCGGCGATGTGAAAGGCGTGCAGCATAGCGTAGCCATCAAACCAGTGGCGGATCTGATGCTTGCCGACTTCAAATTGGCCCGGGCCGTTGCGGACGAGCGTCCCGCGCACCCACGACGGGATGCGCCCTTGCACGTCCAGCGCAAGTTGGGTCAGTTCGTTGGGTTGGGTCGTCAGGCCGCGCGCGTACTCTGCGCTCATAGGCGGGGTGTCCTCGTCATTTGCTGCTGCTGTCAGTCTAGCATAGACGCGGGCACACGGGCAACGCGCCCCCATAAGGACTGGATGTGAGTTCCCAGCGGCAGCGCCCCGACGAAGCGGTAGACGAAGCCCCAGTCGTCCGCGCTCAGCACGCCGCCCCACACCAGCCCGGCGACGTAAGCCCCGCCGCCCGCCAGCAGCCCCGCCACCCAATGCATCTGGCCTGCCAGCAGCATCACGCCCCCGCTCGCGCCCCCCAACAGCAGCACACGGCTCATCGCGGCAAGCTGGGCGCGCCATTGGAACCCCTCGCTGCGGAAGGCCAGCGCCAGCAGCGTCAGCGAGAGCGCCTCGGCGATCAACGTGGTGAGCGCCGCCCCGCGCGGGTCACGATAGCGCACCAGCAGCGCCGCGTTCAGCGCGATGTTCACCCCCAAGCACAACGCCCGGATCAGCGTGCTGGTGCGCTGCCGGTTTTGGATGAGCAGGCCGCGGATGAACACGTTGCCGATCATCATGCACAGCGTCGCCCAGATCAGCAGCTGCAGCAGCGGCACGGTCGGCGTGTAGTCCTCGTTGAACAGCAGGTCGATAATCGGCGCGGCGAAGATCGACAAGCTCAGCGCAATCGGCAGGGCGATCACCAGCATAAAGCGGCTCAAGCGCCCCACCCACATCCCGAACAGGGCGCGGCTCTCGTCCAAGCTGCGCGCCAGCAGCGGGAACACCGCCAGCAAGATCGTCGTGCTGACGATCTCGATCACCCCAAAGGTGATGATGTAGGCTGGCGCAAGATAGCCGGTCGCGCGCACCCCGATGATGGCCGTCGTCATGAGCTTGTCGGCGTGTTGATACGACAGCGCCAGCAGCGCCGCCACCATCAAAGGCAGGCTGTCGCGGATGAGAGCGCGCGCCAACGCCCAATCCACTGGAAATTGAGGACGCAATCCGCTGCGCCAGTTGAAGCCCACCAGCGCCGCCGACCGCACCACGCCGCTGAACAAGGTCGCCCCATACACGCCCAGCAGCCCCCAGCCCGCCGCCAGCGCCCCCGCCGCCAGCCCCACCCGCAGCAGGATCGCCGCGATCTCCACCAGCGAGGTGACGGCCATCCGCTCCTGCGCGATCAGCAGGTCATAGCTCACGTTGCCGAACATGTCGATAATCAGGCTGAGGCTGGCCACCGCCGCCAACGCCACGATGACCGGCTCATAGCCGCCCAGCAGCGCTAGCACCAGCACCAGCACATACGCCACACCAGAGAGCGCCGTTTGCAGCGTCAGCGCGATGGCCCAATAGCGCCCCGCAAGCTGCGGCTGGCGCGCCACCTCGCGGATGACGATGATGCCCATCCCTAAGCTGATCAACACCGTCGTGACAGACATCAGCGACAGCACGGTGAAGTACACCCCGTACTCGTAAGGGCTGAACAAGTTCCCCAGCACAATCTGCCAGACGAACAGCAGCCCCTTGCTTAGGATGCTGGCGGCAACTAACGCGCTGAAGTTGCGGGCGGCGCGGCGCGTTTGACCATCAGTGGACATTCGGTTGGCCGCGCGGGGTCAGCCCAGCGATGTAGCCGCGCTGGATGGTGCGCGCGGTCTCGACTTCGATGAAAGCGTTGGGCAGCACACGACGAATCTCTTGGATGATGCGCGGGACTTCCTTGCTGGTGACGGTGCTGCGGATGATGGTCACCTCGCCGTCGCGGCCTGTGCCGCGCGTCTCCGTCACGCCGAAGCCCTTGTCGCGCAGGTGCTCCGCCAGCTCATGCCCCATCACCCCCGTGATGACCTGCACCGTGGAGAAGCTGCGCACGAACTTGGATTCGAGCCACATGCCGAAGTAGCTGCCGACGGACGCGCCAAAGCAGAACGCAGCGAGGTTCAGCAAGTTGCTTAAATCGGCGACGACGCCCGCCATCGTGAGCGCAAAGACCAACGCCTCCACAAACGCGAGCACGGCGGCAATGGGTTTCTGTCCACGGGCGATGCTCACCAAGCGCAGCGTCGAAATCGCATAGTTGAACACGCGCAGGCTGAACAGCACCACCGCCAGCAGGACAGCGTCAGGGGTATACACGTCTCAGGCTCCTTGATCGTCTGAACATTCTTCCGCGCTCAGGATAACCCCACTGCGCGGCAGGTAGTAGACGCAGTATGCAATATTTTGCTTAAATGCCCCCCACACCTTGAGCGACACGCCGCGGAACTCATACGTGCCCACGCGCAGATCATAGCGCTTGCCCTCCATCGTCAAGCTGACCACGCCGCACACCCGCGCCACCTTGCCGCGGTTCACGTCGTCTTGCACGATCGGGCGGCTCAAAAACTCCGACCGTGTGAGGAAGAACGGCATCATCGCCATGACGCCCACGATCCCTAGCACCAGCCACATGATGGGCTGGTTGGCAACAATAGCAATCACCCCCAGCAGCCCTAACAGCAGCACAGCGTGCCCCGCGATGACGTAGACCGCGATCCGGCTGACGGGCGGCGTGGTGTAGGGCTGGCGCTGGGCTGGGCTGATGCGCCCTTGACGGTTCAGCTCAAGGTCAGCTGCGGTGAACTTTAAAGCGCGAGCAAGACGATCATTCATGATGAGGTGAGGGTGTGTGTTTGGCCCGATGGCGCGTCATAATTGACTGGATTATACGCGCAAATGCGGAGAGCAGCACCATGATTCGCTGTGGCATTGACATGATTGAACATCAACGCATCGCCGACGGCATCGACCGGCTGGGCGAGCGCTTCTTGCAGCGCTTTTTCACCGCGGGCGAGCGCGAAGACTGCGAGGACAAACCGCATCGGCTCGCGGCGCGGCTTGCCGCCAAAGAGGCCGTGGCCAAAGCGCTGGGGACGGGCATCGGCGATGTGCGCTGGGTGGAGATCGAAATTCGTGTCAACAACCCGCGCAAGCGCCCTACGCTCATCCTACACGGGGACGCGCAGCGCTACGCCGACGCGCTCGGCCTCACCGAGTGGGACGTGAGCTTGACCCATTCGGAGCTGTACGCGATGGCGATGGCCGTCGCGCGGTGAACGCTCAGCGCTGCTCAACGCGGAAGCGAACTGCCGTGCGCTCCGAGCCGTCGATATCGACCTCAGTGAAGTAGGGCATGCACACCAACTCAATAGCGTCACGTTCGAGGTAGCCGCGCGCAATCGCCAGTGCTTTCACCGCTTGGTTGACCGCCCCCGCGCCGATGGCCTGCACCTCGGCGCGCTCATGCTGGCGGATCACCCCGGCGATGGCTCCTGCAACGGCTGTGGAACGCGAACGCGCCGACACCTTGATGATCTCAGGGTTTGCCGCGTCATAGCTAAAGTCTTCATCAAGCTGCGACAGGTCAGACATAAAATTTCTCCCACAAAGGGCCGCAGACAGCGGACTATTACTTACGAAAAAGCACTAAGTCTCACTAAGTGTACACGCAAATCGAGTCCGGATGCAACCAACCCGCGCCACTTGGGCGAAAGTCAGGGCATGTGCGCGTGGCGGGCAGGTCACGTCCACCGTCAAACGGAGCGCCTCACCCGCCAATCACCGGCCGCGCAACGCACCCGGCGTTCGCCTCGACACTTCCCCTCATACCCCCCATCATCTGTAGGGACAGGGCCTGCCCTGTCCCTGCTGCTGGTAGGTGCAAGGGCAGCCGCGTTACCCCAGCCCATGATGGATCGTGACGGCGGCACAGCGGCGGCCTTGCGCGTCGCGCCACACGCGGGCCGCGCCGTGCAGCGGGCGAGGCTCCGACGCAGGCAGAATGAACGTCACGTGGTCGTAAGGCAGCGGGTAGCCGCCGCGGGCAGTCGCGCTTAAGGTGATGGCTGCGGGCGTAGACTGCTGCTTGAGCGTGACCACCGTCACCGCACCTTCACGATACGCGACGGTTTCGCCGTCATCCTCGACCAGCGCGAGTGTGCGCTCGCCCTCCGCGCGATGCGGGAAGCAGATCACCTCGCGCGCGTCGTCCGGCGCGGCCCCCACGTGGCGCATGACCGGCCCCAGCGGCAGCATCCCACCCTCGATCATCAGCAGCGGGGCGCGCTCCAGCGGCGCATTCAGCGTCACCGTCTGCCCACCGTCGTAATACGCCCCCGTGTGATAGTCAACCCAGCCTGCCCCGCGCGGCAGGTAGACCGTGCGCTGGCGCGCGGCAGGCTCCAGCACGGGGGCGATCAACAGCTCGCTGCCCAGCATGAACTCAAACGACGTGGTGCGGCAGGCCGCGTCCTCGGGGAAGTGGTACAGCAGCGGGCGAATGATCGGCTGGCCGGTTTGATGCGCGTGGTACAGCAGGCTGTACAAATACGGGATCAAGCGATAGCGGAAGCGCATCAACGCGCGGATGAGCGGCAGCGCCTCTGGGTACATCCACGGCTCGTTGACTGTGCCGTCGGTGTTCCACGAATGGATGGTGAAGCGCGGGTGGAAGATGCCGCACTGCATCCAGCGGACGAACAGCTCAGGGTCGGGCGCGGGGCCGTAGAAGCCGCCCACGTCGTGGCCGGTGTTGGGCACGCCTGAGAGGCTCAAACTCAGCCCCATTGGGATGTTGAAGCGCAGGGTGTGCCATGACGTTTCATTGTCGCCGCTCCACGTTTGGGCATAGCGCTGAATGCCCGCCGCGCCAGAGCGCGTGAGGACGTAAGGGCGCAGGCGCGGCGCGTGCGCTTGCAGCGCCTCATAGGACGCGCGCCCCATCAGCAGCGTTTGGAGCGGGCGCGCTTGGCCGATTGGGATGGGTCGGCCGAAGCCCGCGCAGCGCGCCGCATCGTCCCAGATTTCAAACTCGTTGTTGTCGTTCCACAGCGCGTCGATCCCATACGCCAAGAGCTGCTCGCGGGCGCGGCGCTGCCACCATGCATAGCCGCACGGGTGCGTAAAATCGACGTAGCCGCCCTGCCCAGCTTCGAACGCGCCGCCGCTCCAAAAGGTGCTGAGGGCGGGCGCGTCTTCGTCCGCATCTTGGATCAAGCCGCCCGACGCCGCCAATTCAGGGTAATCGGGATGGCTCGTCAGCAGGTAGGGCTTGACGTTGGCAGCCAGATGCACCCCGGCCTCGTGAAAGCGCTGAACCATCGCGGCGGGGTCGGGCACTTTGGCGCGGTTCCACGTGAAGACGTAGCGTTGGCCGTCCGCGCCGGTCGTGTAGCCTGACGACAGGTGGAACAAATCACAGGGGATATCGTGCTGCTCGCACAGGTCGACAAAGCGCTTGAGCTGCTCTTGTGCGTCGGGCGCTTCAGTGTAGGACATGGTGGAGCCGAGGTAGCCCAGCGTCCAGCGTGGGGGCAGCGCCGGGCGGCCTGTCAGCCACGCCAGCCGCGCCAGCACCTGCGGCAGCGTCGGCCCATAGATCAAGTAGTAATCGATGTCGCCATCATCGGCTTGGTAGTAGCGATAAAAGCCCCAGAAGGCGTCGACCTCGCGCCCGAGGTCAAAGGTGGCGCTGGAGGCGTTGTCGTACAGCAGCCCATAGAACACGTTGGCGCGCGGCTCGTAGGTGATGAGGAACGGGATGTGTTTGTAAAGGGGGGTGCTGGTCTCGGCGTTGTAGCCCAGCGCGTCCACGCTGCGCAGGCGCACGTGCGCCCCGTGCTTGTCGAGGCAGCCCGCGCTCTCGCCCAAGCCGTAGAAATGTTCGTGCCGTTCGCGGCGCATATAGTGGAATACCGTCCGTCCGGCGCGGTCGTAGGGGTAAGCGCGCCGCGGCAGATCGGACGCGAAGGGCTGACCTTTGGCGGTTTCCCAGCGCAGGTGGAAGTCGCGCGTGTCAATCCGCAGGCGCAGCGCGTCCGTCTGCACCGTCACGTGATCGCCGTCGGCGGTGTGCTGCCACGTCGGGAGCGCAAAGCCGCTGAGGTCATCGCGGGAGCGACCTGCCAGCGGCACATCGTCTGCGCCTGCGGTGATGAGCCACGTTCGGTCAAGGCGCGGCTGACCGTCTGGCCAGTGGCGCACGCGGATCAAGTCATGGTCGAGGATGAACACGTCGAAGCGTTCGCCGCGCCCGCCAGTGAACGTCAGTTGGTGTTTGCACACGGTGGTGAGGGCAGCAGATGGCGGGGTATAAATTCGCATCATGGTTTAGGCAAGTCTCGAAATAGGTCGTTAAGATTTAATTCAAAGCCGGGCAGAAGCTCACCCGCGCTGATTTGATCGCCTGCGGAGGCCGTATGCAGGGTCAAGTTGCCGTGCGCGTCCAGCGTGCAAACCTCCACTTGGTGTGCTGATGGGTAGACGAGCCACACCACGCGGGCCCCTTTTTGCAAGTAGTAGAGCGCTTTCTCGCGTAGGTGGTGCGGGCGATCCGTGACGGATTGAATCTCCACAGCAAGGTCGGGCATCTGGCTGACGGCGCCGCTGGCCACAGGTGGGGCCTCAGTCATGCGGAGTGACACATCCAGCAGGCGGCTGTTGTAGGGGTCATCTGGGGCTTCGTGGCGCACCTCAACGCCCACGTGCGCTTGAATCCTGCGCGGTAAGATGAAGGCCAACAAGAAATGGGCAATCAGCGCGGCCAGCTTGCCGTGGGCTTCGCTCGGCATTTTCTCTACCACCTCTCCGTGCACTAGCTCCAGCAGGCGGCCTTGATTAGCGGTGGTGAGCATCCACTCGCTGAAGTCGTTGGTAGTCATGGCGTGCACGTCGGTCAGTCGCATAGGGTGCGCTTCCATAAAATTCTGGTTCGCCCCAGTATAACATCTTCTGAAACATTCTGACCGTGTTTTGGCAACATGCTGGCGATGTCGCTTATTGCGAATAACTTGTGAAGGCGTGTCTAAACCTAAACAGATGGTGATGAGGCCTCACCCCTAAATCCCCTCTCCCGCAGAGAGGGGACTTTTGCCCCCTTCTCCAGTGGGAGAAGGGGGTTGGGGGGATGAGGCCTTGTAACACCAACCGAACAAGACGAGATGACGCATCACCGCGACCTTAGACACTCCCACTTGAGAAAGATAATTGACAAAGCATTGATTTAGTCTTATTGTGTATTTAAAGATTTTTAATTGAGGAGGAGGCATTATGTATCCCTCCAATTGGATCACGGTTAAAGAATATCCTGATGGCACACGTTGGTGCACCGTGAAGGACAAAAACATCCCGGTGCAGGTATTTTCAGGGGGCATCTCGCGCGAGGCAGTCGCACATGCTGAACAGGCTTCTGATGACATCTTCGCGGCGCACGCCAACGACAACCCTTTCTGCATGATTGCTGACCTGCGGAAGCTGCAAGGGCTGACGGGTTACATCCGCCAAAACACAAGAAAGCGTCTCGATTCCTTCTCCAAGCATCGGCGCTACTACTTCGCGCTGCTGATGAACCAAACACTGCCCAATCGTCTGATGGCAGTTTTCTTGAGCGGCCTCGCCCGAATATCAGGGTCGCACATCTCCATGCAAGTTTTCTATCATCCAGAGGCCGCGCAAGCATGGCTGGAATCTAAACTCAGCACCACCGCCACCGCTTCATGAAACCGAACGGGGCGCAGCAAGCCTGCGCCCCGTTGTTCAAACCTAACTGCGCCCAAGCGCCTGCGCCACGAGGCCGCCGATCTCGGTCGGGTTCTGCGCGACACGCGCGCCGACGGCTTCCAGCGCGGCCATCTTGCCTTTGGCCGTGCCTTTGTTCCCAACGGTGATTGCGCCCGCGTGCCCCATCTTCTTCCCGGGAGGGGCCGTCACACCGGCGATGTAAGCTACGACCGGCTTCGTCACGTGGTCGCGGATGTAGTCGGCGGCTTCTTCTTCCGCCGTCCCGCCGATTTCGCCAATCATGACGACCGCTTCGGTCTCAGGATCCGCTTGGAAGGCCTCCAGCGCGTCGATGAAGCTCGTCCCCGGGACGGGGTCCCCGCCGATGCCGACGCACGTCGTCTGGCCGATGCCCGCCACCGTCAGCTCATAGAGCGCCTGATAGGCCAGCGTGCCGCTGCGGCTGACGATGCCCACCGGCCCGCCCGGCAGGGCGACCTCCGGCGGTGTGAAGCCGATGTTGGCCTTGCCCGGGCTGAGGATGCCCGCGCAGTTCGGCCCCAGCAGGCGCGTGTTCGGATAGCTGCGCTTCAGGATGTTGTAGACGCGGGCTTGCTCGTGCGCGGGGATGTGTTCCGTCACACAAACGATGAACCCAATGCCAGCCTCTGCCGCCTCAAGAATGCTCGCACCCGCCACGCTGGCCGGGACGATGATGAACGCCGTGTCGGCTTGGGCTTGCTCCACGGCTTCCTTCATCGTGGCGTAAATCGGGATGCCTTCCACGTTCGTTCCCGCTTTGTTGGGGCTGGTCCCAGCGACGATGTTCGTGCCGTAGGCGCGGTTGCGCAGCCCGTAGAACGTGCCCTGCTTGCCCGTCAGCCCAGCGACGGCGACGCGATTCTTCTCAGTCAGAAATACAGCCATCTTCTCACGCTCCTGCCATCTGTACGGCGGTCTTGGCGGCGGTCAACATATCGGGAATCATGCGCAGGCGCTCGCTCTGGTGGGCTTCGAGGATCGCGCGGCCTTCAGCGGCGTTCGTGCCATCCAAGCGCACGACCAGCGGCGCGCTCATCTGCACGCGGCTGAGGGCTTGAATGATGCCGTTGGCCACTTCGTCGCAGCGCGTGATGCCGCCAAAGATGTTGATGAAGATCACCTTCACGTTGGGGTCACTGTTGATGACGGTCAGCGCGTCCACCATGCGGTCGGCGTTGGCGCCGCCGCCGATGTCGAGGAAGTTGGCGGGCGCGCCGCCCACTTGGTTCACGATGTCCACCGTGCTCATGGCGAGGCCTGCGCCGTTGGCGATGATGCCCACAGTGCCCTCCAGCCCCACGTATTGCAGGTCTTTCTCTTGGGCGGCGCGCTCGCGCTCGTCGAGGCTCTCCATGCCTTCAAACTCAGCCCATTCAGGGTGGCGATAAGCAGCGGCCTCATCAAGGCTGACCTTCGCATCCAGCGCGTGGACGCGCCCCTGCGGGGTCAGGATCAAGGGGTTGATCTCGGCAAGGGTGCAATCGCCGTCGATGTAGCAGGTGTAGAGCTTTTGCAGCAGCGCGACCGCACCGTCCTCCGCGATGGGGTTGAGCTTGGCCGCCCGCACCCACGCGCGGGTGGTCGCTTCGTCCAACCCATCGACTGGATCCACGTGGATCGTGGCGATCGCCTCAGGGTTCTTGGCGGCCACCTCCTCAATGTCAACGCCGCCCTGCGCCGAGAGCATCCCGAGGTGCTTCTTCTTGCTGCGGTCGAGCGTAAACGAGGCGTAATATTCCTCCGCGATGTTGCTGGCCTGTTCAATCCACAAGCGGTGGACGATGTGGCCTTTGATGTCCATGCCGAGGATGCTGCTGGCGTGGTGGCGCACTTCGTCGGCGTTCTTGGCGATCTGAATGCCGCCCGCCTTGCCGCGCCCACCCACGCGCACCTGTGCCTTGACGACCACCGGGTAGCCGATGCGCTCAGCGATGGCCACCGCGCCGTCCACGGTGGTGGTCACATCCCCATCAGACACAGGGATGCCGTATCGGGCAAAGTACTGTTTGCCCTGATATTCAAATAAATCCATGGAGCGTCTCCTTAAGAAAGCATACGATGCCCTGAACGCGCCAATGATAGCG
>JBDNCV010000101.1:0-14116 GCA_046719465.1 Anaerolinea sp.
GCCTGCGCGTTGGCGGTGGCTTGGGCGTCAGCGGTGCTGGTGGCCTGCGCGTTGCGCGTCGCCTGCGCCTGAGCAGTGGCGCTAGCAATGGCCTGCGCCGTGGCGGTGACGATGCGGGCGGCGGTCGTCGCTTGGAAGGCTTGCGCCGTCTGCGTGATGAGCGCGTTGGCTGTCGCCTGCTGGAGCGCGTTCTGAACGGCAGTAGCTGTGGCCAGCTGGTTAGCTTCGGCCGTGGCGCTGGCCCGTGCTAGGAACTCGGTGCGCGTGGCGGTCGCCCCAGCGATGCTGGTCTGCGTGGCTTGGACAATCGCGGTGCTGGTCGTCTGGAACTCGGCAGTCGACGTTGACGCAACCGCGATAGCCGTGCCCGTCGCATTGCGGTCTGGCGTGGCTGTGGCCGTGGGCGGCACGGGCGTGTTCGTGGCCGTCGCGGTGGGCGTATGAGACGGCGTGTTCGTCGGGACAATCGGTGTGGCCGTGGGCAGCACAGGCGTCTCGGTTGGAACGACTGCAATCACAACCGGGGTTTCGGTCGGCGACGCAGGCGTGTCGGCCGACGGCACAGCCGTGTCAGTCGGCGGCACAGGCGTGTCGGTCGGCGGCGCAGCCGTGTCAGTCGGCGGTACAGCCGTGTCGGTCGGCGGCACAGGTGTGTCGGCCGACGGTACAGCCGTGTCGGTCGGCGGCACAGGTGTGTCGGCCGGCGGCACAGCCGTGTCGGTCGGCGGCAGCGCCGTATTCGTCACCGTCGGCGTGTTGGACGGGGTAAAGGTCACCGTCGGAGTGAAGGTATTCGTCGGCGTGGGGGTGGGCGTTGGGATGCCGCTCACCGTGAATGGGACTTGCACGACGGTCGTGTTGCCGCTGGCGTCAGTGATCATCACCAGCGCGAGGAAGTCCCCGTTGACGCCAATCGCTTCGGGGTCGATCACCAGCGGGATCACGTTACCCTCAGGCTCAATCGTGAACATCTGCCCGTTGATCGTCACTGTGACGCTGACGATCTCGGTCTGCGTGTCGACGGTGATCGGAATCTGAGTCGGCGCGGTCACCTCGCCGGTGAACGCAGGGTCAGCAGCGGCGGTGATGCCCAAATTGGGGATCTCCACCGTGATCGTCTGCGTGGTGGTTTGATCGTTGCTGTCCGTGCTAGTGATGGTCAGCGTCAGCGGGCCGGGCGGGAAGTCTGCGGGGTTCAGCGTGAACGGCAGCGGGAACGTTTGGTCGCCAATGGTGACAGTGGCATCGCGCGGCTCAGCGCCCTGCTGCGTTGAAGTCGCAGCGGTGATCGTCAGCGGCTCGGTGACTTCCTGCCCGTCAGCCACACCTTCCACGCGGACGCTGGGCGGGATCGGCGCGATGAGCAGCTGCAGCTCTGCCTCAGAGGTAACGCCGCCTGCGTTCAACGCGGCTGCTTGGAGAGTGATCTCACCCACGGGCAGCGTGAACGGGTCAATCAAGAAGGGGAAGTTGTTCTCGGCGTCTTCACTCTCGAAGGTCTGATCGCCGATGGTGTAGGTCACGCGCACCAGCTCAGTCTGCCCTTCGCCGGTGACAGTGGCCACGGTGGGCGTGTCAAGCACGACGGTCGCCGGTGTGAGCGCGATGCTAATGGGCGTGGGGAGCGCGGCAATCGTTAGGTCAGCGCTGGCCGTGCCCGTGTCGCCTTCGCGGTCAGTCACTGTGAAGGTCAGGGTATAACGGCCCGGCGCGAGCTGCGCAGGGTCGATGCGCACGCCAGCCTCTACCACGGCCAGCGGCGTTTCATCCAACGTTGCGGCAACCGTGGCGACGCCGTCATCCGCGCGGATTTCGGGCGTGACGGTTGTCACCTCGGCAATCGGCGCGCTGAGGTCAGGGAAGAAGATCACCGGCACAGGCACAGGCGCGCGCACCACCGACTCCGCGACGTTGGTCGCGCCTTGCGGCGTGTTTGCCCGCAGCCCGAAAGGATACTCCGTCCCGTCGAGCGGCACGTCGGCCTCAATCGTCAAGATGTACTGGTTGCGGAACAGCTCGGCCAAGCCGGTGTAGATGGCGCTCAGCTCGGCAGGTGTGGGTGATTCGCTGTAGGTGGCGTTGGTCTCACGCGCGAGTCGTTCCAGATAGGGGCGATCCGTCCCCCAGCCCAAGCCGATCGTGTAAACCGACACGCCTTTGGCGCGCGCCAGCTCAATCGGCGTGTCGGGGGTGATCTCGGTCTGAACGCCGAATTGGAAGCCATCGCTGAGGACGACCACTGCGCGCCGTTCGACGGGCGCGGTCGCGGCCAGCTCCACGCCTGCCGTCACGCCCTCATACAGAGCTGTCTGCCCACCGAAGGGCAGTTGATCGATGGCGCGTTTGATCTCGTCCTTGTCGGTCGTAAAGTCCAACACTTGGCGGACGCGGCTGCTGAAGATGATGATCGCCACCGGATCGTTCGGCCCCAGCCCATCGACAAATTGGCGGGCGGCGGCCTGCGTGCGTTCGAACGGTTGCCCCGCCATGCTGCTGCTCACGTCGATCACCAGCACGACGGCAAACGAAACGTCTTCATCGGTTGTCGTCTCCACGTTGACGACGCGCCCAAACTCGCTGAACGCGCCCGACAGCTCAAAGTCGGCGGCGGTTAAATCGGGGACGCTGCGGCCTGTTGAGTCAATCACCGTGGTGGTAATGATCGTCGTCGGCAAGTTGGAGGCGTTCACCCCCGTGATCGTGAGGGTCGGCGGCTCTTGCGCGCTGAGCAGCAGCAGCGAAATACTGGCGAGAACAGCAGCAATGAGCAGGAGAAAACGTTTCTTCATGGAGCTAGTCCAGTGGCGAAATCGGTTACATGAGAGGAAGCATATCCCCACTCACAGAGTGTAGCACTTTTACCAGAAATTGCGACAATTTGCGATAAAGTGGGTCAAATTTTCGTTAGTATGAACAAAAAATCAACCAATTCGGTGGAGAATTTGCACCACGCGCAGCAAAAATGGCTGGCAGCAAGTCTCCACGTTGTAGCTCACGTCCATTTGTTCGGTGTCGCGGTCATAGCTGACGGTGACGCGCACCACTGGCCCGGTGTCGTGTTCAACGCAGCGCACCCCAGCCAGCTTGCGCTCAATCGCGTGGTGTAGGTCGGCGCGGGTGGCTTGGAACAGCATCGCTACGTCGCTCATGTCGAGGTAGGGGTCGGCGTGTTCTTCACCACTCACGCGCAGGTCAAATTCGATTTGCATGGCCGCTCCTTAGCCGTCTTTGCGGGCAATTTCCCACGCGAGGTGGTTGATCTCTGGCAGGATGAGCCGCTCCATCGCCAGTTGGACGGCGTGCGGGCTGCCGGGCATGCTCACGATGAGCGTCTGCTGGTAGACGCCTGCCACCGCGCGGCTCATCATGGCTGCTGCGCCAATCTCCTGAAAGCTCAGCATGCGGAAGATCTCGCCAAACCCGGGCAGCGTCTTGGCCAGCTTGCGGCTGATCACGTCAAAGGTCGTGTCGCGCGGGGCGATGCCTGTGCCGCCGTTGAACAGCACGATCTGCACGTCGGGGTGGGCTGCCAGCTCGTCCAACACGGCCTCCACTTGAGCAGCCTCATCCTTGATGAGCCGATACGCCACCACCACGTGCCCCAGCTCTGCGAGGCGCTGCTCCAGATACTGGCGGTTAACGTCCGTCTCAGGGGTACGGGTGTCACTCACAGTGACGATGGCCGCGCGGACTGGCCCGCGCCCGGCCTTAGCTCGGTGATCTTCTGCGCCCACAGCGCCTTCCTTTGCTGATAAATGACCCGCTGCGTGGGGTTGACCTTAGCCGATTTACCCCCACTGCTCACTCATGTTACACTCATCTGCGTCAAGTGTGATGAATAATCATTGAACGTGGACATCCGTCATTTGACAGATGTTTAAACCCCGCTTAAACTACAAGCATAGACGTTGAGACGAGGCGACATGGTGTTATTGTTGCACATAGATCGACCATTGGAAATGAGTAAAAACACGCGGACTTGAGCGCCATCTTGCCGCGTGTTTTGTTTTTATCTGGATCAATGTAGCAGACGGAGGCACAACAATATGGACAGCAGTTTCTACAATAAAATTCAGAAATCCAAAGAGTATGCGTTAGAGCCAGAACGGGCCACCTTCCACACCCTTGAAGTCGAGTTCCGCGGGGATAACAACACCTACAAAGTTGTGCTGTCGAACGCGGGCTGGTCTTGCACCTGCCCGGGCTTCCAAGCGCATCACATCTGCCCGCACATCATGACGCTGGAGAAGCTGTTCAAGCCCTTCCTCAAGCGCGAGCCGCTGCGCTATGCTGAGGGGCAAAACATCGTGAGCGACGTGAAAAAGAGCAAACAATACAGCGAAGAACCCGACCGCATCACGATTTTGGCGTTCACGGCGGCCTTCCGCGGTGACAACCGCGAACACCTCATCACCTACAACAACGGCATCTGGAACAACCCGACTAGCAACTACTGGGCTTCGCACGGCATCAGCACCCATGTGATGACCATGGAACGCCTGCTGGAGGGCTTCGTCAAACCGGCACGCCTCCCCAGCGCTGAACAGGCGGTTGAGTAAAAACCCGCCACCTCAAAACACCCCACAAAAAAACCCCTGAAAACAGGGGTTTTTCATGTCGGATCTTGCGCTAAACCCGTGCGATGAATTTGCTGTGCAAACCTGCGCGGTTTGCTATAGTATTAAACATCCGTAAAGTTCTCTCGCAGCCAAGTTTAAGTAGGAGATCGCATGGTGATGAAAAAGTTGTTGCTAATGCTCGTGCTGGTGTTGGGGGCGCTTGTACCCGTCAGCGCCGATGAACCCGCGCTGCCTGATCTGGGTGGGCGCACGGTGACCGTGGCTGTTGAAAACGCCTACATTCCGTTCAGCTATATTGACCAAGAGACCGGCCAAGCCATCGGCTGGGATTACGACACCCTGAATGAAATCTGCCTGCGCTTGAACTGCGTGCTAGAGTACATCGAGACCTCGTGGGACGGCATGATTAACGCCGTGGCCAACGGCGAGTTTGACGTGGCCCCCAACGGCATCACCATCACCGAGGAGCGCGCCCAAGTCGTCGACTTCAGCGTTGGCTACATGAGCGTCGTCCAGCGCATGTTGGTTCAACTGGGCGAGACGCGCTTCAGCAGCGCCGCCGAGTTCGTCGCCAACCCTGACCTCAAGCTGGGCGTGCAGCAGGGCACGACCAACTTCTTGACCGGGCAAGCGCTGGTCGGCGATGAACGCTTGGTGGTCTTCACAGACTTCGGCGCGATCGTGCAAGCGCTGCTGGTAGGCGATATCGACGCGATGATTGCCGACGACGTGGCAGGTCAAGGCTACGTGGGTGAAA
Organism: Anaerolinea sp.; assembly: GCA_046719465.1. Taxonomy (GTDB): domain Bacteria; phylum Chloroflexota; class Anaerolineae; order Aggregatilineales; family Phototrophicaceae; genus JANWYT01. Next base: position 5,338 of record JBDNCV010000101.1, read on the forward strand.
ATGCCGACCGCCTGACGATGCTGCCCGACGCGCTCAGCAGCGACGAGCTGGGCTTCATCTTCCCCAAAGGCTCTGAGCTAGTGGAGCCGTTCAACATCGCCATCATGAGCATGAAGGCCGACGGCACGCTGGATCGCATCAACGCCAAGTGGTTCCCGCCGGTGCTGCCCGATTTGGGCGGCCGCGTGGTGGACGTGGCGATTGAGAACGCCTACAAGCCCTTCAACTTCATCGACCCCGCCACCGGCCAAGCCATCGGCTGGGACTACGACACGCTGGGCGAGATTTGCCGCCGCCTGAACTGCACCTTGAACTACATCGAGACCTCGTGGGACGGCATGATCAACGCTGTGGCCAATGGTGAGTTCGACGTGGCCCCCAACGGCATCACCATCACGGAAGAACGTGCCCAAATCGTCGACTTCTCCATCGGCTTCATCAGCGTCGTCCAGCGCATGATGGTGCGCCTTGAGGAAGATCGCTTCGTGGATGTGGCCGGCTTCGTGGCGGACCCCAGCCTGCGCATCGGCGTTCAGACCGGCACGACGAATTTCATCACCGCGCAAGAGCTGGTCGGGCCAGACCGCTTGGTGGTTACGCCGGACTTCGGCTCCGCCATTCAAGCGCTGATCGTGGGCGATGTGGACGCCGTGCTGATCGACGACACTGCTGGTCAAGGCTATGTGGGTGAGAACGCTGAGCGCCTCAAGCTGCTGCCGGATGCCCTCAGCAGCGATGAGCTGGGCTTCATCTTCCCCAAAGGCTCAGACCTTGTCGAGCCGTTCAACAAGGCGCTGATGGCGATGATGGCCGACGGCACGTTGGATGCGATCAACGCGCTGTGGTTCTCCGAGACTGAATAACTGACCTGTGGTCGTATTGGGGGCGAGCGCCTGTGCATCGCCCCCTTTTTGCTAAATGTTCACCACAAGCGCGCTTTTTTAGGAACCGATCCGATGGCAGTTCGTGTAGATATCCCCTCCAAACCGAAAAACACCGCCGACAGCGACAGTACTATCCCGCGAGGGTCGCAGTTCTGGAGGCGCGTGTATGGCGCGCCGTATTGGCTGTTGTTCTTCGCGCTCTTGTTCCTCTTCATCGGCCACAGCATCAACACAAACGAGGATTACCGCCTCGCGTGGCAGTACGTTCGCGGCAACCACTTCTCGTGGATCCTCGACACGATTAGCTGTAACACCGGTGGCACATGCCCCGAGACCTACAGCCCCACCCCGCCCGCCATCGACGGCATCAGCATGACGATCGTGCTGGCGATCTCCTCATACGCCATCGCGTTCTTCATTGGCCTCATCATCGGCATTATCCGCGCCAACCCGCCCAAAGCCCCGCTCAACCGGCAGAACCTCGTGCAGCGCTTCTTCGGCCTGCTGTATGTGCTGTTCTACAACGCCATCACCTTCTACGTCGAGTTCATGCGCGGCATCCCGTCGATTGTGTTCGTGCTGATGGCCGCGTTTGTCTTCCTGCCCGCCGCGCGCGATGCGCTCAACACCGGCATCATCCAAACGCTCGGCCTGCCGCGGATCACCCTGCGCAGCATCGACCCCATCACCGGTGTGCTGGCGCTGGCCATCATCTACAGCGCCTACCTGAGCGAGGTGTTTCGCGCAGGGATTCAATCCATCGGCAAAGGGCAGATCGAAGCCGCCCGCAGCCTCGGCATGACCTACGTGCAGACGATGCGGCTCGTCGTCATCCCACAGGCCATCCGGACGGTGCTGCCGCCGCTAGGCAACGACTTCATTGCCATCATCAAGGATACGTCCCTGCTGACGATCTTGGGCACGAACGAGATCACTCAGCTCTCAAGGAAGTGGGTCGGCACGACCTTCAAATACCCTGAGACGTTCTTCATCCTCTCGGTGATCTACTTGTTCATGACGATCATCGGGTCGCTGTTTGTGCAGTGGATGGAGCGCGCGCTGCGCCGACACGAGCGTTAGCGCTGAAGCCTACTGCCGTGCTGTTACAACTGCCGCAGCTGATACAGCGCGCCGTCGACAAAGCCGCGCTTGCGGTAGTATTCGCGCGTGCCAACCGCGCTGATGACGGCGACCTTTGAGAAGCCCTCCGCGGCGGCCATCTCGCAGGCGCGTTCGATGAGCGCCTTGCCGAGGCCGACGTGCTGCGCTTTGCCGCCCTCCACCTCGCCGATGCCGAGCGACTGCCCGTAGACGTGCACCTCGCGGATGATGGCCGCCCCGCGCAGCTCCTCCGTCAGCGGCTCGAGGTCACGCATAGGCAGCGACAAGCGCAAAAACGCCGCGATCCGCCGCTGGGGGGTGATGAACTGCAAGAAGGCCTCGCGGCTCACGCTTGCGTCGTACCACAAGGTGTCCAGCATGAGCCGCTCATGACCGATGTCCTCATGCCGAATCTCGCGCGCGCGAATGTCGCCAGTGGCTGCGCCCTGCCGCGCCAGTTCCTCATCGACGAGCTGGCGAAAGTTGGTGAGCTGGTTGCCGTCTACGATGTCGGTGCTGGGGATGTCGCGGATGACGCGCGTCAGGCGGCAGTACTCTGGCGTGCGCTTGAAGCACGCTGTCAGCACGTGCAGCAGCTCCTCGTGGGTGTAGGGCCGCCAAGCGCCGCGCTGGTAGACCTGCATCAGCGCCGCGCTTTCGATCAACGAACACGGGTACACCTTGAGTTCATCGGGGCAGAAGTCGGGGTCGCTGAACATGCGCTCATAGTCTTGAATGTCTAGCTCAGGGGTCGAGCCGTACAAGTTCGGCATCCAGTGGGCGTGAATCTTAAAGCCCGCTTGCCGCAGCAGGCGCACCGCGTGGCGCGTGGCGGCGACACGATGCCCGCGCCGGTTCAGCCGCAGCACGTCGTCGTTCAAGCTCTGGAAGCCGATCTGCACTTTGGTGCAGCCCAAGCGCCGAACCCGCAGCACTTCCTCAGGGCTGATGTGGTCGGGGCGCGTCTCTACCACGAGGCCGACGACGCGGCAGGCGGCCGTCTCGTTCTCGCGGTGGGCGGCTTCGAGTTCGTCCCACGTGGCATATTCGTCGATGACGCTGCGCTCGCGCTGGCCAAGCGCGATCTGATGCGCGAGGTCGCGGCTGCGGCGCATCTCATCCGCGTAGAGCTTCTGTACGGTCTGGTTGTAGGTCTGGGTGAGGTCGGCGCCATGCAGCGCCACGTTGGCGGTGTTGTGCGCAGGGTGGAGCTGGCTTTGCGCCGCCAGCAGATCCCACACTTCCTGCCGACGGTCGATCCCGTTCCCAAAGTCGTGCAGCGCGTCAAAGATGCGCTTCACAAACCAGATCTGGTACGTCTCAGGGTAGAACGACCATGTGCCGCCCAAGATGATCACCTCGATCTTGTCGGTCGGGTGCGCCATGTTGTAGTAGGTCAGAACGCGCGTGTAGGTCTGCAAGTAGGGGTCAAAGGCGTTCTGCTCGGCGCGCTGTGCCCCGGGTTCGTCGGAGAGGTAGCTCTTGGGCATGCGCACGTCGTTGGGGCAGAAGATGCACTCGCCCGGGCAAGGGAACGGCTTGGTGAGGACGGTGACGGGGGTCACGCCGCTGATGGTGCGCATGGGTTTGCGGCGCAGCTTGTGCAGCACGCGCTCGTCAAAGGGGGGCAAACCCGCCTGCCCAGCGAACAAGCGGTACGCCTCGATCATCTGCGGTCGGCTGTAGAGGCCCCCATCGGGGCGCGGGTGAGCGCGCGTGATCGCCCCGAAGATATCATGGGTGAGCGGCCCCTGCACCTGCACAATCTCACGCAGGGCGGCAATCAAGCGGTCACGGTGCGCGTCGTAGTCGAGGGCGTATTTGGCGGCGCGCGGCGGCGTGTAATCTGATCGAGTCATCGGCGCAAAAGTCTCTCCCATGAGCTGCTGTCCTTATTGTAACGGCGCAGCGCCGCTGGTGTGATGCCTAAGTTAGTGTCGCCTGTCTGCCATTTATGAATCTCCATTGTAATGTAAGGCAGCTCGCCACCTTTCTTGCACAATTCTGTGGTAGGCTGTCTACTAGAAATTGATTCAGGCGTTCTCAAATTTGCTGGAGGAGTTATCATGCCCAAATGGGGACTGAGTCTGCTTGCGATGACCTTGCTGACGACAACGCTGGCAGCGCAAAGTGGCTACACGCCCTACACCACGCCGACTGGGATTGTCACCGTCGCGCCTAACCAATGGCAGGTTATACCGCGCTCAGCTGGGGTCATCTTCTTGAACAGCGATGAGACAGCAGGCATCTGGCTGGAGCTGTTCCCACAAACTCGCCCTGCGCCCGACAACTGCTTATCGCTGGTTGTGCCCACGTATGACGCGGTGCTGGGCGTGACTCAGATCACCCCGGGCGAAGACCCGAACATCGCCAGCGTTACCTACGGCACGGGCGACCGTGGGATAATCGTCTGCGAGCGCTACGCTGACGGGCGGATTGTGCTGGGCTATGCCTTTGTCTCCACTGTTGACACTTACGACACCAACTTTAACGTGTTCTCTACGGTGTATCTGGCGACGAGTGTGGACGTTCGGCAGGCGCAGGCGGCCATCAACAGCGGCCTGCTGGCGCAAGCGCCCACGCCGCAGCCGACAGCTCCCCCCACATCCACTGCGCCGCCGATGACCCCCACCCCACGGCCTACCATCGCCTCGAACGACCCCTTCGCCCTGCTCGGGGGCGTTGTCCCGCCGCCGCCCGGCACCACCATCAACAACCCCTTCGCGGGCAGGTAAAGGAGGCCTTCCATGAGACGACTTACCACTGCGCTCCTGCTGCTCGTTTGGGCGGCGCTCAACCTCGCCCCTGCGCACGCGCAGACCATCCCGCCCGCTCGCGCCCAATGGACGATCCTGATGTACGGCGCGATGGACAACGACCTCGAAAAGTACCTTTTTGCCGACATCTACGAGATGGCGCTCGTCGGCAGCACGCCCGACGTGAACATGGTGGTACAGTTCGACCGCACGCAGGGCTACGATGACCGCTTCGACGATTGGACGGACACGCGCCGCTTCTTCATCACCCAGACCCAAACCAACGCCCCCACCTTGACAATCGGCGAGCGCATTCAGAAGGCTGCGCGCGTGCTGGCAGATCAAGGCCTCGGCTCGTTTGAGAGCATCTTGGCCGAGCTGATCGCCATCTACGGAGAGGATCCGCTGTTGTTCGAGCGCATCTACCGCGCGCGCCAGATTGACGTGACCTTTGACCACACGCCGTTGGAAGTGCTGGGCGAAGTAGACATGAGCGACCCGGCCTCGCTGCAAGACTTCGTGACGTGGGGCATCACCCAATACCCTGCCGAGCGCTACCTGCTGATCATCTCATCACACGGCGCAGGCTGGGCGGGCATCGGCCCTGACTATGACAGCGGAGAGACCATCCTGCCTATCAGCGGCATTCGGGACGCGCTGCGCGGCGCGTTGGCAGCAACTGGCGTTGACAAGATCGACATCGTCGGCTTCGATGCCTGCTTGATGTCTCAGTTTGAGGTGGCCACAGAGCTGCAAGATGTGGCGCGTTACCTGCTCTCGGCAGAGGAGGTCATCCCGGGCTTCGGCTGGGAATACACGCCTGCGCTGCAAGCGCTGGTAGACAACCCCACGATGGACGCTGAAACGCTGGGGCGCACCCTCATCGACGCTTACGTGGAGGGGTACGCGGCCATCGGCATCGAGCGCGTCGATCTGCACCTGCTCGATCTGGCACTTACCGAGGATCTGGAGGACGCGCTGCGCCAGTTTGACCGCGTGGTTGGGCGCGACCTGACCGTGCTGCTCGACGTGATCGCGGCAGCCCGCATCACAGCGCAAAGCTTCGGCCTTGACCCGCTGGAAGGCGACGCGCTCTACTCGTCGATTGACCTCAAAGACTTTATGCGCCGCGTCTACATCCAGAGTTTTGATCGCCCGCAGGTGTTGGATGCGGTTGATCTGGTGGTAGCCGCCGTGGATGCGATGGTCGTCTACTCGCGTGCGGATGACAACCTCCCCGGGGCCAACGGTATCGCCATCTACTTCCCGCTCAACGAGGAAGCCTACAACCGCATGGGCAGCGTGCAAGGTTACGCTATCGCCACATTAGGCGCGCGCCAATGGAACGGCTTCTTGCAGCAGCTCCACACCACCATCCGCCTGCGCACCAACCCCGAGAGCCTGCGCGTTACCATCAACAGCGTGCCAGAGAGCGCCAACATCTACGACCCTGCCGTGATCGAGTTCGGCTACAGCGGGGTTGGCATCGGCCGAATCCACACCATCGTGATGCAGCAGTTAAACAGCGGCCAGCGCGTGGCCATCAGCGAGTCCGTCGTGGCGCGCACCTTCACCATCTTTCTCGGCGATGAAGAGTACGACTATGTCGACTTCAGCCCGCGCGATGAGAATTACTTCCTATGGGACGGCTTCATGACCGTGCTGACGGACGGCCAGCAGCAGGTTCCTATCTTGCTGCGTCCGAAGGGGATCACCGAGTTCTACATCGACGGCGTGATCGTGGACTCGCGCGGGCAGGAAATTGGCCGCGCCTTGATGATCTACGACGGGTTGAAACGCCGCGTGACTTCGCTCTACAGCTTCGCTGATAATGGCTTCCCCTTCCGCTATGAGCCGCGCTCGGGCGATCAATTTGTGCCGCTGTGGCAGGTGTATGAGGCGGACGGCTCGTTCAATTGGGTGTCCTCTGAAGTGCCGTTCGATCTGACCTTCGGGCTGCCAGCGGTAGCTCGAGTGCCAGCAGTGGATGGCGTATTCGAGATGGGGGTCGAAATTGCCGACCTCGCAGGGAACACCGCCTACAGCGCGGGCGTCGTGCCGGTGATCAACCGTTCGCTCGACAGAAACTGGCGCGCGCTCAAGCTGGTCAGTGCGGGCGTGACCTTCTTGTACCCCAGCAGCTGGTCAGACGATGAAACGGTCGTGCGCGACGATTTGTCGGTGGCCACGACTGTCTTTGACTACGACGAGGAAGTGCTTTTCATCTCAGTGATTCCCTACAGCTATGCCGAGCGTGACTTCCGCGAGACGGTCAACCGCACGCGCGGCTTCGCTGAGGAAGAGGAGAACTACACCTTTATCAGCGAGTTCAGCCGCAGCGGTGAAGGCTATGAGCTGTACGGCTTCCGTTTTGAGTACGACTTGCAGGGGATGCGCTTGGGGCAGGTGCGGCTGGTCTACGATGTGCCCGCCAACGAAACGGTGTATCTGATCGGCTTTTCCTTCCCAGCAGAGCGCTACGACGAGTTCCGCTACATCTTGAACCGATTGATCAGCACGATCACGTTCTTCTCGCCGCAGTAGCCGCGCCGAGGGGCCAAAGCGCCCGGCGTCTGAATCCACCCACCCGCAGCCCAGAGTCCGTTGCCAGCGCGGCGTGATTCATGATATGGTGATAATGTTCACTGCAAAGGACAAGGACAACCTATGAACAAGCGGCTCTGGTGGATTGTAGTGCTGTGTTTGGCGCTGGCGGCCCCTGTTTGGGCTTTGGGGGAGGATGAAACCCCGCCCCTGACGCAAGATGAATACCTCGAACAAGCGCTCCAAGAGTTCCTCAACGGTGACTATGGGCTGGCGGTGGAAACGCTCAGCCGCATGCTGATCAGCTACCCCGACAACGCCGAGGGCTACTTCCTGCGCGGTTTCGCATATCAAGCGCTGGCGCGGCCTACGCTGGCGCTCGACGACTTCACCCGCGCCATCGGCCTCCAGCCTTATCAGTGGACGTTCTTCCTCGCGCGCGGCGATACCTTCCTGTCGATGAACCAGCCTGATGACGCGCTCAACGACTATCAAACCGCGATTGACCTCAACCCGCGCTATACGGAGGGCTACGCGGCGCTGGCGCGCATCTACAACGGGCTGGGCAACCGTGACCGCGCCCGCAACTATGAGCTGATGGCGCGCGGCGTGGAAGCCTACTTCCAAAACAACACCACGGCGGCGCGGCGCGCCTTCAACGAAGCGTTAGAGCGCATCAGCGGTGATGACATCCTCAAAGCCTATGCTTACTACATGCGCGGCTTGGTGAGCTTCGCCGAGGGCGATCTGGAAGCGGCGGCGCGTGACGCCACGCTCGGCATGGAGTTTTACGAGGACATGCACGACCTCTACCTGCTGCGCGGCATCGTCTACCGCGTGCAAGGGAACATCATCGGCGCGGGCGAAGACTTCCTGCGGCGCATCACCCTGTTAGAGAACACGACGCGCCAGCGCGCCCAGATTGAGAACGGCGGCATCTCTAATATGGATTATGGGGTGGTCGATGAGATGCCCATCAACTGCCCAGTGGGCAGCCGTGTGACGATCCGCGTGGTGGACGTGGACGAGGTGGGCGTGGATGCGCTCATCGCTGTGCTGGATCCGCGTGGGCGCGCCGTGGCGGGCGATGACGACTTTGGGCTGGGGCGCTTTGAGCTGGACGCGCTCATCAACGACCTGCCCATCACCGATGAGGGAACTTACACCGTCCTTATCAGCCACGCCAACGGTGGCTACACGGGCCGTCTGCGCGCCACCTACACCTGCCGCAGCTAGGCTTGTTTGGCAGCGCGCTAGCGTCAAACCACAGCCACCCCGCGGGGTGGCTGTGCGCGTTTTAGCCGAAGACGCCTTCCGGCGACGGCACAGGGATGTAGTTGCCCTCCCACCAGCGCGGGAAGGGCGCAGCGGGCACGTTGTAGTAAAAGTCGAGGATGCGCCGCGTGATGGGGGCGGCGGTTTCGCTGCCCTCGCGCCCGTTGGTCACGACCACCACCGTAGCGATCTGCGGGTCATCGGCGGGGCTGAACGAGA
>JBDNCV010000102.1:0-14088 GCA_046719465.1 Anaerolinea sp.
ATATACAATAAAATGTCAGGACGTGATACAACCAGTATGGAAAAACGAACGATCTACAACCGCGTGGCACTGCTGCGAACGGAACGCAATATGTCTCGCAAAGAGCTAGCAGAGGTGCTGGGGGTCAACTTCCAAACCATCGGCTATATCGAACGCGGTGATTACCACCCCAGCCTTGAGTTGGCGCTCTTGATGAGCGAGTTTTTCGAAGTTCCAGTCGAAGCCATCTTTTCTCTCAAGCCATTCAAACCACTTAAAGAAACGTTGTAATCAATCTAAGGAGGTGACATATGCCCGCATTTCTGCAAGCCTTGAATGACCGCCAGCGCATCATCATTAGCTATACTAGCGCACTCGCTACGTATCTGATCGCGGCTCTCAGCCCTGCTGTCGAATGGTTTTCGCTGCTCGTGTGGATCGGCTTTGCCTTGACCTTCGTATTCATGCTCAACGTCGTCCGCAGCGATGCACACCGTGTTATGAACGACCCAAGCGACAAGCTTGACGAGCGCGAGATCGCTTATCGTGATCGCGCCTTTCGATGGGCATACATCGGGTTTGTTTCGCTCACGAGCCTCATTGCGGTGTATTGGTACATCGCCGTAGACAGTGAGCGTTTTTGGCTGCCGTCAACAAGCCTGCAATACATCGCCTCGTTCTGGCTGTTCTGGTTCGTCGCGTACACCCTACCGGATGCTGTGTACGCTTTCAACATCCCGCAGCTCACAGAAGACAAAGATGCCTAAAAGCACAACCGCACGTAGAACCAGTCTACGTGCGGCGCTTATGAGTGCGACCTGCCATGCCGTGTGACGTTAACCTGTGAGACCTGCTATGCAGGTGGGAATCCTGAAAGATGTTTTGGTCTTGGCTACGCAAGCCTATCACCTGACCACCTTACGCGGAATCCCGATTTGAGAGAGTGTTGGCCCGCAGTGTTCGTTACGTCATCACTAACATCGCAGGTGAGCCTCTTTTATACCATCTCCTCTCATAAACGTCTACCTGCAATCTGTCACAAGTCACTTGTAACTGAGAGCAGGGCCGTATCAAGGCTGTGTCGTTTTCTTCGTCTCTGGCAGCACCACGCGGATGTGAAGCTCCTCAAGCTGGGCTGGGTCAACTTCGCTGGGCGCGTGCGCCATCGCGTCGGAGCCAGTCTGCGTCTTGGGGAACGCGATTACCTCGCGGATGTTCGGCTCGCCGGCCAACAGCGCCACCACACGATCCAGCCCCCACGCGCAGCCTCCATGCGGCGGCACGCCATACTCGAACGCCTCAACGATGTGCCCAAACTGCTCCATTGCGTGTTCCATCGTCTGGCCAATGAGCGGGAAGATCTTCTTCTGAAGTTCACGATCGTGAATGCGAATGGAGCCGCCGAGCACCTCATGACCGTTGCACGCGAGGTCATACTGACTGCCCCGCGCCGCGCCCGGGTCTGTGTCGAGCAAGTGCACATCCTCGGGCATCGGCATGGTGAACATGTGCTGTGATGGATCCCAACGCTGGTTTTCCTCATCCCACAGAAACATCGGAAAGTCGATGATCCACACGAACGACAGCACATTCGGATCGGTAAGGTTCATTTGTTCGGCCAAGTGCCGCCGCAGCGTATCAGTCACGTCCCAGCACACTTCGCGCTTATCGCTCAAAAACAGCAGCAGATCGCCCGGCTCCGCCCCCACGCGCTCAAACAGCGCAAGCTTCTGCTCCACAGTGAAGTACTTGCCGATGGGGCCGCGCACCTCTTCCGCCTCATCGAGCGGCAGCGCCATCCACGCCAGCCCCTTCGCGCCTGCGCCCTTCGCCACCTGCTCTAGCTCGGCCAGTATCTGACGCTGGCGCGTCCCGCTCACATCCGATGTGTACTTCGGCACGCGGATCACTTTCACCGGCTTGCCCTCAGCGGCATTATTGACGAACACAGGGAACGCGCTCTGAGAGGCGATATCTGTCACGTCGTGCGCGCGCATGTCATAGCGGATGTCGGGTTTGTCGCTGCCATAAAGCTCCATCGCGTCTTTGTACAGCAGGCGCGGGAACGGCGTTTGGAAGATCTTTTTATCAGGGGCAACGTTCGTCACAAGGTCGATCATCAGCTTCTCCATCAGGCTGATGACATCCTCGCGTTCGACAAAGCTCATCTCAAGGTCGAGCTGGGTGAACTCAAGCTGGCGCTGGCCCCGCAAATCTTCATCGCGGAAGCAGCGCGCGATCTGGAAGTATTTTTCGTACCCCGCCACCATCAGAAGCTGCTTGAGCTGCTGCGGCGACTGCGGCAGCGCATAGAACTTGCCCGGCTGGAGGCGGCTCGGCACGAGGAAGTCACGCGCGCCTTCTGGCGTCGTCTTGAACAGGATCGGCGTCTCGATCTCTACGAAGCCTTCGCGATCCAGCCAATCACGGATGAACTTTACTGCTTTGTGCCGCAAGATGATGTTCTTCTGCATGCGAGCACGCCGCAGATCAAGATAGCGGTAGCGCATCCGCAGCGCTTCATCCACTTCCGTCTCTTGATTCATGTAGAGCGGTGGCGTCTTGCTCTCGGTGAGGATGTTGAGGGCTGAAGCAGCCACCTCGACACGTCCCGTCGCAAGGTCAAGATTTTCTGTGCCGGCTGGGCGCGCACGCACCACGCCGATCACCTGAATCACATACTCGTTGCGAACTTGGCTGGCGGTGTCGTGGGCAGCCTCAGCCTCGGCGCGATCCACAACAATCTGCGTAATGCCCCAGCGGTCGCGCAGGTCGATAAAGATCAGCCCGCCTTGATCCCGACGACGATGAACCCAACCGGCCAGCGTCACCTGCTGGCCTGCGTGCTGCTCACGCAGTTCACCGCATGTGTGCGTTTTCATCATGGTTTAGAATGCTCCTAAGTGTCGGCATGTTCGCGTGCCCGATTGTAGCGCACATCCCGCAGCGCGAGAAGGCGATGCGTCAGAAGTCGCTATACCCACACCGTGCCAAGTTCAGTTATGATCACCGCGCAATCAACATGAGGTGGCACTATGTCGCATTGGACTCAAGGGTGGTGGTGGCGCACACTAAGCGCCGATTTTTCCTTCACTAAGCGCCAACTTGGCCAGCTTTTGTTGGTGGGCGGGCTGCTGCTGGGCGCGGCCATTTTGGCGATTGACATACTCGATATCGGTCGTGAAGGAGGCATCGGCCCAGCGCAGCGCGCTGCGCTGCTCGTCTGCGGCTTGACGGCCCTGCTTGGCCTCACGTTGATCCCACTAGGAGATGACCCCGCGTGACGTTGCTGCCACGTGTTCAAACGGGCTTGTATGCTGGCGCATTCTTGATCCTGAGCTTTGCGTTTGTCATTTATGCCCTCTATGCTGTCAACCTGATGCAGTTCCCCTTCGACTATGACCAAGGCGAGGGGTTTGAACTCGTTGACAGCATCATGCTGGCGCGCGGCGAAAGCCCCTACCGCAGCGTGGAGGAATTCCCCTTCTATGCCAGCAATTACCCGCCGCTGTATCATGTGCTGGCGATCCCGTTTGTGTGGGCGTTCGGCCCAGAATATTGGTACGGCCGCCTGCTGAGCTACCTCTCAACGCTTGTAACCGCCAGCGTGATCGGCTTCACCGTCTGGCGCGAGACAAAACATCGGCCGGTGGCAATCCTCGCTGGTCTCGCATTCCTCAGCGCCAACACGATCTACCACATCGGGCCGCTGTTCCGCCAGCACATCAGCATGGTGATGTTCGAGACGTTAGCGGTCGTCGTCTTGTGGCGTGCCTTCCCTCAAAAAGACACGCGCGGCGTCGCGCTGGGCTTCTTCCTGCTTATCTGCGCTGGCTATACGAAGCAGCTCGCCGCCATCACAGCGGTGGCCGTCATCCTCTGGCTGCTGCTGCAGAACCCACGCCGCGCCATCCTGTGGACAATCGGCTTTGGTATTGCAGGCAGCGCTATCTTTTTATGGCTGACGTGGATCACTGACGGAGAATGGTGGCGGCAGACCATCGTCGCCAACGTCGGCGGGATCAACGCCGTGCAGGTGTTCGCTCTGTTTAACCTGTATTGGAAGCTCTACGGTTTCTTGATCGTCCCGGCGGCGCTGTGGGTGGCGTATGAGCTGTACTTCAGCCGCATCTCGCTCATCAGTGTGTGGTTTGTCGTGTCGCTCATTCTGGGCGGCAGCGCCAGCGGCACATGGGGCGGCGGTGACAGCTACTTCGCCACGTCGATTGCCGCCTTGTGCATGGCCAGCGGCTTCTTGCTGGGACGGCTGGCCAATCGCACGTTGACCTTCCGCGACAACGTCTACAGCCGCCTGCTGCGCCCTGTCGGGCGGCACGCGCCGACGCTGGTCGCCACTGCTGCGGTCATCGTGCCGCTGCTCTATCTCGGCTACGGTCGTGCCACCTTCAAAATGCCAACAGATGGAGCCTTTGCCCCGCTGGCACAGGCCCTCAACTTGCAGCCGAACGCGCTGGGGCGTTTCTACGACAGCGCCGGCTACGATGTGGGTGGCTACGCGCAGATCGGCCACTTCACCACGCCGGAGGACATCGCCAACGGCTTCCGCATTGTTGACCTTATCCGCAGCAGCGAGCGTCCCACGCTCAGCGAGGAGGCCGGGTTCAGCCTCGCTGCCGGTCGTGATGTCATCACCAACCCCACCCAACTGCTGAACCTGTGGCGCGCTGGGCAGTTCGACGGCAGCGCGCTCATCGAGATGATCAACGAGCGCAAGTTTGCGTTTATTGTGCTGCGCGCTCGCTTCTACCCTGACCCTGTGCTAATTGCCATCGACACGCACTACGTGCTTGACCAGATTATCCCGATGAACGGCTTCAACTACGAAATCTTGCGCCCAAGAGACTAGGAGCATCCCATGAGCGTTGGCTACCTCACCCACCCCAGCTTCCGCGATCATGCCATGCCGGGCTATCACCACCCGGAAGGCCCGCAGCGCATCGACGCCGTCTGGGAAGCGCTCGACCGCGCAGCGCTCACCAACCGCCTCGTCAGCATTGAACCGGTTGAAGCCACACGCGAGATGCTGCGCGCTGTCCACACCGAGACGTTCATCCGCCAGCTTGAGCGCCTCGAAGCGGAAAATCGTCCTGTGTTTATCGATCAAGACACCTATGCCCTGCCCCGCTCATTCCAGATCGCACGGTTGGCCGCGGGAGCGTGTGTGCGTGGGGTCGAGGCCGTCATCCGTGGCGAAGTCCATACAGCGCTTGTTGCTGCTCGTCCGCCCGGCCATCACGCCACCCCGAATCGCGCTATGGGTTTTTGCATCCTCTCGAATGCAGCCATCGCTGCACGCTACGCCATTCAACAGCTCGGCCTTGAGCGTGTGCTCATCCTCGATTACGACGTGCATCACGGCAACGGCACGCAAGATGCGTTCTATGATGACCCCAGCGTGCTGTTCATCTCGACGCACCAGTACCCCTTCTACCCCATGACCGGCCACCTCGACGAAACAGGAACCGGCGCAGGAGCCGGAACCACGCTCAACATTCCGCTGCCCAACAACACCGGCGACACAGGCTATCAGCAGGTGTTTGAGCAGATCGTCTGGCCAGCGGTGCGGCGCTATCAACCGCAGCTCATCATCGCATCCGTCGGGTTCGACGCGCACTGGGCCGATCCGCTTGCTCAGATGCGGCTTACCCTCACGGGTTACGATCAGCTCGCGCGCAGTGTCATCGCCATGGCGGATGAACTCTGCGGTGGGCGCGTCGTGTTCGTGATGGAAGGTGGTTACAATGTGACAGCGCTCAGCAGCGGGATGCGCAACCTAGCCCACCGCCTGCTGAGGAATGCCGATTTCGATGATCCGCTGGGGGATGCGCCGCCTAGTCGCGAGCCAGATCTGAGCGCCTTAATCGCACAGATTGCCCGACTGCACCAACTAGGCTAGCCTCGTCTCACTCGACGGCTTCAATCCGCTTGCGGAGCGCTTGCAGTTGGCGTTCATACGCTGACAAGTTCTGCTCGTTGTCGCGGCATTCTTTGATGAGGTTCTCCAACTGATTGTAGATCGGTGTCAACTGCGACACGCTGAAATGGCGCATGCGGTTGATCTCCTTCGTCGTGATCTCCTCCAGCGCAGCATGATAGGTCTTCTTCATGCCATCGATGCGCTGGTTTAGATCCTCACGCAGTCGGCGGTTCGCCTCGCGCGCCTTCAGGATCGTCGGAATGCCGAACACCACTGTGACGACGCCCCCCGCAATCAGCGCAGGCATCACCAGCGGGAATGCAGCCAAACCGCCCGGCGTGGCCACTGCGACCGCCATCGCCAGCAAGCCGCCCACCGTCGCTGCGCCGTTGAACATCATTGAGCGTGTAGTAGCGTTGAACTGAGCTTGCAAATCATCCAACACCTTGCCTGATGTATTCGCTTGCAGCTCACGTTCCGCAGTGCGGATCGCCTCCTCGAGGTTCTCGCGCTGTTCGGCGTAGATGGCCGCATCCATCGCCCCCATGCGCTGCTCGAGGTACTCTTGAAGGCGGTTCAACCGCTCCAACACGCCCTTCCAATACATGCGGCTGTTATCGACAATCGTTGTCACGTAGCTGGTGGCGGCCTCGTTGAGATCACGCAGGGAGCGACCAATCACCACCTCACGGAACTCTGCCTCAAGTTCATCGCGTTTGGCGCGGCTCAACATGGTGCGCACAGTAAAGTGGCGATCGATAAACACTAAGCCGCGCTCGCGCACGCCCTCCAAGATGCGGTCGATCTCCTCAAAGGTGCGTGTGCGGCCAGAGGCAATGCCGGCAGCCTGCGCTTCTAGCTCGCTTTCTACCCCTTTCACTTTGTCCTTGTTGCCCGAGACGAGCAGCGTCTTTTCCTTGGCTTTCTCCACGTACTGCTTGAGGATGCGCTCCGTGGTATCGAGTTCGTTGAGCAGCTTCTGCTTGGCAGGCCGCGCCTGCGCATACACCCCGCGCAGGTACGCGCGGATGCTGTCCATGCCGCCGCCCTCGCCGCCGTTGGCCAGCGCCTCTTTCGCGCTGACCATGAAGATCTGCGGCTCCAGCCCGAGCAATTCCTTCACGCGGACTTGCACAAATGAGCGCACCTGCTCCTGTTCAGATGGGGTGAGCAAGTCAATCTGGTTGATCACCAGCACGATCTTCTTGCCGTAGTCGCGCGCCAGTTCTAGATACAGCCGCTCCGTCTCAGCAAAGGCTTGCTTGGCGCTGAAGATGAACAGCACCAAGTCGCTGCGGTGGAGGAAGTTCTTGGCCGTCTGTTCGTGCTTCAGGAAGATCGAGCCTGTGCCGGGGGTGTCCACGATGGCCACGCCGGGCGCGCCTGTGTTGGGGTGTGCCCACTCGCGCAGCCCATCTCGCCGCACTGCTGGAACAGTGAGCGGCGTCTCTCCATAGCGCACCAGCTCAATAAATTCCGTCGTAGGGGTGATGCCGGTCTCAAGCAGATTGTAGCCTAACAGTGCGTTGACAAAGGTCGACTTGCCCGAGTTAAACTCGCCAATCACCACCACCATGAAGAACATCTCACGCAGGTCTTGCGCAATGTCCAGTAAGCGCCGACGATCAGCGCGAGTCGCATCGTCTTGTTCGATCAACGCCTGCGCAATATCCCCGATCAGCTCAATCTGATTCTGCCGCAGCGCTGCAATCTCGCCCTCAAGTACATTGCTCAACAGTGCAGTTGTCATAGCCACCTCTAAAAAGTCATCCCTAACAAGCGTCGCTTGCCCAGTGCGTTCACATCCGCCTCTAGTTTGATCACGCTCTGTTCCACCTGCTGAAGCTGCGTGAGTTGTTTGCCTTGCACGGATGATTGCGCCTCGATAAGCTGCGTCAGCGGGCGCACGGTGCTCTGACGGAGCTGCATGCCAGCGGCGATCTGAGCATCGGCCGCCTTAGTGAGCGTCTCAATGTAGCGCGCTTGAAGCTCCAAAAGCCGCTGGTGATATTTGCGATGGATCCAACGTCCGCGCAGCGGGACGGTCACAAACCCGATTAGGCTGACGATGATCAACATCGCAAGCAGCACAAACTCGATGGGCGCTTCGTTCGTCGCGGCAATCTGCCCCCACAGCGCGATCAACGCCACTAGCAGCACACCGCATATCAACTGCCATAGGCCGAGGTAGATCATTGCGGCGCGCTGCTCCCGCTCGACTGTGTCGGTCAGCTTGACGAGGGCTTCCTGCTCAATCGGCTCGAGTTCCTCGCGCAGGCGCAGCGTCGCGCTGCGGTCATAGCTCACCGGCACTTGGATCATCCCGATGAGCTTATCTTGCATATCCCGCGGCATACGGTTGACCTCACGCTGCGCGTAAGCCGCGAGATCGGTCATATCTTTCATGTCTTGGCCTTCGAGCCGCGGCGGCAGGCGGTCGCTGACCATTTTTAACTCGGTCAGCGGCTCATATACCTTGTGCTGTTGGAAGGCATCATGCACCAATTGCGACGGCTTGCCGCCGCGCAGGATGCGCCCGATGAAGGTCGCCTCAAGCAAGCCCCGCCACGTCAGCCCCAGCACTGTCGACAAGCGGAACAGCTCATCCAAGGCGGCGCGGGCGCGCTTGCTGGCCTGCCGGAAGCGCTCCTCAACCTCGGCGTTCGTCTCGCGCACGGCGCGCTGTTGATCGTTCTTCTGCTGCTCAAGCTGACGTTCAATATTCTCGCTGATCAACCGATAGCCATCGTAGAGCTGTTGGTTTGTCTTAACCGTCTCAATCGCAGCTTGGTGGGCATTTTGAGCAATTTGCAGCGGCGTTTGCAGCTTCTGGCGCAAGCGATTGCTGTCGTTGAGCTGTTGTCCAACGAACGCTTCTACCACACCGAGGTTGCTGCGCGCCCAAAGCTCCTCGTTGCGCGGCTCTTGCGCTTGGGCTTCAAGGCCCCATTTCGCGCTGACCATCCAAATTTCAGGCGCAAACCCGAGGCGATCTTTGCTCTGCTCGCTGACGTACTGCTTGACCTTCTGCTGTTCTTCATCCGTCAGCAGGTCGATCTGGTTGACGACCAGAATCACTTTCTTGCCGTACTGCTTGAAGCGCTGCAAATATTCAAGGTTGCTGTTGGTCATAGCCTGTGTAGCCAGCATCACCAGCAAGATGATGTCGGCACGATGCAGAAATTTCTGCGTCGTCTCTTCATGGTCGCGGAACACGCTGTCCAGCCCGGGCGTGTCCACAAGGCTGACTTTCTTCAACAAGGGCGCAGGATAGAACACCGTCTGCACACGGTTCATAGCTTCAATTGGCTGCACGTCCTCGCCATAGCGCAAGATACTCACTTGGTCAGTGACAGGCGTCGGGCCGATCTTGAGCAAGTTTTCACGCCCAACCAGCGCGTTGATGAGGCTGCTTTTGCCGCTGTTGAACGGGCCGACAAACACCATCATGTAGGGGTGATCGGCGTGGAACATGGCGTCACGCAGCTGGTTGAGCCACTGCTGGTCGAGGTTGTCGATGCGCGGCAGGATGTCCATCAAATGCGTCACCAGTTCCACTTCGCGCTGCCGCACTGCATCATAATCTTGAAGTAGTTTGACGCTCAGTTCCTCAGCCAAAAGACACCCTTTCAACCTGATAAGATCTGCGACACTGAAAGCATCAAAGCAATGTCAGTGATTATACCCAGAATAATGTGGATTCGACTGTCATACAATAGGAAGTGTGTTAATGTCCACCGAAGGCTCAACATGTCTATGACGCTCAACGATTCGATCCACTATCAGAACCAGCGCCTCTTTGTCGATGATGTGCCCGTGCTGAACATCCGGCATGTGGTTGATACCCCCGTTTATATCTACAGTGAGCGTCGCATCCTGCACAACTATCGCGCCATCGAGCAAGCATTCCACGCGCTGAAGCCTCATATCCACTTCAGCATGAAGGCGAATAACTCCCTCGCCATCCTGAGAACGCTTCAACAGGTCGGCGCTGGCATCGACGCGGTGAGCGGTGGTGAAATCTACAAAGCGATCAACG
The DNA here is from genome assembly GCA_046719465.1 of Anaerolinea sp. Classification (GTDB taxonomy): domain Bacteria; phylum Chloroflexota; class Anaerolineae; order Aggregatilineales; family Phototrophicaceae; genus JANWYT01. Next base: position 9,957 of record JBDNCV010000102.1, read on the forward strand.
CTGGAGTTGACCCCGCGCACATCGTGTTCGCTGGCGTGGGCAAGACCGCCACAGACATTCGCTACGCCCTGAACGTAGGCGTTGGTTGGTTCAACGTGGAGAACGTGCAAGAAGCGCACCTGATCCAGCAGCTCGCCGAAAGCATGGGACGAACGCAAGTCCGCGTGGCGCTGCGGCTCAACCCCGATATCACGGCAAACACGCACCCCTACATCGCCACTGGCCATGGGGCTGCCAAGTTCGGCCTGACCGCAGAGGCGATCCGCCACCTGCTTGATCACCAGCACGAATTCCCTGCGCTGGTCATGCAGGGGCTGCACGTCCACATCGGCAGCAACCTCAAGGACACCAGCGCAACCGTGGAAGCAATCATGCGCGCACGTGAGCTGATCGCCCCGTATCCGACCGTGACCACCCTCAACATCGGTGGTGGGATGCCCGTGGCCTACACTGCCGATGACATCGTGCCATCCGCTGCCGAATTTGCCGCCGCCATCGCGCCTTACATCGGCGATTATCAACTGCTGCTCGAACCCGGGCGCGCCATCATCGCCGACGCGGGCATCCTCGTCACGAAGGTGCTGTATACCAAGTTTCAAGGGGGGCAGCGGCTTGCCATTATCGATGCCAGCATGACCGAGCTGATCCGACCGATGCTGTATCAGGCGCACCATGACATCGTGCCAGTGCACCGCGATTCAGACTCCCCACGCTACCCCACGCAGGTACACGGCCCCGTGTGTGAGACCACCGACGTGATGGGGCGCGATGTGCTGCTGCCCGAGTTGGAACCCAATGACCTGCTCGCTGTGCTGACGGTGGGAGCCTATGGCAGCGTCATGAGCAGCCACTACAACGCCCGCCCGCGCCCCGCCGAGGTGCTGGTGCACGCAGACGGCAGCACGTGGAGCGTCATTCGGCAGCGCGAAAGCTGGTCGGATCTGGTGCGTGGTGAGGTGTAATTGCAATGAAAATGCCCGCACGGGGCGGGCTACTGGTGGTGTTAGCAAGACTTGAACTTGCGACCTAGCGATTATGAGTCGCTCGCTCTAACCAGCTGAGCTATAACACCACATAGTTGCGGAGGATGGACTCGAACCATCGGCCTCCGGGTTATGAGCCCGACGAGCTACCACTGCTCTACTCCGCGACCTTTATAGTAGCATCACTTGCTGCGTGTGTAAAGGCCAAATTGGCCGCGACTAGGCATCTTCCGCTTCAATAGCCGCGTGCGTCACTTGGTAAATCTCATGCAATGAGTGGTTGCGCGCGGCTTCAATCCGACTCAGGCGCTTCTGAAACTGCATCATCGCATACGAGACAAAGTCGTCTTGCTTCAGCCCGAACGGCACAGGGTCATACGCTGAGAAAATGTCATCAATGACGCCAAGCGCCGGCATGAGCAGTTCCTGCATCTTAGCTTGCGCGAAGTCCCACAAATGCGGGTGCTCCGAGATGATGCGCGAGATCAGGAAGATCCCATATGCGATATGGCGGGATTCATCCTGCTTGAGCTTCTGAATGCCCTCTGTGTTGCCGGGCATCAAGCCGTTGTTCTTCAACATGGTGAAGTAAGCATGATAGCCTGTCTCAGCCAGCGTGCCCTCCACGATCATGTTGTAGGTAATGCTGGCCTCAAGCTGGGCTTCCGGCGATTGATCCACCATGAGCCGATCCAGCGCGCGCGGCAGCGCCTCGTAAAAGATCGTGCGGTAAGCTGTGCCATGAAAGCGCGTGAGAGCCTCCCCGTTGACTTGCAGCACCTCATTCAGGAACCGTTGGAAGAAGTCCGTGTGTTTGGCCTCCTCCCAAAGGAACGTCGTCAGGAACATCTCCTCCTCGATACGGCCTTCCTTCGCCACGGTCATCATCAACGGCAGCAAGTCCAACGTTACGGCCTCTTCCCCAGCCACGAATAGGCTCGTCAGGTGCAGGATGACCTCGCGTTCCTCATGGGTCAGGCGCTGCCAGTCTTGTTGATCTTGTTTGAAGTCAATATCACTCGGGTTCCAAATGCCATACCGCTTGGCCTTCTCGAACAACTTCATCGGGGGCAGCGACCGATCCAACCCACGGGTGGTGGTCACAAACGAATCATGTGCTTCTGTGCGGTTCATCCAGCGTTCCTCTCAAACCAACATTTGTCGACAACCTCATGCCGCCGCTGCCAGATTGGTGTATGCGGCATTGAAGGCTGCTGCCTATAATTATAGGCCTACTGATGCAGCAATAGGAACAAGGAATACACGGTTATGGATCCTCGCATTGAGCGGTACGCTGACTTGCTAGTTAATTACTCAACCTCAGTACAAAAAGGGGAATGGGTCGGCATCATTGGCGATGTTGAAGCGCTGCCTGCCCTGCGCGCGGTGTATGCCCATGTGCTGGCAGCCGGCGGAAACCCCTCCCTTATGCTCATCGACGAGACGTCAGAGCGGCACTTTGCCCGCCACGCCACCGATGAGCAAATCCAATGGCTTGATCCGATGCAGTCACTCTATTACGACCGCGCAGATGTCTACATCCGCATTCGTGGCAGCGCCAACACACGCGCCATGACAAGCATCCCGGGGACGCGCGTCCAGCAGATCGCCAAAGCGCGCCAAATCTGGCTCGACACCCGTTTGAGCCGCGCCGCGCAAGGGCAGTTCAAGTGGGTCGGTACGATCTTTCCAACGCAGGCGCACGCCCAAGAGGCCAACATGAGCCTTGAGGAATTCGAGGACTTCGTCTACAGCGCCATGTTCTGCGATCAAGACGACCCCAAAGCGGCATGGGCACAGTTGGGGCGCAACCAACAGGGCAAGGTCGACTATTTGAACGGCAAGAAGCACATCCGCTGCGTCGGGCCGAACATCGATCTAACGCTCTCGATTGAGGGGCGCAAGTTCATCAACTGCTGCGGTTTGAACAACATGCCCGACGGCGAGATTTTCACTGGCCCGGTTGAGGAGAGCGTCAACGGTTGGGTGCGCTTCAGCTACCCCTCGCTCGTGAGTGGCCGCGCCGTGAGCGGCATCGAACTCAAATTCGTGGACGGCAAGGTTGTTGAAGCGCACGCTGAACAAAACGATGAGCTGTTGCAGGCGCAGCTCAACACCGATGCAGGCGCACGTTACCTCGGTGAGTTTGCCATCGGCACAAATTTCGGCATCAACAAGTTCACCAGCAACATCCTATACGATGAGAAAATCGGCGGGACGATTCACATGGCCATCGGGCGCAGCTACGCCGAGACAGGCGGTAAGAATCAGAGCGCTGTCCACTGGGACATGATTTGCGACATGCGCACCGACAGCGAAATCTACGTAGACGGTGAGCTGTTCTATCGCAACGGCGATTTTACGGTCTAAGCAGGTTCTGGTTGGGGTCGCGCAGCGCGGCCCCACCTGATGAGCGCATCCACCAGCCAACACGCGCCCACCATCACAAACACCGCCCACGGAACCCACCAGAAAATCTCATCGCTGTTGGTGCTGTTCAATCTCAAGTTGAAGAACTGCCACCAGATGAGGCCATAAGCCAGCACCCACAGCAGCCTAGTCAGCATGCGCTGCACCTGAAACAGCGTAAACGTCATTAGCGGCAGCAGCAGCACAAAATCGTATGACCACATATAGGGCGTGACGAGCAGCGTGAGCGCCATCGTCCAAATCACGGCCAGCGTCGGCTTAGCGCGCAGCCAAAGCATCACGGTAACGACGATGGCCGCTGCAAACAGCGCACCCCACACGATCACGCCTGTATCCCCCAACCACTGGCGCAGCAGCACCAAGCTGGAGGGGTGCAGCCACCCGGGGTTGCGCTCAAACGCCCAGATTAGCCCGTCAATCCACGCAGGGAACAGCAAAAAGAGCGGCGCGATGAGAAGCGCAGCCCAACCAATCCCCCACAGCGCCAAGCGCACCACGCCGAAGAGGCCTCGCGCCTGCAGCACCCACACCGCCACGCCCACGCCGAGCAGCAGCACCACTTGGGGTTTAGTCGCGCTCAGCACCAGCACGAGCGCCACCGCCCACAGCTTCCAACCGCGCTCTAGCATATCGGCAGCGCACATGCTCAACAGCAGCGCCACCAGCGTGAATTGGCCCCATTGAAAGTGCGAGACCGTCGGCGGGAACAGAAAACTCGC
>JBDNCV010000103.1:0-13993 GCA_046719465.1 Anaerolinea sp.
TGGCGCCAGTCCTCGCGCTCCAACGCCTTGTTGAGCGACACGACAAGGTCGCCATCCTCTGTGTCGGGGTACATGACGTACACTTGCACTTCATCGCCGGGCTTGAGCGATTCTACATAGCTGCGATCCAACCGGTCGAGATCGGCGCGGCGCACCACCGCATCGCGCTTCAGCCCCACGTCCACGATCACCTCATCGCGCCGTGCTGCAATCACCGTCGCTGGCAGGATCTGCCCTCGCGTCGGCTCGGCGTAGGCGTATTGATCCAGCAGGTCGGCGAAGTTCTCCGTTGTTCCATTCGTTGTCATTGTCTAGTCCTTACAGTACGGCTAAGCTGGCATCTCTACCCTGCCAGCACGTAGGGTTGTTGCGCTTATCATGCTAAGCCAGTTTAGTAATGGATTTATTACAGAATCACAAGCAGGATATTAGAATCAGCCAGTGCTATAATGTGCGCCGATGAAGCCGCTTGGGAGCATGGCATGTCGCTGGTAGTGGGACAGAATTTGAGCAAAGTCTACGGTGGGGATGAAATCTTCAGCGGGATCAACGTCGAAATCCCGCACAAGGCACGCATTGCGCTCGTCGGCCCGAACGGCGCAGGCAAGACAACCCTCATCAGCCTGCTCATCGGCCTCGAGACGCCCACCGAAGGCACAGTCACCATCGCCAAGAGCGCTCGCATCGCGCACCTGCCGCAGCGCCCAGAGATGGCAGGCAGCCACACCCTCTGGGAGGAGCAGCTGCGCGCCGTGGCTGACCTGCGCCAGATGGAAGCCGAGCTGGCCGCCCTCGCCGCGCAGATGGCCGACCCCGCCACACACGCCGCCGCGGCCGAGCGTTACAGCCAGCTTGAACCCGAGTTCGAACGACGCGGCGGCTACACCTACGAGACGCGCATCCGCATGGTGCTCGACGGCGTCGGCTTCCGCCCAGAGGACTACCACACGCCGCTCACGCAGCTTTCCGGCGGGCAAAAGACGCGCGCGATGCTGGCTCGCCTGCTGATCGAAGCGCCTGACCTGCTCGTCCTCGACGAGCCGACCAACCACCTCGACATCGCCGCCGTCGAATGGTTGGAGAATTTCCTCAGCAGCTTTGAGGGCGCGGTGCTGGTCATCAGCCATGACCGCTACTTCATCGACCACGTGGCCACCACCATCTGGGAGCTGGAGTTCGGCACGCTTGAGACCTACCGCGGCAACTACAGCGCCTATCTGACGCAGCGCGACGAACGCCGCGAACGCCTGCAAAAGGAATTTGAGGCGCAGCAGGCCTTCATCGCCAAAGAGATGGACTACATCCGCAAGCACATGGGGTCACGCTGGACAGCGCAGGCCAAAGGCCGCCTCAAGAAGCTAGAGACGATGAAGAAGCGCGGCAAGATCATCGAGCGCGGCCCGCAAGACCGCCGCAAGATGCGCTTGCAGATGGCCGCCGCCAACCGCAGCGGCGACAAAGTCATCGAGACGTTCGGCCTTGCCGTCGGCTACCCCGACGACCCGCTGCCGCTGTTCCGCGTGCCGGATGTCACCGTGTTTCGTGGGGAGACAGTCGCGGTGATCGGCCCCAACGGCGCGGGCAAAAGCACCCTGCTTAAGACGATCCTCGGTCAACTGCCCGCCCTCAGCGGCCACGTCAAGCTGGGCGCGAGCGTCAAGGTGGGCTACTTTGCCCAAGCCCACGAGACACTCGATCCGCGCAGCACGCTCATCGACGCCATCACCAGCGTCCGCCCCATGCCGCAGAGCGAAGCGCGCAGCATCCTCGGCGCCTATTTGTTCAGCGGCGATGATGCGTTCCGCACCGTAGACACGCTCAGCGGTGGAGAGCGGGGGCGCGTGGCGTTGGCGCGGCTGGCGCTGATGGAGGCCAACCTGCTGCTGCTCGACGAGCCGACCAACCACCTCGACATCGACAGCCAAGAGATCCTGCAAGCCGTCATTGAAGACTTCGACGGCACGGTGCTGCTCATCAGCCACGACCGTTACTTGATCGCGCGGTTGGCCACCCAAATCTGGGCCGTCTCCACCATCCCCACCGTCGACGCGCAAGCCACCCTCGAGATCTTTGACGGGACATATGACGAGTTCATCAGCGCGCGCAGCCAGCGCACGCTCAACAAACTCGCCGAGGCCACCCCGTCCCGCCGCCCCGCCGCCCCCCCGCCGGAGAAGAAGAACGGCCTCAATCCCTACCAGCGCAAACGCCGCCTTGAAGAGCTGGAGGCGCGCATCAGCGCGCTGGAGGACGAACAGAAGCAGCTTCAACACGCGCTCGAGCAGGCCAGCGCCGCGGGCGATGCCCTGCGGGCGCACGATCTAGGGCAGCGCTTCGTGGAGGTGGAGCAAACTCTTGAAGAGGCTGTGGAGGAGTGGAGCCTGCTGGCCGAGTAGACGGGGGTTACACGCTCGGCTTGACCGCCACCAGTTGGGCAAATTGATCGGTCTCTACGTCGTGCAGCACGCGCCACCCCGCAAAGTGCCGCCGCAGCTCGCCCCGTTCCAACAAGAAGGCACGGTTGAAATTGGGGACGTGCTCCAAGTAGCCCACGTGGAACGTCTCGTAGACCACCCGCCCGCCCGGCCGCAGCGCACGTGCGATCTTCGGGAACAGGTCGCGCCGTAGATAGCGAAACACGCAGATCAGGTCATAGATTTCAGGCTCAAGCTGCAGCGTGTCTACATCGGTTTGCAGCAGGTTCACGCTGCGCAGGTTGCGCAGGGTCATCTCGACGCGCGCACGGTTGAGCGCCACGCGGCTGATGTCCATCACATCCACAACGTAACCCTGCTCGGCCAGCCACAGCCCGTTTTGGCCGAGGCCGCCGCACAGATCCAACGCGCGCATCCCTGCCGCGGCGGGCGGGGTGGCTTGCAGCAGCAGCGGGTCAGGGTCAGGGAACGGATCGCGCGCCCTTGAACGGAAGTACGTATCCCAGCGCACGCGGTCATCAGCGCTCATGCCGTGTCTGCTCACTCACCGTGATCGGTGAGGTAGTGGCTCGGCGTGAAGCCCAGCGCCAGCAGCGCGGCGCGCACCCGCTCCACGTCGGCGGTGTCAGCGTGGTCAACCGTCCGCACGCAGATCGTGCGCCCATCTGCTGCGGGGTGGTCAGGCGTGGGGCGCGTGCTGACCTTGCTCTTGTAGCCTAACTGCCCCGCCAGCGTCGCCGCCTTGATGCGCTCCCAGTCGTCGTCCACCTGCGCCGCGTGGGTAAACAAACGGAACTCGCCGGTGCGCGGCGTGGGCGCGGGGGTGGGGCTTGGCCGCTTACACTCGATCCAATACGTCGCGCTCACCTGTGAGGGGCGCAGGCTGCTGTCATGCTGCATGCGCGCCTGCTGCACCATACGAATCAGATCAAGGTTAAGCGATGATTCGTCGTTCATGCACCCTCCGTGCGCAGCGGCAGCGCAAAGCCGAACGTGCTGCCCTTGCCATACTCGCTGTGGAACAAGATGCGCCCATGATGACGCTCGACGATGTTTTTCACAAGGTGCAGGCCGAGGCCTGTCCCTTCAATGCTGCGCGATTCCTGCATCGGCACGCGATAAAAGGCGGTGAACAACTGCGGCTGCATCGCCTCCGGGATGCCGTAGCCGGTATCGGTCACACGCAGCACAGCCTCATCCCCCTCCACGCGCACGCTGACAGTCACTTTGCCACCCGACGGCGTGTATTTGAGCGCGTTGCTCAACAAGTTGGCGATGGCCTCTTGAATCTGGAACACGTCCCCGTCGACGCGCGCGTCGGCATTCTCGGCAAAGTCGCCGATGAGCTGCACCCCACATTGGCGCGCGCTGCCCAGATGATCGTTCAGCACGCGCCTCGCTACCTGCTGTAGGTTGATGACCTCATGCAGCGCGTCGTCGGCCATCTGCTGGATGCGATCCAGCGAGAGGATGCCGTCGATCATGTGCTGCATGCGGTCAGCGGCGTGCGCGATCTCATCCAAGTAGCCGATTTGTGTCGGGGTGAGGCTGTGCGCTGCATCCTGTCGCAGCAGCTGCAAATAGCCGCGCATCCCCGTAAGCGGGCTTTTGAGGTCATGGCTCGCCACGCGGATCATGTCGGTCTTGATCTGCTCAAGGCGGCGCACCTTGCTGTAGAGCTGCTGCATCTCGCGCAGCTGCGACTCGACCAGCTCGTACAATTGAGCGTTTTGCAGCACCGCCGCCGCGTGCATTATCATCTGTTCGACGTTGGCGATCTGGCGCGGCGTAAACGGGGTCACCGCCTCCAGCAAAATTGCCCCTATCAAACGATCCATCGAGATGATGGGCATCGCCAGCACATAACACCGGTTGGACACACGCAGCACCGCCGGTGGTATCTCATACTCGCGCTGTACGGGGTGCGTAGTGGTTTGCAGCTCCGCGAGGATCGCTTGCCACTGATCCGCTGGCTGCAAGATTGACACCCCCCGCGCATGAGCCAGCGTGAACGTCTCCCCGTTGAACAGGTAAGCAGCAGCATGGGTGGCTTGTCCCACCGTCACAAGGTATTCGGTGAAGCGGCTCACGATGCTGCGCACGTTGAGGCTGCGGTTTAGATCGTGTTCAAACGAGCGCAGCACCTCGAGGTCGGTAGTGCGCTCGGTCAGGCGGCGCGTCATGAGGCGCAGCTCGGTGATGTCGCGTATCACGGTCAGGACCTGATCGTCATCCACCACCACTGAACGTCCTTCAAAGTAGACATCACGATTGAATGGATTGAGGATGTACTCATGGGTCTGCGTCTGGCGCGTCTCGATGGCACGGTTGAGGGCGGTCACGAGGCGCTGGATGGCAACCTGCGACAAGCCCACCTCATGAATCGTGCTGCCAACATGTTCCGCGCGGATCGGCCACTCGATAGCTGCGGAGGCGTGCGCCTCGACAATGACCCAGCTGCGGTTGACGACGAACATCGCGTCTGGCAGTGCATCGAGCAGCGCGCGGCTTCGGCGTTCAGCGTCGATCAGCGCGCGCTCGCTGGCGCGGCGTTGGGTGATGTCGTTGGCCACCACCATCAGATAGGCGACCTTGCCGCGCTGCGTGCGGACGGGCAGGGTGTGAACCTCAAATTCGCCCATCGACCACTCATACGTGCGGACTAACTCTGTTCCACTGGACAACGACTCACGGTACTGCTCCACCAACGATAGGCTGTCCTGCGTGACCAACACCTCGGTGATGAGCTTGCCCTCGATGTCGCTTGGGTTGTAGTTGTTGGCCGTGAGTGCTTGGCCCTCTGCCACTAGAATACGCAGGTTGTGATCGAGCAAAAACAGCGCCGTTTCCGGCAGATGGCGCGCCAACAAGCGGTACAGCTCATCACGCCGGATGCGGCCTGCTGATGATCCAGAATCTTGAGCCGAGGGGGAAAGCGCGTTCGGCATAAACGCCTCGTCAGCACCAACAATACAATACTTGAACTTCGCCTACATTTGCATTGTGGCACAACGTTGGTATTTTCACAAATGAAAAAAAATGGTCTCATACACACATTAACAAAAAAAGCAGCCTAGCCACCCTGCTAGACTGCTTGTTCATGGTGTTGGCTGGGCGTCAGAACCTCTCAGGGTACAGCTCACGGGCGAGGGCTTCTTCTTGGGCGATGTAGCCTTCAAACACCTTCAGCCCGTGCGCCCAGAAGGCGGGATCCGTCAGATCAACCCCCACCTTTGCCAGCAGCGCCTCCGGGTAGTCGCTGTTGCCATCGGCCAGAAGCTGCTCATACTTGGGGACGAAGCCCTCCCCCTCTTGCTGATACAGTTGGTACAGCGCCATCACCAACAGCTCACCGAAAGCGTAGGCGTAAACATAGCCGGGCGTGTGGAGGAAGTGCGGGACGTAGCTCCACCACAGGCCGTAGTCGTCGCGCAGGCGCACGCTGTCCCCGAACATCGCGCGCTGTGTCTGCATCCACAGCTCGCTAAAGCGCTCGGTCGTCAGTTCGCCCTCGGCGCGGCGCGCGGTGTGGATCGCGTCCTCAAAGCGGTTCATGCTGATCTGGCGGAAGATGGTGGCGATGTTGTCGTCGATCTTCTGGGCGAGCATCGTCAGTTGGGCGGCTTTGCTGCTCTCTTTGCGCATCAAGTCGCTGAAGACGACGATCTCCGCAAAGGTCGAGGCCATCTCCGCCGTGGTGAGCGGGGTATACATGCTGAGCAAGGTTTGCGCCTGCCCTGCGAGGTACATATGCACGCCGTGGCCCAGCTCATGCGCCAGCGTGCGCACATCGTTAGCCGTCCCCGTGAAGTTGACGAACACCCACGGGTGCGTGGCCTTCGTGCCGTAGCTGGCGTAGGCCCCGCCGCGCTTGCCGGGCATGGCGGGCGCGTGGATCCACTGCTCGTCGAAGAAGCGGGCAGCGATCATCGCCATGCGTGGGCTGAAGCTGCGGAAAGCGTTCAAGCAGATGTCGCGCGCCTGCTCCCACGTGTAGAAGGCGCTGCTCTGCGCCAGCATCAGCGGCGCGTAGCGGTCGTAGTCGGTCAGCTCATCATAGCCCAGCAGGGCGCGCTTGAGGCGGTAATGGCGCGCCACCAGCTCATAGGCGCTGGTGACCGTTTGCACCAATGCCTCCACCACTTCATCGCGGGCTTTGTTGGCCAGATTGCGCGCCTTGATCCACGACGGATAGCCGCGCAGACGGTCGTCACTGGCTTTGTCGGCCAGCAGCACGTTGAAGATATAGGTTAGCTCCATCGTCCGGCCCTTGAGGGCGGCCGTCACCGCGTCGGCAGCGGCTTGGCGCACGCTGCGCTCGGGATCGTGCAGGCGCGCCAGCACGCGCGGCATGGGGGTTTTCGCGCCCATGAAGTCTAACTCCATGCCCGCCATGATCTGATCAAACAGGCGCGTCCACGCATCCGCCCCCGTGACGGCCTTCTCGATGAGCAGACGCTCCTCCGGCTCGCTGAGCTGGTAGGGCTTGTTGGCGCGGCCTGATTCCATGTGGTAGCGATAGGCGGCCATGGCGGGGTCGTTCATCAAAGCGGCGGCGTGATCTTCCTCGAGCGCGTTCAGCTCCAATTGGAAGAACACCACCTGCTGATTGATCGCCGCGTACTGCTCCTGCATGCGCTGGAGGAAGCCCCCCCACGCGGGGTCGGTCGAATAGGTGGTGAAGTTGAGGCTGGCGTAGTTCATCAGCTTGCCGATCAAGTCGTAGAGGCTCTCCAGCGCTTGATAGGCCGTCGCCAGCTCCGCCGCGCTCAATGTGCCCAGCTTGCCCTTGTAGCGCTCAGCAAAGGCTTTGGCCTGCGCGTGCGCCTGCTCAATATCGGACTGAATGCGCGGATCATCGCGCCCGCTGTACATGATCGACAAATCCCACACGACTTGCTCAGCGCCTGTCACACGGTCAGGGGTGCTCACAACTTGTCCTTTCTCGCTTAAAAAACTTTTACAGTGCTAGTATAGGGGGCGGCAGCGCGCGCGGCAACGGCGGGTTGAGGATTCAAAACAGGAGAGGGAATTTAAGGGTGAGGCCCTTCTACAGGCGACGGCGCGGCACATCACGCGCACTTACCTCTCTCGGCGCGTGGATTCATCCGCTACAATCGCAGGGTTGACACACAAACACAGCAAAAAGGGCACACATGGCGCACATTGGGATTGTGGGCGCGGGCATGGCAGGTTTAGCCGCCGCCTTTGACCTGACGCGGCGCGGGCATCAAGTGACGATCTACGAGGCGGGCGACGCGCTCGGCGGCCTTGCGGCAGGCTTTAAAGACGACCATTGGGACTGGACGCTGGAGAAGTTCTATCATCACTGGTTTGAAGGCGACCGTGACCTGCTGCAATTGGCCGACGAGATGGGCGTGCGCGAACGCATCCTGTTCCCGCGCCCCAAGACCAGCTTCTGGATCGACGGGAAGATCGTCCGCTCCGAAATTTCGCCCAGCGCCTTGTTTCTGCCGCTGTCGTTCCCGTCGTTGGTGCGCTTCGGCTTAACGGGCGTTTACCTCAAGCTCACCCCCTTTTGGAAGCCGCTGGAAAAGTACACCGCCGACGAGTGGATGCGCTATTTCATGGGCGAGGAAGCCTACGGCAAGTTCTTCCGCCCCCTGCTCATCGGCAAGTTCAGCGAGCTTTACGACCGCGTGAACATGGCATGGCTCTGGGCGCGGATCAAGAGCCGGTCGCTGCGGTTGGGGACGTATCAGGGCGGCTTTCAAGCCTTCCTCGACGAGTTGGGGCGGCAGGTGCAGCAGGCGGGCGGCGTGATCCACCTCAACACGCCGGTGACGCGCATCCACCTTGAGGATATGCAACCAGTGCTGACGACCGCGCAGGGGGCACAGCGCTTCGACTGGGTGCTCAGCACCACCTCGCCGCAGCTCATGCTCAAGCTGACGGATCGCCTGCGCGAGACGGCCTACGGCGATCAGATGGCGGCGCTCGTTAGCATCGGCGGGCTGTGTGTCGTGCTGGCCACCAAGCACCAACTGCTCACCGACGGCACATACTGGCTCAACCTGCCTGCCCGCAGCGCCGACAAAACCCAGAACGACTTCCCGTATCTGGCGCTGGTGGAACACACCAATTATATGGATCGTCAGCACTACGGCGGCGACCATCTGCTCTACTTAGGCGATTATTGCCCGCCCGACCACGAATACTTCACGCTGAGCGATGATGCGTTGGTGGCGCGTTTCTTGCCGTCGCTCAAGCGCGTCAACCCCGCGTTTGATGAAAGCTGGGTGCGGCGGGCGTGGGTGTGGCGCGCCCCCTACGCGCAGCCCGTCCCATTCGTCAACCACAGCGAGGCCATCCCGCCGCTGCAAACCCCGCTCCCGGGCGTGCTGTGGGCGAGCATGTCGCAGGTCTACCCGTGGGATCGCGGGACGAACTACGCCGTGGCCATGGGGCGCGAGGCCGCCCGTTTGATCGGCTAAATCAGCGCCGCCGGATCAAGCGCCACAGCAGCCACAACACCACTACGCCGATCAACCACCGCCGCAGCGTCGGAGCGGGATCCTGTGGGCGCGGCACGGCAGGCGCGACGCGGATGAAGTGCGGCATGTCGCGCTCGCTGTGGCGGTAGATCAAGCGCTGATGCTGCGTGTCGATCTCATACGTGCCATCGCTGACCGTCACCTCGTACCCCTGCGGGTATTGATAGCTGGGGATGTAGAACTCGGTCGGTTGGGTGACGTTGGGGTCATGGCGGAACACAAACTCGAACACGCCGCTGTGAAAGTTGTAGCTCATGCGCAGCGGCTCCCCGGCGATGGCGCGGGCGTAGGGGCGCAGCACGGCCTTCAACGCGCGGCCGCCGCTGTGGATGTCGCGTGGGTTGGTCTGCTGGTCGCGGCTGAAGATGCTCAGATCTTCACCGTTCCAGCCATCGCCGCGCGCGTTGCCGTTGTCCGCTGTGTAGTTCCACAGCGTGAAGTTGAGCAGGTTAGCCTCGAGCGCTTGCAGCGTGTCGTCGTAGCACTCCTCCTGCGCGCTGAAGTCGCCCGTGCGGTAAGCTTGGGCGTTGTTCATGTCATAGGGAATGCCCACCTCGCCAATGAGGGTTGGCACGCCGCCCAGCGTGGTCGTCGCCGCGCTGCGATACACCCCAAGCTGCTTGACGAAGGACGCACGGATACGCTCGCGCCCGATGACGGGCCGCAGCGTGTGCACGTCAAACGCCACAAACTTCCAGTAGCGCTTGGTGAGCAGCGTCAGACCGTCGTACCAATGGGGCGCAAAGACGATGTTGCCCGCATCAGAGCGGCCCCACTGCGGCGGGTGATCGTTGCCTAATGCATCTGCCTCGATGAAGATCAACGCCTGAGGGTCAACCGCGCGGATCGCCTCGGCATATGCGTTGATGAAGGGACGCAGGCAGTCCTCGTGGAAGTTGATGCCCGCAAAGTGCGCCGGCCGCAGCAGATGTGGCGCGCCAGCCGCGTCGGTATCCCACACGCCGTTCTCACGCCAGACGCAGTTGGCCCCCTCGCGCCATGCCCGCCGCCCGCCCGTGTTGAGCGACACCAGACCGGTCATCCTGTTCCCTGCCACCGAGAACTGCCACTCCTCCGCCACCTGCGGCAAGCCCCATCCCAGCAGCATCGATTGGTAGGGCGTTAGAGTGACCCCATTCTTGAGGCGATACTCTGCCGTCGTCGTCAGGCTGGGCATGCCGAGGTAGCCGCGGCTCGGCTCGTTCATCGTGTCATAGCCGACCACGTTGGGCATGTCCTTCAGCCGCAGCGCCACCTGCTGCATCGCCTTGAAATAGTGCGATTGCAAGTACTGCTGCACTGGCACGCCGTCGATCTTGGTGTTGGGGGCGACGCGATCCCCGCCGAAGAACAGCGAGAACATGGTGGCCGCCGCCAGCCGATTGTAGTTGGTCGCCCAGATCATACGTGGGAAGGGGTCGCCGTGGACTTGATGCACGATGGCCGCGTGCGTGGGGTGCAGCGCTTCAATGTCGAAGCCGACCGCCTCCAACGTCCAGCCCGGCGCGCCGTCCCCGCCGCTGAAGCGTGACCACACATCCTGATGCGGGTCAATAAACATGGCGATGTCGTACTCGGCAGCTTTGCGCACCACCGCCGCCACATAGTCGAGGTACGCCTCGTCGTATTGGCCCGGGCCGGCGTGTTCGACGGCCTCCCATGTGACGAGGAAGCGCAGGAAGGTCAGCCCCCACTTGGCGAGGCGGCTGAAGTGCTCATCGGCTTCCTCGAGCGGGAAAGGCCGCCCGACAAAGCTCACGTCGCGGTGGTTGAAGAAGCCTTCCCGGATGTGGGTGCGGCCATCGGGGCGGGTGGGCATCTTGCTGCTGCCGCCCAAGTTCACGCCGCGCAGCAGCAGCGTGCGCCCGTACTCGTCTTTGAACCAGATACCGTCGGTGCGAATCGTCATGCAGCCTCCTCTGTGAATGGGGTCGATGTCACTGCAGCACGGTCAGCTTGGCATAGGCCAGCGACAACTTCTTGATGCCAACCTTGCGATCAGCAAAGGCCACCGTCACGATCTCATCCTCGCCGTCGATGTGGCTTTCGATCACCTTGCCCTGCCCAAACACCTCATGGAATACGTTCATCCCCGTGCGGAATTGGGTGGGGCGCGCTGCTTTCTCACGCGGGAAGGGGATCACTCGCCCGCTGGTGGCAGCGCCAGCGCTTTCCCGCGCGAGGTCATCCTTGATGCGCGTCATGCCACCGTCCCAGCGCGTCATCGTGCTGAACTGCGCCATGCCTTGATCGGTGCGCAGCGTGCCGGGCGGCGCTTCGATCAACTGCGGCGGAATGTCCAATAAGAACTTGGAGCGCTCCTGCACGCTGCTGCTGCCATACAAGCCGCGGCGGAAGGCATACGTCAAGATCAAGCGCTCCTTCGCGCGCGTGATGCCCACGTAGAACAGGCGGCGCTCCTCCTCGATCCCGTCCGGCTCCTCCAGCGAGCGGAAGTGCGGCAGGATGCCCTCCTCGACCCCGGTGATGAACACAACGGGGAACTCAAGGCCTTTGGCGGCGTGCATCGTCATCAGCGTGACACGGTCGCCGTCGTTGGCGCGCGTGTCGGCAGCGTCCTGCATGAGCGTCGCCTCGACCATGTAATCCTGTAGGCTCATCTGGCGTTCGTCGGCAGTTTGGAGCGTCGCCCGCAGCGCGTCCACGTTGTCCTCGCGGATTTGCGCGTCTTGCGGCGTGTCGCTCGATTCGCGCAGGTAGAGCCGATAGCCGATGTCAGCGAGGATCGTGTCAAACAGCGCGAGGAGCTGGCCGGTCTGCGCTTGGTCACGCCAGCCGCGCAGCAGCAGCGCGAACTCGGCCAGCGGCTTGAGCGCGCGCGCCGCCAGCGGCGGAGCGTCCCCCTCGCTGAGGCGCTCTAACCCGGCCAGCAGCGTTATCTGCTGCTGATCGAGCCAGTGAAAGAAATCGCGGACGGATTTATCGCCCAAGCCGCGCTTGGGGACGTTGATCACCCGCTCGAAGCTCACGCGGTCGTTGGGGTTGCTCACCAGCCGCAGATAGGCCAGCACGTCTTTAACCTCGCGCCGCTTGTAGAACGACACATCGCCGTAGATCGTGTAGGGCAGCGCGCGGTGGACGAAGGTCGCCTCCAACGGGCGCGATTGGCCGTTGGTGCGGTAGATGATGGCGAAGTCGCTGTAGCGGTAGCCGTGTTTGAGGCGCAGCAGGTCGATCTGGTCAGCCACGAAGCGCGCTTCCTGTTCGTCGTCCCACGCCTCATGCACGAGGATAGGCAGCGTGTCCTTGCGCGTGGTGAACAGCTTCTTCACGGTGCGGTTGGTGTTCTTGTCGATGACGGCGCGCGCCACGTCGAGGATCGTCTGCGTGGAGCGGTAGTTCTGCTCCAGCAGGATCACCTGCGCGTCGGGGAAGTCTTTGCGGAAGCGCGCAACGTTGCGATAGTCCGCCCCGCGAAAGGCGTAGATGCTTTGATCCTCATCGCCCACGGCGAACACGTTGTTCTGCGGCGCGCCGAACAGCTTCACCAGTTGATACTGGACGCTGTTGGTGTCTTGGAACTCGTCCACCAGCACATACTCATAGCGCTGTTGATATTTCTCGCGCAGCACGTCGCTGCTGCGCAGCGCCAGCACCATCTGCACCAGCAGATCGTCGAAGTCCATCGCGTTCGACTGCTCCAGCAGGCGCTGGTAGCGCGGGTAAACGCGGGCGACGATCTCGGTGAACAGGTCGCCGCTTTGGTATTGGTGCGGCAGGATCAGCTCGTTCTTGGCGCTGCTGATGGCGCTCAAGATCGCCCGCGGGCTGTTGCGCTTGGGGTCGAGGTCGAGGTCGTCCATCGCGCGCCCAATCACGCTGAGCTGGTCGTCCGTGTCGTAGATCAAGAAGTCTTTGGTGTAGGGAGTGTAATCGGCCTCCATGCGCAGGATGCGGGCGCAGGTGCTGTGAAACGTGCCGATCTGAAAGCCGTGCAGCCGCTCATCGCCCACCAAGCCCTGCACGCGGTGGCGCATCTCAGCAGCGGCCTTGTTGGTGAAGGTCACGGCCATGATGTGCCACGGGCGCACCCCCACCTCACGGATCAAGTAAGCGATGCGGCGCGTCAGCACGCCGGTCTTGCCGCTGCCCGGCCCAGCCAACACGAGGACGGGGCCGCTGGTGGCTGTCACCGCTTGGCGCTGCTGGTCGTTAAGAGCGTGGAGCAAATCGTCGGTCATCGTCGGCCTTCGTACGTTGTTTGTGCGCTAATTCTACCAACCTGACGAGTCCTTCACTATGCTAGAGCCAACTGGCTGAACATGGGTCGCGCACGTGGGCGGCTCAAGCGCCTCACAAATTGCGCGGGTCGATCCCCCACAGCAGCATGGCCTCCCCGACGAGCGGCTGCGCCACTGCCAGCAAGATCGTGCTGTTGGGCCATGCGTGCTGCTTGGCCAGCGCCATCGCGGCGCTCAAATCAGGCGCGTAGTGCACGTTCTGATGGTAGCGCCGCGCTAGCTCCAGCGCGGCCTCTGGCACAGGGAAGTGGATGTTGGGGTTGATGTGGTTTTCGGTCAAGATCAGCATGTCGCACTCGGCGCTCATCAGCTTGTAGACCGTAGCCATGTCGCGGTCTTCCGGCACGCCCAACACGCCGATCACCGGTGACACAAGACGGCTCTTGAGGCTGGCGAGCATGCTGGCCACCGACAGCGGGTTGACCGCGCCATCCACAAATACCGGCGGGCTGTCTTGGAGCTTTTGCAAGCGTCCGTACCAGCGAGCGCTTTCTAAGCCTGCTACGACCCGCTGCACATACTCCGCGCTTTGATGTGGAATGCCCCCCAAGCGCGCGTGGACGTTGCCCGCCGCTTGAATGGCCAGCGCGGCGTTTTCGATCATGTAGCGGCCGTAGAACGGCAGGTGAATCTCCCCGTAGCGGCTGATGCGGCAGAGGATGCCATCGGGCGTCTCGCGGATGAACTCGCCCTTGTCGAGCGTGCTGAACCAGAAAAATTCGGCGTCTTTGCTGTCAGCTTCGCGCTGGAGCACGTCCAGCACGGCGGGTTCTTGCGCCAC
>JBDNCV010000104.1:0-13884 GCA_046719465.1 Anaerolinea sp.
CACGATTCAGCGCGCCGCCGCCCCATCCGTGGACGACAACCGCGCCCAGACCTTCGCTGACGCGCCCGCGCCCGAGACGCCGCGCCCCACGATTCAGCGCGCCGCCGCTCCATCCGTGGACGACGTCCTCAGCCAACCCTTCGCTGACGCGCCCGAGACGCCGCGCCCCACCATTCAGCGCGCCGCCGCTCCATCCGTGGACGACAACCGCGCCCAACCCTTCGCTGACGCGCCCGCGCCCGAGACGCCGCGCCCCACGATTCAGCACGCCGCCGCTCCCAGCGTGGACGACGCCCTCAGCCAGCCCTTCGCTGATGCACCCGCTGCGCCCGAGACGCCGCGCCCAACCATTCAGCGCGCCGCCGAACCCAGCGACCCCGCACCCAGCCCGCGCAGGCCGCCAGCGGGTGAAAGCCGTCCTTCCAGCCTTGAGGGCTTGGACGAGGTCACACTGCTGCAAGCCTTCACCGAGGTGCAGCGCTCGCCGCTGCCGCCGCGCCAGAAGCCTTACCTGCCGCCGTCTGCGCCAACTCAAGAGCAGATCACCGACGCTGTGACCGAGACGAACCCGTCTGAGACGCCCCGCCCCACGATTCAGCGCGCCGCCGCTCCATCCGTGGACGCCTCGATGAACAGTCCAGCGTCTGACGAGCCGTTCGACTTGGAAGAGGCGCTGCTGCGCGCGTTTGAGCCGCCCAGCCCGCCGCCGATGGCTCCGCGGCAGAAGCCCTACCTCATCCCGAGCCGTGAGGCAGACGACAATACCGAGTCTAGCGCCAGATCAGCGCCCGCCGCATCACCCGTGCAGCGCACGCCGCACAGCGCGCCGCCGCCCATTCAACGCACACCGTCCGCTGACGAGCCGCATCGTGAGCCGCCCACGCAGGAACAAGCGCGCCTGCTGCGTGCCATCGACTTGCCCGCCGACACACGCATCGAAGGGAGTTGGAGCGCGCCTGCACCGGTGACGATTCAGCGCGCTATCGACACCCCGTCCAGCCCTGATACCGCGCCTGAGACGGAAGAATCCTCCGAACAGGACGTCGACCCCGTGGTTGTGGAGCAGCTCGCCCAGAAAGTGTTCCGCATCTTGCGCAGCCGCTTGCGCACCGACCGCGAACGCCGTGACCTATAGAGAGAAAGTGAGTTGAGATGAGCACCTTAACCCGCGGCGGCCTCGTCCCCGCCAAACTGATCAACCTCGCCACCGAGGAGGAGATCCTCTGCATGTTCAACCCAGCAGATTATTCGATCTCCAAGCAGAACACCTACGAAAAGCGCAACGTCATCGGCAAAGATGTGCCGGTGATGACTTTTCAACAAGGCGGCTCTGTGTCGTTGACGTTGAAGCTGCACTTTGACACCGCCGACACCGCCTCCGACGTGCGCAGCGTGACGAACAAACTGCTCAAGCTCATGATGATCGACACGAGCACGCAAAACCAATCCACCGGCAAGAGCAGCCCGCCCGCTGTGGCCTTCAGTTGGGGGCGCGTTTACTTCCGCGCGGTGGCCACCAGCATGACACAGCGCTTTACTCTTTTTAAGGAAGATGGAACGCCCATGCGCTGCGTCGTCGATATTACGCTGGAACAACAAGATGAAGACCCCGCCCTCACCACCCAAGTGCAGGGCAGCACCAGCGGCAGCACGCAGCGCACCACCAGCAGCGGTGGCGGCAACACCGAGCAGACCACTCAAGGCGACCGCATCGACCATGTGGCCAACCGCGGCACGGGTGACAGCAACAACTATCGCACCGTGGCCGAGAACAACAACATCGACAACCCGCTGCGGCTTCAGAACGGCCAATCCCTCAAAGTCAAATAAGCGCGAGAATCCGCCATGAGTCCCGTTACCGCCCCAATTGCCCAAATCCAGATCAAAATCGAAGGCGCTGAACTCAGCACAGCCACTTATGACCAGTTGATCTCTTGCCAAGTCGAGACGTCACTAGGGATGCCGGACATGGCCGTGATCGTGTTCAGCGATGACCCGCTCAACCCGACACTCGTCACGGATACGCAGCGCTTCGCGTTGGGCAAGGCGGTTGAGATCAAACTGCCAGCCAGCACGCCAAGCGACCTTCAAACGGTGATGCAAGGTGAGATCGTGGCGGTTGAACCTGAGTTCACCAGCAATATGACGGTCAATCTGCGCGTCGTCGTTTACGACAAAGCGCATCGCATGGCGCGCGAACGCAAGATCACCTCCTTCGTCAACGTCACTCACTCCGATATCGTGACCCAGATCGTCGGCGCACATGGCTTGCAGTCCCAAGTGACGGCCACCACCAGCGTTGTGCCCTACTACCTACAAGGAAACGTAACCGACCTTGAGCTGCTGCAAGAGCTGGCGATGCTGAACGAGCGTGTGCTGTACTTCCGCAGCGGCAAGGTGTACTTTCAAAGCTTTGCCGACATGGCCCCCTCGGCCTCTGTCACACTGACATGGGGCGAAAACCTGCTGGAGCTGATGCCGCGCATCGGCGGGGCGCGCCAAGTTAACGAAGTAGAAGTCCGTGGGTGGAATTGGAACGACAAGGCCCCCATCGTCGGCAATGCGACTTCGCCCACCGCTCAAGCCAACCAGATCGGCGACACAACCACCGCCCAGACCGCCTACGGCGCAGCCAAACACATCGCCGTGGGCTACACCGTCAACACACAGGCCGAAGCCGAGACCGTGGCCAAGCGCCTGCTCAATCAGTACCGCGGCAACTTCATCACGGCCACCGGCCACGCTCTGGGCGATGCGCGCGTGCTGGCAGGCAAGAAGATCACCATCGCCAACGTCACCTCGCGGTTCAACGGCACGTATACCATCTCATCCGTTACGCATCACTACTCTGCCGATGGCTACGTGATGGACTTCACCGCCAGCGGCACGTTTGAGCCGATCCTCGCCGACCTCATCGAGCGCACCCTCAACCGTGAAGGGCAGATCTGGCCGGGCGTCTACCCTGCCATCGTCACCAACAACAACGACACCGAAAAGAACCTCGGCCGCGTCAAGATCAAGATGCCGTGGCTCAGCGCGACCGTTGAATCCGACTGGGTGCGCGTTGTCACGCCCAATGGGGGCAACGGGCGCGGCTTCTTGTTCGTCCCAGAGGTCAACGACGAGGTGCTCGTGGCGTTTGAAAACGGGGATATCAAGCGCCCCTACGTCATCGGCGCGCTGCACAACGGCCAAGATGCCGCGCCGCTCACTGCCAGCGACTATCACGCAGACGGCAGCACCAAGAAGCGCATCCTGCGCTCGCGGACAGGCCATAAGCTGGAGTTCGACGACACTGCAAACACTGAAAAGCTGACGATCACCTCCAAGAGCGGGCATGTTCTGGAGATGGACGACGGGGACGCGCCAAAGATCACTCTCAAGGATAAAAACGGCGAACTCACCCTCACCATGGACAGCCAAAACAAAAAGATCGTCATCAACGCAAATGCCACCGGCGGGATGGACTTGCTTTCGCAGGGTAAGATCACCATCAAGTCGTCCAGCAGCGACGTGCAGATCGAAGGGGTGAACGTCAAAACCAAAGCAAGCGCCGAAGCCAAGATCGAGGGCACGACGCTGACCGCTACCGCGCAAGGCACGGGCACGGTTAAAGCCAACGGCTCAATGACCGTGGAGGGCAGTAGCAACCTTGAGGTCAAATCGACTGGGATAACGACGGTCAGCGGCAGCTTGGTCAAGATTAACTAAACAGGTAGGAGGTTGCGATGAGCGTTGACAATGTGGGCCGCGGGCTGGCCTTCCCATTACATCTGACGGATCAAAGCCGCCTTGCGATGGTCTCAGGGGATGCAAACATTCAGCGCTCCATCCGTATGATCTTGTTCACCGTCCCGGGGGAGCGCGTCATGCGGCCGGACTTTGGCTGCGAGATCCACTCGCTGATCTTCCACCCCTGCAACGATCAAACCGCAGCCCTTGCCGAACGCTACGTGCGCGACGCCCTGTTCAAATGGGAGCCGCGCATCGACCTCATCGCGGTCAACGTCTCGTTTGGCAACACCGAGATCGGCGAGATGCTCATCAACATCGAATATCTCATCAAAGATCGTCCTGACCCGCGCAGCATGGTTCTTCCTTTCTATTTACTTCCTTAAATGAGAGCGTGAAGGTTCTTTATGGAATTTGAAACCCCAAGGCTGGACGACCGCAGCTTCCAAGATTTAGTGGCCGAGGCGCGGCAGCGGATCGCCCTCTACACCCCTGAGTGGACAGACCACAATCCGAGCGACCCGGGCATGGCGCTCGTGGAGCTGTTTGCGTTCATGACCGATGTCGCCCTTTACCGCATGAACCGCGTCCCTGAGAAGACGTACATCAAGCTCATGCAGCTTCTTGGGATGCAGCTGCGCGAGGCGGAACCGGCGCGCGTCCCGGTGACGTTCTGGCTCTCCAGCCCACAGCCCATCACCACCACCATCCCCGTCGGGACGCAGGTCGCCACCACGCGCACCGAGACGGAAAAGGCCATCATCTTCAGCACCGACGCGACGGCAGAAATCCTCGTCCCCAAGATCGAATACGTGCTGGCCAGCAGCGGCAACGTTGGCGAGGGGCGCGCCTTCAGCGCCTTCAGCGTGGCCGACGTGCTGAACGGGCGGGTGCGCATCCCAGCGTTCCCCTCTGCCCCGCCTGTCACTGGGGATGCGTTCTACATCGGGTTTGAAGAGGATCTGAGCCACCACATCATCAGCTTGCAGTTGGACGTGTCGATGGCGGAAGGCTCCGGCATTGACCCCACGCGCCCGCCGTATGTGTTCGAAGTGCTGAGCATGGACGCGAGCCAGAGTTGGGTCGAGGTTGAGGTCGAGAAGGACGAAACCCAAGCAATGAACGTGAGCGGTATCGTGCGTATGTACCTGCCGCGCATGCGCCGTGCCCCGCGCAACGACAAGATGTCCTATTGGCTGCGCTGCCGCCTCGACCAAAGCCGCGTCGTCGAGCAGTACCGCCAATCGCCCACCATCACGCGCATTCAAGCCCACAGTTGGGGGATTACTGTCCCCGCCACTCACGTTACGCGCGTCAACAACGAGATTCTCGGCCGCTCCGACGGCTCGCCCGGGCAGACCTTCCTGCTCCAGAACGTGCCGCTGGTAGCACGCACGATCAACGAGTACATCGTCGTCAAGCTCGACAACGGCACAGAAGAGCGCTGGTACGAGACCTCCGACTTCGCTTCTGCCACGCCCGACGACAAGGTATACACGATCAACAGCCAGACGGGCGAAGTGCGCTTCGGCCCGGCGCTGCCCCAACGCGATGGCACTATTCGGCGCTTCGGCGCGATTCCCCCGCAGGGCGCGCTCATCGCCATGCGCCAGTATCGCTACGGCGGCGGGGTCATCGGCAACGTCGCCCCGCTGGCCATCAACGTGCTGAAGTCCTCCATCCCCTACATTGCCCGTGTTGTCAATCGACAAAGCGCAGTCGGCGGCATGGATGCAGAAAGTGTCAACCTCGCCAAAGAGCGCGTGCCACACTACCTGCGCACGCTCAACCGCGCGGTGACAGCCGCAGACTTTGAGTACCTCGCGCATGAGGCCTCGCCCGGGCAGATCGGGCGCGTGTTCTGCTTGCAGCCCCCGCTCACCAGCCGCGGTGAGGTCAACCTGCTCATCATCCCCGCTGTGACGCGCCTGCAAGGCTTCATCTCGCCCGAAAGCCTCTACCTCTCGCCGGATTTGCGCGACCGCGTGCAGCAGTACCTCGACGAGCGCCGCCTGCTCTCCACACGACTGCAAGTGATGTCACCGTCCTATCAATGGGTGGAGACGGAAGTCCGCGTCAAGGCAGCGCGCCACCAAGACGTTGAGCACGTGCGGCAGGCTGTCGAACAGCGCCTGTTTGAGTTCCTCAACCCGCTCATCGGCGGCGTGGACGGCAAAGGCTGGCCGTTCGGGCGCGATCTTTACGTGTCGGATATCATCGCGGTGCTGCTGGCCGTCCCGGGGGTGGACTTGATCCGCCACATCCGGCTCTACCCCGTCACCTACCGCGAGGGTGACTTCATCCGCGAGCCAGAGCTGACCGAGCTGCCCGTCGCCTCGCACGGGGTCATCATCTCCTATCGGCACACGATACAGGTGGAGGGCTGATGAGCGACTCCGAGATCAAACTGCTGCTGCGCGTCAGCGGCCCAGACATGGAAGAAACGCAGCTCCTCGTCGGGCGGCAGGGCCTGCGCGTCGGGCGCACCCGTGACAACCAGCTCGCGCTCGAAAACCGCGAGATCAGCCGCCAGCACATGCGCATCGTCTGGCGCGACGACAAGTACTTCGTCGAAGACCTCAACAGCAGCAACGGCACATGGTTGAACGACAACCGACTTACCCCGCGCGATCTGTATGAGCTGCGCCCCGATGACATCGTGCGCGTCGGGCCGTATTTGATCCGTATCGTGCGCTTCGAGATCGTCAGCACGACGGCCGTCGTGGCAGCTGCGCCCGAGCCAGTGACCACCACGATGGAGATGGAGCCGGTGCGCCGCGCCGTGCGCGCTGCCGAGCAGACCATCCTCGCCCGCCGCAGCACATGGCTGAACTACCTGCCGGCCATCTTCAGCGATGACAGCTTCACCGAGCGCTACCTGCTCGTGTTCGAGTCGATCTTCAGCCCGATCATGTGGATGCTCGACAACTACGATCAATACCTCGACCCCGACACCGCGCCGACGGAGTGGCTGCAGTGGATCAGCAGTTGGTTTGACATCATGATGCTGCCCGAACTGCCGATTGAACGGCAGCGGGCCATCGCGCGGCAGGTGGGCTGGCTGTTCTCCCGCCGTGGGACGCGCGTCGGCCTTCAGCGCCTGCTCGAACTCTACTTTGACTTCACGCCAGAAATTATTGAACCAGAAGACGAACCATGCCATTTTGTAGTAAAATTGCGTATCAGCCAATCGCCCCTCCCCAATGCGCGCGAAGTGGCCGAGCGGCTGATCCAATCGCAGAAGCCCGCATTTGCATCGTATACTGTCATTTTTGAGTAGCACCGGAGGGCCACATCATGTCTGAGCGAGACCTACAACTGCAACGTGACAACGCCAAGCGGATCCAGCGCAGCGCGGAGCAAAATCTGCTCCACACTGAAGCGCCGCTTGAAAGCACCCTCGGCAACCAAACGATGCAGCGCCTCGTCACGGGGCAAGCGCCGCGCGGTGGCCTCGGCAGCTTCATCCAAGCCAAGATGACCGTCAACGCGCCCAACGACGCCTACGAACAGGAAGCCGACGCAGTAGCTGCGAGTGTCGTCAGCCGCATGCACGCCCCTGAGGTGCAGCGCGAGGGCGAGGAAGAGGAAGAACTGCAAATGATGCCCATCCAGCGTCAAGAGGAGGAGGAGATGCAGGCCATGCCCCTTCAGCGTCAAGAGGAGGAAGAAGAGCTGCAAATGATGCCTATTCAGCGCAAGGGCAGCGATGGTGGCTTTGAAGTGGGCGGCGAGATCGAGCAGCAGATCAACGAGACGCGCGGCCACGGCAGCAAGCTCGACGACAGCACCCGCAGCAGCTTTGAAGGCGCGATGGGCTATGACCTGAGCGGCGTCACGATCCACACCGGCGACCACGCCAGCCAGCTCAGCCGCAGCGTGGAGGCCAAGGCCTTCACCACCGGCAGCGACATCTACTTTGGCGAGGGGCAGTACAACCCGGGCAGCAGTGACGGCCAGCAGCTTCTCGCGCATGAACTCACACATGTCGTACAGCAGGGACATTCACAACCCATCCAACAAAAAGAAGAATAGCTGACGAATGACCGATCGCAGACTGGGCACGTTGATCGGGCAGTACAGGGTAGAATCGCTGCTTGGTCAAGGGGGCATGGCAGCGGTCTACCAAGCAGAGGACACCCGCTCTAACCGTCGCGTTGCCATCAAATTGGTTCACAGCCATCTGGCCTCCCAGAAGTCCGTTCAGGAGGCCTTCATGCAAGAGGCGGCGCACATCGCGCGCTTGTCGCACCCCAACATCGTGCGCATCGTGAGCTTTGAGCGCGTCGATGATGAGCTGGTGCTGGTGATGGAGCTGGCAACCGGCGGCAACTTGCGCCAGTACATCAAGCGCATGGCTGAATCTGCCGAGCCGATCCCGCTGCTGCACGCCGTGGATATCGTGGTACAGCTCGCCAACGCCGTCCAGTACGCGCACCAGCAGGGCATGTCGCACCGTGACCTCAAGCCTGAGAACGTCGTGCTTCAGCCCTTCACCAGCGCCCCGGGCTTGTTCCCCTTTCGCCCGCTCATCACCGACTTTGGGCTTGCGCAGCTCAACGCGGCCGATGAGAACGCCATCACCGACCAGCCAATGGGGACATACGCCTATATGTCGCCCGAGCAGGCGCTGGCCGAGAAGATCGACAGCCGCACCGACATCTACTCGCTCGGCATCATTCTTTATGAGCTGACGGTTGGCCAACTGCCGTTCAAACCGCAGACCATCGCCGAGGCCGCGCGCTTCCACGGGCGAGAGCCAGTCCCCGCGCCCTCGCGCATCCTGCCGGATTTTCCGCCCCGCCTTGAGCAGGTGATCCTCAAAGCCCTTGAGAAAGACCCCGACCAGCGCTATCAGACCGCGGCAGAATTTTCCAAAGCGCTGCTCAGCCTGCGCGGAAGCCTGACCAAAGCCAGCCCATTAGATCGCACCAACGTCATCGACGCCAGCACTGAGATGCGCCTTGTGGTCTCATCGGGCGTTGTGCCCGCTGAGGCCGCCGACGAGGACTACAGCACTCCGCCCGCTGAGGCCGCTGCTGAGCCGCCCGCAGCAGTCGAGGCTCCCCTCGTGGAAGCGCCCGCGCCCACCCCCGAGCCGCCCGCTGCCACCGTCGAAGACGCCCTGCCGCCGGACGAGCCACCCACCCTGCTGGATCCGCTGCCGGACGAGCCGGAGCAGGCGTCCGCTGATCCAACCTCCGTCATCCGCTCTGAATCAACGACCGAGCCGCGCCGCCGCCCTGCAGGCCTGTTCGACGCCAAGACCGATTCCTTCCGCGCCAGCGAGCTGCGCCGCGCCATCGCCAGCGCGCAGGGCAACCGCCCGCTGCTAGGAGAGGATGATGCTCTCTCGCGCACGACACAGCGCCCCCCGCTCAGCGCGCCCAGCGTGCCCGCGGATGCGCTCTCGGTCGACGACAGGACGCCGCCGCCCGCCTCCACGGCCGGCCCCCTCTCTGTCGATGACAAAACACCGCCGCCCAACACCGACCTTGAGGATTTGCCCCTGCCCACCGAGTGGCAGGAACCCGCCCCGCGCCCAGCAGCCCCCTCCGGCGCGGGTGTGCCGATCACGGTCAAGCCGCAGCTCGAGGGACTCATCACCGAGCGCCAGCGCCAGCCGCTGCCCCCACAGCCGCCGCGCATGCTCAAGATCAGCAAGAACGCGCCGCCTGCCACGAGTGGGGACTACCTCATCGCCATGAACGTGCTGCGCCACACCTTCGCTTTCCCGCTCGACGGGGACACGTTCAGCATTGGCACGGCAGAAGGGCAAGCCATCCAGCTCGAAGCGCAGCAGCTCTCGCGCCAGCACGCCCTCATCCAGCGCACTGATGAGGGCTTTGTCGTTATCGACCTTAACTCCACCAACGGCACATGGGTCAACGATCAAAAGCTCAACCCGCAGCAGCCAACACGCTGGAACTACGGTGACGTCTTCCGCATGGGCGATTATTGGATGACCATCCTGCAGGGTGAGGCCGCGCCAGATAAGCCGCAGTTTGCGCCTGCCGAGCCGCGCACCCGCCCGCCGATCACTGTCACCGTTAGCAAGCAGTCCAGCGGCGCGGCCCCCGTCCCGGTGAACGCGCCGCGCTCGCCCATACCCACCGGCACATCGAGCGCCAACGCGGGCGCTGTGGCCGTCACGCCGCCGCCAGCGCCCTCACCGACGGCCGCGCCTGCCGCCCCGCGCCCCGCGCAACCTGCCGCCCGCAGCGATACGCCCGTGCGCGGCACGCCTGCCCCCAAAGGCTTCGACGCCGCGCTTGACCGCACCATCATCAGCATGGAGGAAGTCCAGTCCACCATGCTCGACGACGCCAGCGCGCCCGCTGCGGTCACCGATAAAGGCCTCGAAGGCAAAATCATCCACAACTACCGTCTCGACAAGTTCCTCGGGCAGGGCGGCATCGCCTCGGTGTATGCGGCGACGGATTTACGGCTCAATCGCCCAGTTGCGCTGAAGATTCTGCATGAAGCGCTGGCCGCGCAAGAGCCGTTCCGCAAAGCCTTCCTCGAGCAAGCGCGCATCGCCACCACGCTGGAACACCCCAACGTCGTGCGCGTGCTGGCCTACGACCAGAACGAAGAATACGTCTATATGGTGATGGAGCTGATCACCGGCGGCAGCCTGCGTCAGTACTTACGCAAACTGCGCCGCGAAGATCGCGTCCTGCCCTACACCCAGATCGTCGAGATGGGACGGCAGTTGGCCGAGGGGCTGCATTACGCCCACCAGCAGGGGCTGCTCCACCGCGACATCAAGCCCGATAACATCGTGCTGCGCGATCAAATGGCCGCCATCCTGCAGCCAGTCCTGACCGACTTCGGCCTTGCGCAAGTCTCGGCCAACGCCATCGGCGAAACGTTCATCACCGACCAGCCCACCGTTACCTTCCCCTACATGTCGCCCGAGGCCGTGGTTGGCGCGCGCCAAGACACGCGCAGCGACGTTTATGAGATCGGCGTCATCCTCTACGAGCTGACCGTCGGGCAAGTGCCTTTCCAACCGCGCTCCATTGGTGAGGCCATTCGCATGCACACGCGCGAGCCAGTCGTCCGCCCCTCGGAGCTGCGCGCGGACGTCCCGCGTGACCTCGAGCGGGTCATCATGCGCTGCCTTGAGAAAGACCCCAACAGCCGCTACCAGACCGCGATTGAGCTGGCGCGCACCCTAGAAGCCATCAGCAAGAGCGTCGAGCAAAAAGACCAAGCGTTGTTCGAGCCGGTCATCGAAGACCCAAACAAGACGCAGGTCATGAACGCGCCCATCGACGCGCAGATGCCCTATTTCACGCCGCAGCCCGTCACCGACGACCAGATCGGCTACGACCGCCTGCTGCTCTACAGCGAAAAATACCCAACGCGCGCCATCCGCATCGAGCGCGACATCTTGACCATCGGGCGCGACGCCAACAACACCATCGTGTTGGAATGCCCCACCGCCTCGCGGCGGCACGCCCGCATCGAGCGCTTCCCCGGTGGCTTTCGTTTGATCGACCTCGGCAGCCGCAACGGCACGTACATCGCGCTCAACCGCCTGCTGCCCAACGTGGCCGAAGTGTGGGAGCCATCGCGCACGGTGCGCATCGGTGACTATTGGCTGCGTTTGGAGACTAACGTCCAGCCGCCGCGCGTCATCTCGCGCCAGCAGTTGATGCTCACCGACCTTGAAGGTGACACGCCCGCCACCAACGGCAGCTACGATCAGCCGATGGCCGCGCCTGCTGTGGCCCCGCTGCCGCCGCCGCTGCACGACCGCATCGGCCTCACGGTCAACAACCCAGTTGTAACTGTCCAACCCGGCCAGACGGTCAGCATGTCGATGCAGATCCACAACCTCAGCAACCTCGTCGACCACTTCGTGATCAACGTGCATGGGCTGCCCTCAAGCTGGTACACGATCCACGCGGAGCCGATCTACCTGCTGCCGAACAACCGCGAGACGGCCTCGATCACCCTGCACCCGCCGCTGGCCAGCACCAGCAGCGCAGGCGCGCATGCTTTCGAGATCAGCGTGACGGCGCGCGCACAGGGGATTAAATCCGTCGCGCAGCAGTGCGCCTTGAACATCCTGCCGTTCTACACGTTCAAGATCGCCTTGCAGCCGCAGCGCGTCCGCTCGGGTGGCCGCACCGAGTTGGAGATCACCAACACCGGCAACACCTACGACACCTACACCGTGCAAGCCCGCGACCGCGAGCTGGCCATTCGCTTCCAAGCGGACGGACGGCAGTTCTCGATCCCGCCCGGCCAGACTGACTACGTGGCCATTCGCATGGCGGCGCGCTCGCGTCCGCTCATCGGCGTGCAAAACGTCCTGCCGTTTGAGGTTGTCGCCAACAGCTTGCAGCCTACCGTCCCCGCGCAGACCATCACGGGCGAAGTCACCGTCAAGCCATACTTCCCCGCGTGGATCATCAGCTTCTTGATGATCGGCTTGGTCTTCTGCGGCTTCTTGTTCTTCCTGCTCTACAACGCCTACACCAACACCCTGTCGATCAACAACACAGCGACCGCCGCCGCCATCGCGCTGACGCTCTCCATCACGCCCACGCCCACGCCCACCCTCACGCTGACCCCCACGCCCACGCCGACCCTCACGCCGACCTTCACGCTGACCCCCTTCCCGACGATCTTCGGCAGCATGGGGGACATCTGCCCGGGGTCGCCGCCTTCGCGGCTGCGCGTCGGCATCGTCGGCAAGGTGGAGGAAGGGGGCGTCAACAACCGCCTGCGCGACGCGCCCAGCACCCAAGACGGCGCGATCATCGGCTTGCTGCCGCCCGGCTCCACCTTCCAGATCATCGGCGGCCCCACCTGCGACACGACCGAGTTCCTGCGCTGGTGGCAGGTCATCGCGGGCGGCCAAACCGGCTGGACGGCTGAGGGCAAGGGCGATGAGTACTACCTCGTCCCAGCCGATGCGCCGCCCAGCGCGTTCAGTGGTGCGATTGCCGTGGCCGGTGGCACAGCCTCGCCCCGCGTCAAAGGCGCGACCGATGCCGTGCTGGCCAGTTTGCCGCCTGCCGACCCCGCCGCGCTCGATCGGCAGCGCGTCGGCTTTCAACTGGCCGAGGCCACCAACGGCGCACGCTGGCCCAACGCCCTCGACCTCGTCAACGCCACGGGCGCGGGCTGGGTCAAGGTACAAGTCAGCTGGGCGGAGCTGCAGCCCAACGGGCCAAACGACATCAGTCCGGCCTTTCAGAGCTTGATCGCCAACTTGCAGGCCGCCCGTCAGAGCGGCCTGCGTGTGTTAGTCTCCATCGCCAAAGCCCCCAACTGGGCGCGCGCGGAAAGCTACCCCCGCAGCGGCCCACCCGATGACCCCGCCGCGTTTGGCCGCTTCGTGACGCTGCTGCTGCAGCAAGCCAACGGCAGCATCAACGCCGTCGAGATCTGGAATGAGCCGAACCTCGCCTACGAATGGACGGGGGCGCTGCCACGCACCGGCGCGGCCTACATGCGCTTGTTCGACGCAGGCTATCGGGCTGTCCGCGCTATCTCGCCGGAGATCGTCGTCGTCACGGCAGGCCTCGCGCCCAGCATCGATGGTGACCTCGCCACCGATGACCGCCGCTTCCTGCGCCAGATGATCGCGGCGGGCCTCGCCAACTACCGTGACATCGCCATTGGCGTGCACCCCTACGGCTGGGCCAATGCCCCTGACGTGCGCTGCTGCGTGGTCATCGGCGAGCGCGGCTGGAACGACAGCCCCTATTTCTACTTCCTCGACAACCTCGAGATCACCCGCACGATCCTCACCGCAGGTGGCATCAACCGCCCGCTGTGGATCACCGAGTTCGGCTACCCGACATGGGACGGGCTGCCCGGCCAGCCGCCGGAGGAGTGGTACGGCTACCTCTCGTCGGAGGAGCAGGCCAGCTTCCTCGTGCGGGCGGTGCAGGTGGCGCACAACCTCGGCTATGTGGACAACGTGTTCTTGTGGAACTTGAACTTCGCCAGCGACGCCGAGCTGGCACGCAGCAGCGCCTTCAACGCCTTCAGCCTCGTCCTGCGCGACAGCGACCGACGCCCCGCCTTCCAACGCCTTTCCGGGTCCTAGTAGGGACAAGGCCTGCCTTGTCCGCCTGCCTTGTCCGCCTGCCTTGTCCGCCTGCCTTGTCCGCCTGCCTTGTCCGC
>JBDNCV010000105.1:0-13860 GCA_046719465.1 Anaerolinea sp.
CCGCACACAGGAGGTCATCAGCGGGGCGCTCTCCAAAGCTGGCGTCAACGTCAACGACATCGCGGCGGTGGGCATCACCAACCAGCGCGAGACGGCGGTCGTGTGGGATCGCAAGACGGGCCGCCCAGTCTACAATGCCATCGTGTGGCAGGACACGCGCACCGATATGATCTGCAATGAGCTGGCCGCGCAGGGCGGGCAGGATCGCTTCCGTGAGAAAGTTGGCCTGCCGTTGGCGACGTACTTCTCTGGCCCCAAGATCAAGTGGATCCTCGACAACGTGGAGGGAGTGCGCGCTCGGGCTGAAGCAGGCGATGTCATCTTCGGCAACATCGACACGTGGCTCATCTGGAACTTGACGGGTGGCTCGCAGGGGGGTGTGCACGTCACCGACGTGACCAACGCCAGCCGCACGATGCTGATGAACCTTGAGACGCTTGACTGGGACGATGAAATCCTGAGCATCATGGGCATTCCCAAGGCCATGCTGCCCGCCATCAAGTCGTCGAGCGAGGTCTACGGCACGGCCAGCGGTGCGCTCGGCGGCATTCCGGTCAGCGGTGACTTGGGCGACCAGCAGGCGGCGTTGTTCGGCCAGACATGCTTCGATGTGGGCGAGGCCAAGAACACCTACGGCACGGGCTGCTTCATGCTGCTCAACACGGGCACGAAAGCCGTGCAGTCAAAGAACGGCCTGTTGACGACGCTGGGCTACAAGATCGGCGACCACGCGGCGGTCTACGCGCTGGAAGGCTCGATTGCCATCACGGGCGCGCTCGTCCAGTGGCTGCGCGATAACCTGAAGCTGATCGAAAAGTCGCCTGATGTTGAAATCCTCGCTAAGGAAGTGGAGGACAACGGCGGTATCTACTTCGTTCCGGCGTTCTCGGGCTTATTCGCCCCGTATTGGCGCAGCGATGCGCGCGGTGTGATCGTCGGCATGACGCGCTACGTCACCCGCGGCCACATCGCACGCGCCGCGCTTGAGGCGACCGCCTTCCAGACGCGCGAAGTGCTGGACGCGATGAACAAAGACTCTGGCGTGAACTTGACCGCGTTGAAGGTGGACGGTGGCATGGTGTTCAACGACCTGCTGATGCAGTTCCAGTCGGACATCTTGGGTGTGCCGGTGGTGCGCCCGAAGGTGGCAGAGACGACCTCGCTGGGCGCGGCCTATGCGGCAGGCTTGGCGGTGGGCTTCTGGAGCAAGGTCGATGACCTGCGCGCCAACTGGGGCAAAGATAAAGAGTGGACGCCTCAGATGGACGCGACCAAGCGTGAAGAACTCTACGCGGGCTGGTTGAAGGCCGTCACACGTACCTTCGATTGGGTGTCGTAACCTAAGATCGGCGCGGGCGCAGCGCACATGCTGTGCCCGCGCTGCGTTAGCAAATGCAGCTGCGTCCAACGCGCCTGCATCAGACAAGGGGTGACACACCAGAATCGCTCCTACACCACCATCGCTGCCATCGTTGAATCCGTGTGCATTTCAAACTTGCAACTATAAGGCCAACTTCTGTAAAGGCAGGCAGACATGATCGGGCTGGTCATCGTCTCACATAGTTATTCATTGGCGCAGGGTGTACTCGAGCTGGCACGCCAGATGGGTGGAAATGAGATGCCGATTGCGGCAGCAGGTGGGCTTAACCTGCCGGAGCACCCGATTGGCACTGACGCAGCGCTCATCCTCGCCGCTATTAAGTCGGTCTACAGCCCGGATGGTGTTATCGTCCTGATGGACATGGGCAGTGCCATCCTCAGCACTGAGACCGCGCTGGATTTGCTCTCTGAGGAGCAGCGCGCGCGTGTCGTGCTGTCACCCGCGCCGCTGGTGGAGGGGGCGATTACCGCTGCTGTACAAATCCGCTTGGGGCAGCCCTTGGAAGCAATCGTGACTGAAATGCGCAAATCGTTGGCGCCCAAGCAAGCCCAGCTCGGCGATACGACACCTGCCGATGCGGAGGCTCCAGCCTCAACACAAGCCGTTGACGGGCAGCGCCTTTGCCTCAAAGTGCCCAACGCATTAGGGCTGCACGCGCGGCCAGCGGCCCGTCTTGTGCAAACAGTGGGGCGTTTTAAGGCCTCAGTCATGCTTCGCAACTTGACGACGAACAGCCCCGCGGTGAGCGCTGCCAGCTTGAACAACGTGGCGACGCTGGGCGCGCGCTTCGGTCATGAGTTAGAATTTACTGCCACAGGCGAGCAGGCAGCAGAGGCGTTGCAAGCCATTCAGGTGCTAGCCGCACAAAACTTTGGCGACCCATTGGAGATAGCAGCGAGTGTACCTGCTGTCCTACGCCGTGACATTCGAGAAGCGCGCCCGGGTGTACTGCGCGGGTTAGCCGCCAGCAGTGGGATCGCCATTGGACGGGCACGCCGTCTGGAACGTCCCAAGCTCACCATTACGCCGCAGCCTGTGAACGACGTTCAGGCTGAAGTAGCCCGGTTCTATCAAAGCGTCGAGCAAGCGCGCGCCGATATTGAGATGAACCAGCGCCTGACTGCGCAGAAAACGAGCGCACACGATGCGATGATCTTTGAGGCGCACGCGCTGCTGCTGCAAGATGAGAGCCTGCTCCAGCCTACGGAAGAGGCGATCCGCCACAAGCAGCAGGATGCGCCGACTGCATGGAAGGCCGCAGTGGATGCGATGGTGGCGCGGTATCGCAGCCTTGATGATCCTCTGCTGAGCGCGCGCGCGGCAGATGTGGAGGATGTTGGGCTGCGCGTGCTGGGGTATTTGTTGGGGGTTAACCTTGACTTGACTTTGAGCGGCCCCGGCATCCTCGTTGCGGAGGATCTCAGCCCATCGGAAACCGCACGGCTTGACACATCGCTGGTGCAGGGTATTTGCACTGTGGCGGGCAGCCCGACCTCACACAGCGCCATCCTCGCGCGCGCGTTGGGCATTCCCGCGGTGGTGGGGATAGGCAATGTGCTCAACCAGCTTGAGGCAGACGCGATGCTCATCGTCGACGGCACACAGGGGGAGGTACACATTCAGCCCTCAGAGGAGGTGCTTGCCCGTTATCGTGCTCAGCTTGAGCAGGAGCAGCAGCGCCGCGCTGATGCGCTCAAACGCAGCCAGCAGCGCGCGCAGACACAGGACGGCCACCGCGTCGAGGTGTTTGCCAATATCGGCTCGGTGAATGAGGTGCAGCGCGCTGTGGAGCAGGGCGCCGAGGGGATTGGCCTGCTGCGGACGGAGTTTTTGTTCTTGGATCGGCTAGATGCGCCGACCGAAGATGAGCAGTATGAGGCGTTTTGTGCCATTGGTGAGGCGCTAGCGGGCCGCCCGATGGTGATCCGCACGCTGGACGTTGGAGGGGATAAGCCGCTGGCATACGTCGAGCAGCCTGAGGAAGCCAACCCCTTCTTAGGGCAGCGCGCCATTCGCCTCAGCCTTGCACAGCCTAACCTCTTCAAGACGCAGCTTCGAGCCGTGCTGCGCGCCAGCGTGCGCTACCCGCTGCTGCTGATGTTCCCGATGATTGCGATTGTGGATGAGTTCAAGCAGGCGGTTGCGCTGCTAGACACGTGCCGCGCTGAACTCAACATTCATGCGCCGCGCTTCCCAGTGGGGATGATGGTGGAAGTGCCGTCAGCCGCGATTGATGCTGCCAGCTTCGCCCCCTATGTGGACTTTTTCTCGGTTGGCACGAATGACTTGACACAATACGTGTTCGCGGCTGAGCGTGGCAACGCCAACGTCGCCTATTTAGCTAACGATAACCACCCAGTAATCTTGCGCTTGATCCGCGATGTGGTGCAGGCGGCTCAGCAGCACAACAAATGGGTGGGGGTGTGCGGTGAGCTGGCGGGTGACCTCAACGCCGTGGAGGCGCTGGTTGGGATGGGCGTGCGCGAGCTGAGCATGAGCGCCTCACGCATCCCTGCGATCAAAGAAGCGGTATTCGCGCTCAATTATGCCCAAGCCCAGCAGGTTGCCGCGCGTCTCTAGTCAGCCGCTGGCCACAATCGAGAGGACACTTGCGAGGCTCATGGTTGACCCGTGCAGGCTTTTCGCTATAATGCCAGTGGTTCCGTCCATACCTATCGAGGAAGCAGAAGGATTCGAAATGTCAACATTTCGCACATGGCAGCCAAAAGTGCGCCGCCGTAAGCGTGTTCATGGGTTCCGCGCTCGCATGCAGACCAAAGGTGGGCGCAAGGTGCTTCAAGCGCGTCGCAAGCACGGCCGCCACAAGCTGACTGTCAAGACAGTGCACGTTAAAAAGGTGAACTGGAACGCCTCCTGAGCGATGATTAAAACGTCATGTGGCGTAAGTTACGGTTGCGCCGCAGGGGTGATTTCCTTCGGTTACGACGTGCTGGGCGCACCGTTCATCACCCGATGTTGTTAATCAATGTGGGTGAAAACGGTGAGCCACACAACCGCTATGGGTTTATAACCTCTAAGCGGTTGGGCAGCGCGGTCGTGCGGAATCGCGTTCGGCGTCTCTTGCGAGAGGCGGTACGCGCTCAACATCCTCACCTGTGCCAAGGCTATGACGTGGTATTCGTCGCAAAAGCGAAACTGGTGCAGCAGCCGTACCCTGAGGTGCTGCGCCACGTCACTTGGTTGTTAGAGCAAACTGGTTTGCTGAAAAGAGACACAATATCACATGAAATGGCTAGCCCTGAAAGCGATCCGCTTCTATAAGCGCTATATCTCGCCGGCGCTGCCATCCGCTTGCCGCTTCACCCCCACTTGTTCTGAATACATGTATGAGGCGATTGAGATTCATGGGCTGCTGCGCGGGCTGCGCATGGGGCTGTATCGGATCTGGCGCTGCCAGCCGATGTACCCGGGTGGCTATGATCCCGTTCCGCCGAGGAGACCACGTTGAACTCACATAGAAGGCATACGCGCTGGGCGCTGCTAGGACTGGTGATCGCAGCTTTGGCGGTTACAACCGGCTGTGCACCCATCCGCATCGGGACGTCGTGGGCAGCTCTAGCGCCCGTCACCATCCAAGGTCAACCACGGGTGATGGTCACCTACAATAACTGGGCGGTGGCCCTCAACCCAGCCAACGGCACTGCGGCCGAACTGCTTGACGTCGCAGGCAATGTGCGCGTGGACAACAACAATCAGCCGCGCCGCTGGGAGATTGACGGCAATGCAAACAACTTGCAAGCTCAATTTTTCAGCCGCCCACTTGTGCGCGACAACGCCGGTCAGACCGAACTGATCCTGCCGACGCACAGCCTCAAGCTGCTGGTGGTAGACCCTGATACGGCGCGCGTGGACAA
Source organism: Anaerolinea sp. (assembly GCA_046719465.1). Lineage (GTDB taxonomy): Bacteria > Chloroflexota > Anaerolineae > Aggregatilineales > Phototrophicaceae > JANWYT01. Next base: position 5,257 of record JBDNCV010000105.1, read on the forward strand.
CATGGCCGGGCAGCCTGTCGCTGCGCCGATTGTGGCCGATGTCGTCGAGGATGAGAACTTCTACTTTGTGCCGTTTGAATCTGGCGGCATTGTGGCGCTCAACAAGCAGACGCTGCTCGAGGCGTGGCGCTTTAACACCAACGGCGGCATCTGGTCAGCGCCGGTGGTGGTGGATGGCGTGGTTTACTTCGGCACGATCGACCACTTCGTGTTTGCGCTCAACGCCGCGGATGGCACGCCCGTTTGGCCACAGCCTGTCAACACCGAAGGCTTGATCGGTGGGTCGCCGCTGGTGGCCAATGGCTTTGTGTATGTGGGCAACACGCTCGATCGCTTCTTCAAGATTGACGCGGCAACGGGGCAGGTCGTGGCGGAACGCCGCTTGCGTAACTGGGTGTGGAGCCAGCCTGTCCTTGCCAACGATGTGATCTATGTGGCCGATCTATCGGGTTTTGTGTACGCTATCAACCCCGACACGCTGGCGATCATCTGGGAGACGCAGGTCTCGCCGCGCGGAATTCGCCCCTCACCGCTGGTGACAGAAAACTACATTATCGTGGCATCGCGCGATGGCAAGGTGCATTGGCTGGGGCCGAACGGCGCAAAGGTGATGGAGCGCCAAGTGGAAGGCGGCCCGGAGATTTTGAGCGAGCTGTTGTACGTCCCGGCGAACCTTGAGGCAGGCATCAACGAAGCGCTTGTCCTCGTGGCCACGAAGGACATGGGGCGTTTGGTTGTCGCATTTTCGGAACAAACCGGCACACAACGCTGGTCATACGCACGCTGAGCATCTGAGGGGTTTATAGTCTATGTGGGATCTCATCTTCAACCCGCTTATCACGCTGATGATGTGGCTGTATGGCGTGCTTGGCAACAACATCATCGCGGGCATCGTGGTGCTAACGCTGCTCATCCGCTTGGCGACTTACCCGCTGACGATCCAGCAGATGCGTTCGGCGCGGCGCACGCAGGAGCTTCAGCCCGCCATCAAGAAGCTGCAAGAGAAGTATAAAGACGACCGTGAGAAGCTCTCGCAGGCGCAGATGGCGCTCTACCGCGAGCACGGGGTCAACCCGCTGGGCGGGTGTTTGCCGCTGCTGATTCAGTACCCCATCCTGATTGCCATGTATCAGGCCATCTACTACGCGCTGGCCTCCACGCCGTATCAGTTGATCGACTTGTCACAGCGTTTATTGGTGACGGATCTGGCGCGGCTCATCCCATTGGAGAACATGTGGTTGGGGATGGACTTGACCAAAGCGCCAACGCCGCCCGGTAACCCGTGGTATGCGCTGGTGCTGCCAGCGTTGGTGATGATCACGACGTGGCTTCAGTTCAAGGTGTCGGTTCCGGCGCCCTCTGGCCCACCTGACCCGAACGACCAAGCGGCCAACATCACCCGCTCGATGGGGACGATCATGCCGATCATGTTCGGGTTCCTGTCGCTGTCGTTCTCGGTCGGCTTGTCCGTTTACTTCATTGTGTCCAATGTGGTGGGTATTTTGCAGTACTCACCGCAGGTGAAAGCGCTGACCGATAAGCTGTTCCCAGAGAAGCCGCGCACTGGGCCGCGCGTTGAGGATACTATCGCGGCGATGGCGACTTCACCAGCCCGCAGCCCAAAGCCTGCGCCTGCAAAGGCGTCTGGTGGGGCGAAAACCCCTAAGACCGCGGGCAAGAGCTACGGCAAGAAGAAGTAGCTGCTGCTGCAAAGAATACAAACGGGTGGATTGAGGTGGGCAGTTTGCCGTAGGGCAACTGCCTTTATGTGCAAGATACGGAAATGGAAATAGCGCTATGGAATCTGTAGAGAAAACCGGGGAGACGATTGAAGCAGCCATCGACGCAGGCTTGCGTGAGTTGGGCGTCACAGCAGCTGATGTGATGGTGGAAGTGCTGGAAGAACCCTACCGCGGCATCATGGGGATCGGGGCTAAGCCGGCTCGTGTCCGCATTATTTACATGGGGCGGCGGCCAGAGCCGGAGCAGCCCACTGGCAAATCTACGAGACAAGTTTCGGTGACTGAAGTGCGTCGGCCACATCGAGGGACGGGGCGCGGTCAGCAGCCACCTCGCGGGGAACGCGGTGGGCGTGGGCGCGAGGGGGGACAGCGCGAGGGCGACGAACGTCGTGGACGCGGTGGACGCGGGCGTGAGGGCAGCCAACGTGGACGTGGTGGAGAGCATCAACCGCGCGTCTCACGTTACGTTGAAGATTTTGATGTCGAGTTTGAAGACCCTGAGGCGCTCGACCTCGCGCCGAAGGCCGAAATCATCCCTGACGACCAAGCGGACGAGGTGGCACTGGCGGGCAAGCAGCTTCTCAACGAGCTGCTAGAAAAGATGGACATCTACGGCACGGTGACGATCCACAAGAGCGAATCGACGCGCGAGGGCGAAGAATCGCTGTGGATCCTCAACATTAGCGGTGAGGATGCTCAACCGCTCATTGGTCGGCGCGGCGAGACGCTGGCATCGCTCCAGTACATCTTACGTCTGATGCTCAGCCGCAAGGTACAGAAGCGCGCCAACATCATCGTGGACGTGATGGAATACAAGCTGCGCCGCAACGAGCGCCTGCGCCAGCTGGCTACGCGCATGGCGGATCAAGCCGTCAAGCAGGGGCGCACTGTCACGCTGGAGCCGATGCCACCGAACGAGCGCCGCATCATCCACCTGACGTTGAAAGAACGTACTGACGTGGAAACCAAGAGTATTGGAGAAGGCACGGGCCGCAAGGTCACCATCAACCCGATCAAAGCATGACCCCCGATTTGCTGCTGATTGGGCACATGACGGCTGATCTAAAGCCAGAGGGGCGCGTCTTGGGCGGCACGGTGTCCTATGCTGCTCGTATTGCGCAGGCTTTCGGATTGCAACCGGCGATCGTGACCAGCGCCAACTCTGAGGATCCGCTGGTGGCGAGCTTGGCCGCGACTGTTCCGCTGGAGGTCGTGCACGCGCCAGAAACAACGACCTTTGAAAACGTCTACGTTGGGACGCGCCGCATTCAGACGCTGCACGGCCGCGCGCATACCCTCTCCGTGGGGGATGTGCCTGCTGCGTGGCGTGGCGCGCGTCTAGTGCACCTTGCACCCCTTGTAGATGAACTCAGCGATGATCTTTACAGCGCCTTTTCTGCTCCTGTCATGCTCACGCCGCAGGGGTTGATGCGCCAGTGGGACGCAGCTGGACGAGTGACGTTCAGGCGCTGGTTTCGGCCTGATCTGCTGGCGCATGTGGCGCTCGCGGTGTTCAGCCAACAAGACGTAGAGGGTGATACCGACCTCATCGAAGCCTTCCGATGGGCAGTGATGACCGTGGTCACGGATGGAGCGGCGGGCGGTGTGGCGTATGTGGACGGCGCGCCGCATCCCTACGAAGCCTATCCTGCCCACGAGGCCGATCCCACAGGCGCGGGCGATGTGTTCGCAACGTCGCTGCTGATTGCGCAGCACTTCTTCAACCTGCCGCTGGAAAAGTCCCTTGCGCTGGCGGCGCAAGTTGCCGCGCTGACGGTGCAGCATCCGGGCGTTTATACGCCAACCGCTGACGAGATCAGCGCGATTGTGGCGCAGTACTCATGATAAGGAGTCGTGGATGATTGACTTGATTCTGACAGACGGGCGCATCTACACCCAGACCGGCGCTGGCTTTGTGGAGGCGGTGGCGATTGCCCGCGGGCGGATCGTGGCCATCGGCACGACACAAGCGATGTTGGCGCTGCGCGGCGCTCGCACGACAGTCGAGAACTTGCGCGGGCGGACAGTGCTGCCCGGCTTGATTGACGCGCACGTGCATTATTACCTGACGGCGCGCGCCCTCAACGAGGTCGACGTGTTTGAAGTGCCGAGCCTCGACGTGGCGCTAGAACGTGTAGCAGCGCGGGCCAGCAGCGCGCAGCCCGGTCAGTGGATCACGGGTAGGGGCTGGGCGCAGGGGCTGTGGGCATCGGGGGCGTTCCCAACCGCAGCCGATTTAGACCGCGTTGCCCCGAATAACCCGGTCTATTTGCGGGCCAAGAGCGGCCACGCAGGCTGGGCGAACAGCGCCGCGCTGGCAGCCTGTGGGGTGACAGCCAGCACATCCGACCCTGACGGTGGCGAGATCGTCCGCGACCCACGAGGGAACCCGACGGGCATCCTGCTTGAAACAGCGATGCGGTTGATCGAGCAGCAGATTTCCGCGCCGACAGTAGATCAGCTGGCTGATATGATGCTCGCGGCGCAGGCGCAGTTTCACGCGCAGGGGTTGACCGGGCTGCACGACTACGACGACCCGATCTGCATGATGGCTTTGCAGCGTCTCCGTGAGCGCGGTCAGTTGGGGCTGCGCGTCCACAAGAACGTCAACCGCGCTTGGCTTGACCATGCGCTTGAGCTGGGCGTGCGCGCCAACTTTGGCGACGACTGGCTCAAGATTGGGGCGCTCAAGATGTTCGCAGATGGCGCGCTGGGGCCGAAGACAGCGCTCATGCTGGAACCATACCACGGTGAGCCAGACAACTGCGGCATCGCAGTTTTAACGTCGGAGGAGATGTACGAATCGATGAGCAAAGCCAGCGCTCACGGCCTGCCGACCACCATTCACGCCATTGGCGACCGCGCCTTCCGCGAGGTGTGCAACGTCATGGAGCGGGTGCGCGCCGAGGAAGCCGCCCGCGGCCAAACGCCCGATCAACTGCGTCACCGCGTGGAGCACGTGCAGATCATCCACCCCGATGACCGCTATCGTCTGCGCGACTTGAAGGTGATCGCGTCGATGCAGCCGACCCACGCCACCAGTGATTACCCGGTGGCGGAACGTTACTGGGGGGAACGCTGCGCGTGGGCTTACAACGCCCGCTGGCAGCTTGATCAAGGGGTGATAGTGGCGTTCGGCTCGGATAGCCCCGTAGAGCGCTTCAACCCGTTTGAAGGGATCGCGGCGGCGGTCACGCGCCAGAAGAACGGTCAACCTGAGGGCGGTTGGTATCCTGAGATGCGCTTGACGGTTGAAGAAGCCATCGCAGGCTTCACAACCGGCGCGGCCTACGCCTCGTATCAAGAGGATCGCTTGGGGCGGCTGGACGTGGGCTACTATGCTGACCTTGTAGTGCTGGATCGTGACATCTTCACCACGCCCGCGCACGAGATCGACCGCATCTTGCCTGTGGCAACCATGATTGAGGGGCGGTGGCGTTTTGGCGGCCTAGACTAAACTTCATCTAAGCAACACTCGGTACACTCGCGCAGGTTGAATGAGATTTCTATAACAAGGAGCAGAGAACGTGGCGCGCAAAGGGATGATGGTGGGGCCGGTAGAGCATCGCGTGCAGGGCGAGATGCTGCAAGTGGGCAGCAAAGCGCCTGACTTCGAGCTGATGGCGGTGGATCGCAGCAAGCGCACGCTGGCTGATTATGCTGGCAAAGTGCTCATCATCAGCACGATTCCCTCGATTGACACCAGCGTATGCAGCGCTCAGACGCGGCGCTTCAACGCCGAGGCCGCCAACCTGCATGAAGACATCCGCATTATCACTGTCAGCGCGGATTTGACCTTTGCGCTCAAGCGCTACTGTGGCGCGGAGGGCATTACCAGCCACGAAACGTTGAGCTGCTACATGGACATGAAGTTCGCTGACGATTACGGCGTGCACGACCTCGACTGGCGTGTGTGCCAGCGCGCGGTCTTTGTGATCGACCGCGAGGGGATCATCCGCCACGCCGAATATGTAGACGTGATCGGGCATGAGGTGAACTTCGACGAGGCGCTGCGCGTGGCGAAAGAGCTTGTATAGCGCCCGATCTTTTTGAAATCGTGTCGCAGCATCTGCGTTAAATTCACGTTTTGTTTTTCGCAAAAATGTTCTATCATTGAAGGCCTAGCTGAAGCCATCAGAAAGGCCGTCAGATGTCTGAACTCAAGATTGGCACGCCGTACAAACCCACTGGCGACCAGCCCCGCGCCATCGACCAACTTGTGAGCAACTTGCAAAACGGCCTCCAGAAGCAGACGCTGCTGGGCGCAACCGGCACGGGTAAGACCTTCACCATCGCCAACGTCATTGAGCGCACTCAGAAGCCCACGCTCATCCTTGCCCACAACAAGACGCTGGCTGCTCAGCTTTTTGCTGAGTTTAAAGAGATCTTCCCTAACAACGCGGTGGAGTATTTCGTCAGCTACTACGATTACTATCAGCCTGAGGCCTACGTGCCGCGCCACGACCTCTACATCGAGAAACAGACGCAGATTAACGAGCAGATTGAACGCTTGCGGCTGTCAACCTCGGCCTCGCTGTTCACACGGCGCGACGTGATTATCGTCGCGTCGGTGTCGTGCATCTACGGCGTGGGCGACCCGCGCAGTTGGCGGAACGCCAGCGTGCCGCTCGCCGTTGGGGATGTCATCCGGCGTGATAAATTGCTGCGCGACCTCGTGCGCATCCAATACTCGCGCAACGATATGGTGCTCAAGCGCAGCACGTTCCGCGTGCGTGGTGACACGTTGGAGATCATCCCGGGCTACAGCGAGACGGCCTATCGCATCGCTATGTTCGGCGACGAGATTGAGCGCATCACCGAGTTCGACCCTTTCACCGGTGAAATTCTCAAACAGCACCAATCCATCACGATCTTCCCCTCGCGCGAGTACATCAGCGACGAGGAGAACATCAAGCAGGCCATCATCGACATCGAGAAGGAACTCGAGGAGCGCATCGCCTACTTCAAGCAGGAGGGCAAGCTCCTAGAAGCGCAGCGCATCGAGCAGCGCGTCCGCTATGACCTCGACATGCTGCGCGAGGTAGGCTTCACGTCGGGCATTGAGAACTACAGCCGCCATATGGAGCAGCGCCCCCCGGGCAGCCCCCCATTTACGCTGCTTGACTATATGCCGGATGATTATTTGCTGGTGATTGACGAAAGCCACATGACTGTGCCGCAGCTGCGAGGCATGTATAACGGTGACCGCCAGCGAAAAGCCGTGTTGGTGGATTATGGCTTTCGGCTGCCGAGCGCGATGGACAACCGGCCGTTGAAGTTCGAAGAGATCGAGGAACGCATCCGCGACGTGATCTTCACAACCGCAACGCCCGGCCCCTATGAGAGAGAAGTGAGCCAAGCCGTGGTCGAGCAGATCATCCGCCCGACTGGGATTGTTGACCCGCGCGTAGATGTGCGGCCTGTGCGTGGGCAGGTGGACGATCTGCTGCAAGAGATCGCGCTGCGTGTGAAGAAGGGGCAGCGGGCGCTGGTGACGACGCTCACGCAGAAGATGGCCGAGGAGATGGCTGGCTACCTGAACGAGATGGGCATTAAAGCGCAGTGGCTCCACGCCGAGGTGGACACGTTGGAGCGCGTCGAGATCCTGCGCGACCTGCGGATGGGCGTTTATGATGTCGTGGTGGGCATCAACCTGCTGCGCGAGGGGCTGGATTTGCCGGAAGTGTCGTTAGTGGCGATCATGGATGCGGACAAAGAGGGCTTCCTACGCAGCGACAGCGCGCTGATCCAGACCATCGGGCGTGCGGCGCGCCATATCGAGGGTCATGTGATTATGTACGCCGACAAAATCACTGACAGCATGAAGCGCGCAATTGACGAGACGGATCGTCGCCGTCAGATTCAGATCGACTACAACAAAGCGCACAATATTGAACCGAAGCAGATCGTGAAGCAAATCAAAGACCTGACCGACCGCGTGAAGGCCATGGCGGGCGATGAGGAAGTGGAAGGTGCAGCGAAGGAGACGCCCGTTAGCGCCATGCGAGCGCTTGACCCAGCTCGCCTACAAAAGATGATCACCGAGCTGGAGAAGGAAATGAAATCGGCGGCGCAAGCCCTCGAGTTTGAGAAGGCCGCCGCCCTGCGCGATCAAATCCGCGAACTGCGTGGTATGCTTACACAGATTAAGGGTCCAGAGGGCGATCTTTTGCTGGGGTAGGTGAGCATGCGTTGGTGGCGTGAGCGCACACTGGGGGAGCAGGTCTATCTTGTGGCAGGCCTGCTCCTGTTTGGCTTGGTCGTCGCGGTTTTTGTTGCAGGCGTGCCCTCCAGCACATGGGACTTCCGCAACAACCTGTGGGGGCCGACGCACCTGCTGCTGAACGGCCTCAGCCCATACCGCATCGACCAGTTGTTTGATAGCAGCAACTCGGTGTGGCTGCCGACGGCGATCGGGGCGTTCTTGCCGTTGGGCAGCCTGCCCCTCAGCCAAGCGTCGATGCTTTGGAGTGTTGTGTCGTTGGCGGCGCTTGTGATGTGTGTTGTCGCGGCAGCGCGAATGGAAAAGCCGTACCCGTTGTGGCTCATGGTGGCGCTGTTGGCGAGTTTTCTGTTCCCGCCGACGGTCTCGCACTTTCAATGGGGCCAATTCACGCTGGTGGCGCTGCTGTTAAGCATGTGCGCTGCCGATATGCTGGAGCGCGGTTGGAAGCTGTGGGCGGTGGCGCTCGCGCTGGTGCTGAGCGCGACTAAACCCCAAGTGGTGGTGCTGCTTGGCGTGGGCGTGGCGGTGTGGGTGCTGCAGGCGCGAGGCCTCTTCGGCGTGGTGCGCTTGGCGCTGTGGGGGATTGGTTGGGCTGCGCTTCTCATCGCGCCGCTCTTTTTGCTGTTCCCTGCGTGG
>JBDNCV010000106.1:0-13704 GCA_046719465.1 Anaerolinea sp.
CCTTCTCTACCGGAGAAGGGGGTTAGGGGATGAGGCCTGAGTGCCCTTATTGCGAGCGTTCACCGTTCTCATTGTGCATTTTGTCACAACTAATTTTCCGCTCACCCCTTGACAAGTTGTTGACAAACCCTTATCCTAAATTTAACTAGATTTCTTGGAAAACTTTTTTAACGAACGCTCGCCATAGTGCGGGCGTTTTTCATTTTTGCCCTGCGCTGTGCCACTCATCCTACCCATCCGCTGCAACTTCCATTATTCTGCTGCACATTAACGCTCAATGATCGCTAGTTGTACGGAGTTTTGCTCATGAAGCTGCGCCCTCTTGCGCTTGGAGCGGGCATGATCGGCCTGCTGACCCTTACCAGTTTGTTCACGGTCAGCGCTCAGCAAGCTGCCCCGCTTACTGCTTTTGCGACGAATACCCCCCTCCCCGGGCTGGAGCCGCTCGCAGCGTCTACGCCGATGCCTGCTGCGCCGCAGCCGGTGCAGGTGTTTGAACCACCGGAGTGCCGCTATGTTGAGGGGCAGTCAGCGAGCGAGGCCTGCTTGGAGATCATCGCCAACACGCCACCCCCGGACTTTCAGCGCGTGCCGCATGACTTCTTCACGTTGGAGAACTACAGCTTCTGGCGCGTGGGGCCGGAGCCGGTGACGACGTTCGACGGGCCGGGCGGCAGCCCCATCGGCCAGATCGGGCAGGGGTTCAACTTCGTCCGCGCGGTGAACGAGGTGGACGGGTGGATCCAATCAGAAAATGGGGCGTGGATCAGCAAAGAAAATGCCAGCCTGCGCCGTCCGTCCTACTTCCGTGGGGTGCTGCTGCCAGAGGGCTGGAATCAACCGTTCGCATGGGTGCTGGATACTACTGGCATCTGGGCGTCGACGCGCCCGGGCGGCCCGCCTGATTCCTCCAGCGGTCTCGTGCCGCTGCACTATCAGATGTTCAACATCTTCGCAGAGGAGATGGGCGAGGATGGCTGGCTCTACTACAAGCTGGGGCCGAATCAGTGGGTCAAGCAGATTTACCTCTCGGTGATTAAGCCAGTGGCGCGCCCCGAAGGCGTGAGCGGGCGCTGGGTGGCGATTGACCTGTTCGAGCAGTCGCTGGTGGCGTATGAAGATGATCGTCCGGTGTTCGCCACGCTCATCAGCACCGGCCTCCCGGGGACGGAGACGCGCGAGGGCTTGTTCCAAGTGTGGGCGCGGCTGCCGCGCGATACGATGTCGGGGTTTGCGGGCGCGCCCAACGCCTACGCGCTGCAAAGCGTGCCGTGGGTGCAGTACTTCGACGGTGACATCAGCCTGCACGGGACGTACTGGCACGACTTTTTTGGCTATCGGCGCAGCCGTGGGTGTGTCAACCTGACAATCAGCGATTCGCGCTGGGTTTACCAATTCCTCGAAGGCGCAGGTGAGAAGAATGAAAACGGCGTCATCCCCAATTGGGTGTACGTCTACAGCACCGGCGTCTACCGGCGCGGGTAAAACCTGCCCCACGATCTATAAAATTGCGCGCGCCCCTGTCGTTTCCAGACTGGCAGGGGCGCGTTCTTCTGCGATAATAGCGCATGAAGCGCTGATGACCGTTCATCCATGTGTCAGTATGGACAATGCCTCTATGACTGTAATCTCTGCTGCCAATAACCTGTCGATTGATCTTTCTTCGGGTGGGTGGCGGCTTTATCTTGATGGCAATCGTGAGGTGGTGCTGGCGGAAGCTGCCGCGGACGGTTTCAAATACAACCGCGTGTTTGCTAGCGCACGCCTGCTGCCAGCAGACGGCATGATCCGAGCCGACATTGAGCAGGTCGTGCTGGGCTGGCAGCGCTCCGATGAGAGCTGGCATCTGGGGCTGCTGCTGGGCGCAGCGCTTTCGCAGCAGCGGGGCAGCCGCTGGTGTGAGCTGGCACGCTGGCCCGACCCCGATCAAACCCTATTCGTCGACCAAGCACAGGAAGCGGGTGAGCGTGCCGCCCTGCTGCTCGATGTGCCGTTTCAGTTCATCCGCCCGGAGCCGCTGCGCGCGCCGGAGCCACCCCGCCCGCTGCCGCCGCTGCCGCTCACGTTGGGCGCGTGGCAGTTGGTCGCAGGGGGGACGTATGCTGGTCAGACCCTGCGCGAGGGGCAGCTTGCGTTGGTGCGCACCCCACAGTGGCAGCGCGCGGTGCGTCGGCGCTTTCTCTCACGGGTGTTCTGGGCGCTGGTGTACCTCGTCATTTCGGTGCTGACGCTGACGAGCGACATCAACCTGCCCAACGCGGGCACGCTCATCCCGAATCCGCATATCTTGCCTTACCTCGGGTTGATCATCAGCGCGGGGCTGGTGCTCTACGGGCTGAGCGAGCGCTGGCGGGCGCTGCGGAGCGTTTGCTTGGTGACTTTCGACGAGCGCGGCGCGAAGGGCTTCAACCGTGCTGGTGTGCTTTGGGAAGTGCCCACGCCAGATGCGCGCTCGCTGTATGTCTCGGAGGTGTTCAAGAACGCGCGGCGGCGCGTGGTGGAGCATGGCGAGCTGAACATCCACCTCGGCGGCGGCGTGTTCCACCGCGTGATGCAGCAGGAAGCTGTCCTCAACAGCCACACCAGCGAGCCACCCGCCGATTGGCAGCCCCCCAGCGGCGAGCAGGTCGTGCCGCTGACGCGCGCCACCTATGCTACTGATCTGCAAGCAGCGGCCCTTTACATCAGCGAGACGTTGAACGTGCCGGCGTGGTCTGACCATCGCACAAGCGGCTTGTTCGACCAGTTCCTGCGGATGCGCTGAACGGCTGATTTTGCGCTATACTGGGGGCGTTGCAATTCGATATATGAGGGTGATGCCTATGGGCAAGTCTGGACGTGGCCCCGCAGCCAGCGGCGGCACCCCCAACCTTGAAGAGCTGTATCATATGGCGGTGGACGCCGCCAAAAAAGGCCAGCGCCAAGGCGCGCGGGTGATGTTCCGCCAGATTTTGGAAAAAGACCGGCGCAACGTGCGCGCCATGATGTACCTCGCCAAGCTCGCGCCGACCGACAAAGAGCGCGTCGCATGGCTGGAGAAGGTGCTGGAAATCCGCCCGGGCTATGAACCCGCGGAGGAGATGATGGCGAAGCTCAACTACAACAAAACAGCAGAGCGCAACCGCCTGCTGTTCCGCGTGGGGATCGGGGCTTATGTGACGGTGGTGGTGCTCATCACCGTGTTGATCATCGTCTCGGCGGCGACCCTCACGGTCTAGCCGCCACCGCTTGATGACGTTTCTTAACCCGTTGGGGTTGGCGCTGGCGGCGTTGGCCATCCCCATCTTGCTGCTCTACATGCTGCGGCTGCGCCGTCGTGAAGCGGTCGTCAGCAGTCATTTCCTCTGGCAGCGCGCCCTCAAAGACTATGCGGCCAACACCCCGTGGCAGCGGCTGCGGCGGCATCTGCTGCTGTTGTTGCAGCTTTTGGCGCTGGCGCTGCTGGTGGTGGCGCTGGCTCGGCCGGCGCTGCCGGGCAGCACACCATCGCTGGGGCGGGTCGTCGTGCTGCTTGACGCCTCGGCCAGCATGCAGACGGTCGAAGCGGACGGTCAAACGCGCTGGGCGCTGGCGTTGGAGCAGGCGCGTCAACTGGTGGATGAGCTGGGCGTGGGCGATGAGATGCTGCTGCTGCGCGTCGGCCAGACAGTGGACGTGTTGAGCGACTTTACGGCAGATCGCGCGCGCTTGCTGGCTGCGCTGGAGGCGGCAGAAGTCGGCTTCGGCTTGGCTGATTGGGAGACGGCCTTCACCACAGCGGCGGCCTCCGCCAGCGCCCAGCCCGACACGCGCATCATCATCCTGAGCGACGGCAGCAGCGGCCAACTGGGGGAGATCGTGCTGCCCGCCACGGTGACACAGCCGCGCTTGATCCTCATCGGGCAGCGCAGCGACAACGTGGCGCTGGGGATGCTAGCAATCCGCGATGAGCCAGCAGGCGGGCGTCAAATCTTCGCGCAGGTCGTCAACCACGGAGCGCGGCCTGTCACGTTGTCGCTCACGTTCCGGTTAGATGGTGTGCTGTGGCGCAGCCAAGAGGCCACCATCGACGGCGAATCGCTGCGAAGCTTCACCTTGAGCGTGGCTCAGCCTTTCGAGACGGTGCAAGCGGCGCTGGTCGTCCCACCAGAACAAGACGCGCTGGCGCTGGACAATGTGGCGTTTGCAGCTGCCCCGCTGCGCCAATCGCGCCGCGTACTGCTGGTGAGCGCCGCACCTTTCAGCTTCGTGGAGCGCGTGCTGAGCGTCTTGCCCGGGGTGCAGCTCGTGCAGGGCGACCCCACGCGCGCCACGCTGCCAGTCGAGCGCTACGACGCTTACGTATTTGAAGGGTATCTGCCGGCTGTGCTGCCTGAGGCCGATCTGCTGCTGGTCAACCCGCCGCGCGATACTGCGCTGTTCACGCGCGACGGCGTGCGCGACCTGCCGCGCGAGGTGCAGGTTGTTCAGCCAGATCACCCGCTGCTGCCGTTTGTGGACTTGAGCGCGCTCAACCTCCGCCAGCTCAGCGTGATCCGCAGCGCAACGCTGCAACCGCTGGTGACGATGGGGGGGGAGCCGCTGCTGCTAGCAGGGGAGCGCGGCACGCAGCAAATCGCGCTGCTGCCCTTTGCCCTCAGCGACAGCGACCTGCCGCTGCAAATCGCCTTCCCGATCCTGATGGCCAACCTGCTGGAGTGGTTCACGCCGCAGACGCAGCTCGTCCGCGCGGGGAGCCTGCTGCCCGGGGATCTGCTGCCGCTGACGCCGCCATTGGCCGCTACCTCGATGCGCGTGGTGGATCCGCTCTCTGCCAGCGTCATGCTCGCGCCGGATGGCCTTTACATGGCGGCGCTCCCCGGCTTGTATCGTGTGGAGGCGTATCAAGGGGAGGCGCTGCTGGCGAGCCAGTGGGTCGCGGTCAACCTGTTTGACCTTGAGAGCCGCATTGCCCCAGCGGATGGCCTCATCCTGAGCGGGACGCCTATCACGCCCACTGAAGAGCAGGCGTTGAGCCTGCGCGATGTGTCGCCGTGGGTGGCGCTGTTAGCGCTGCTGGCGCTGTTGATTGAGTGGGGGGTGTATCACCGTCAGATGCGGGTGCGCCGTGCCTGACGACCTAGCGCGGGCTGATCGTGAGCGTGGCGTAGTAGCGCGTGTCGACCAGCAGAGGGGTGATGAGCGCGCGCAGCGTCACCGTTTGCCCAGCAGCCAGCGCCTCGTGCTGCTCCAAGACGCGATAGCCGACCACCTGCTGACTGTCACCGAACAAGGTGATGATCGCCTGCCACGGTTGGCGATAATCGTCGTCGGCGCGCAGGGTCGCCTCGTACTCGTAGAGGCCGTAGCCGGTGCGCTGCGGAATGTAACTGCCTGTCTCCGTTAGCACGGTGACGGGTGGGAGGGGAACACTGCTCTCGCGCAGGCTGAGCAGGGTAGCGGTTGCGCGCTCGTCCGTCGCATCGGGGAAGATGGCGCGGTAGGGCGCAAAGCTCCCCACTGGGATCACGCGCTGTTCAGGGCTGATTGTCTGAGTGCTGCCGCCGATGCGCAGGCGCAGGCGCAAATTCTCAACGGCCTGAAGGCCAGTGTTCACAATTTGCCCGATGCAAACGAGACCGCGCTGGGCCTGACGGAAGCAATCGGGCGGAGGGGTCATGAGGCCCGAGCCGCCAACCTGCGGCAGCGCGAACGACGGGGTGGAAGCGAAGGCTGGGCGTAGGTTGAAGTGAGTGGGGAGCGTCTCAATGTAAGGGAGCGGCATCTGCACGGTCGCCAGCAGCAGCGCGTCGTCTGGGGTGTCCATCAAGGGTACGCTGGCAGGACGTGTGCTGCATCCCCACAGCAGCAGGAGCATGCACACGATCAGCAGCAGCGACGTGATTTGTAGAAAGACGCTCATGGAGCAGTTGGTGACCTACATCCGTTTGAATCTGTTGTCGATTATAGTCTTGACCGTGGGAGGATGCTACTATGTTAGAGACGAGTTTAGGGACTGTTACAACATGCCAATGCTAGAGCAATTAGCACAACAAGTAGGGGCGCGTTTGATCCAGCGTGGTTGGTGGATTGGCGCGGCGGAAAGCTGCACGGGCGGCCTGCTCATCAGCACCTTAACGGACGTGCCGGGCAGCAGCCGTTACGTGGCGGGCGGCATCATCAGCTACAGCAACGCGCTCAAGCAGGCGCTGCTTGGTGTTTATGAAAGCACACTGGCAGCATATGGCGCAGTTAGTGAGCCGACTGCTCATGAGATGGCGTTAGGAGCGCTGCGCCGGTTGAACGTCGATATCGCCCTCAGTGTGACGGGAATTGCAGGGCCGAGCGGCGGCACGCCCGAGAAACCGGTGGGGTTGGTGTATATCGGAGCAGCATTACGAGAATCTAACGCAGAACGTGTAGTGGTGCGGCGCTTTCAATGGAAGGGTACGCGCGAGCAGAACAAACGCGATAGTGTGAGGGCGGCGCTGGCGCTCGTGCTAGAGCTGCTGCCCGACCATCCCAATGTGGTCTAATTGGAGATATACCATGCAGACAGCTTGCTTGCTGGTGCGCGGTGGTGCACTGCCGCCGATTGAAGAACTGTATGAACTGACTGCTAATGATGTTATCGAGTCACACATAGTCGATGATCATGTTGTCGAGTATGTGGTGGTGTGGCCTGAGGTGCGCGTGAGGCTGCGCCTGCGCGAGGCCACCACTGCGCAGCCCCTGCTCACCGAGGTGCAGGCGTTCGCACAGGCTGCGCTCGGCAGCCGCGCCGACGCCAAAGCGCGCAAAAACTTACGCCGTGTGCTGCTGGCCGACACGGTGATCGACATCGGGATCGACCCCGCGCCGGACGCCACCAACAAGGCGCGCGATCTGGTGCTGGGAGTGCTAGCGTACTACCCTGACAGCCTGCTGTGGGGTGGCGGCGCGCTCTACAACGAGAACGGCAAGCGCTTCATCGGCGCGGAGGATGCCCCCGTGCGCTACTTTCCAGACCTCACGCCCGAGGCCAGCGAAGAGGCGCTCCAGCGCAAGGAGCGCTCGTTGGCGGTGCTGCGGCGCGAAAAAGTCCCGTTCATCCCCCACCTCCCCGTTATCTTAGACAGCACACAAGCCACCCCACCGACGGTCGATCAAATCGTCGAGCGCTTCATCGCGCTGGTGACGATTGCCGAGCGCGCTGAGGGCGCGACGCTGGCTGAGTATGAGGCCATGTTGGCAGCACGCGGCGCAGCAGCGGCAGCAACCCCGGATGAAATCGCCTACGCTCGCAGCGACAACCCGATCGAGCAGGATACGATCAAGTTCAGCCAGCGGTTCGAAAGCGCGTGGGTGCTGGCGTGGGCGCTGGGGCTGGTGGAGCCGCTCCAGCGCCCTGATGACTTCTGCCAAGTAGAGCTGCTGCGCGAGTGGGCAGCGTTAGGCGCAAACCCCCTAAAGCGTAGGGTCAAGCTGCGCCCGCTGAGTGCTATACTCGATATGGCTGATCTGCACTATCGCTACCACTGGGCGATCAACGATGCCGAGCTGTACGGGACGCGCGTCCCGGCGCGTCTCATTCCGGCGGTGGTTTATGAACGTCATTACGCCCTCAACTGGCTGATCAGCGCCGTGCTGTGGGACACTGTATCGACCGACACTTGAGCGAAAGGTTGCCCTGATGAGCCGCATTCGTCGCTTGGCCCCCAGCGTCTGCCCACAGTGCGGGGCGCAAAACTCGCTGTTCATCGACTTGCAGCGCCAATTGATCTGCCGTCTGTGCGGGCATCACATAGGCAAACGGGAAGAAACTCCTCCCCCTGCGGCAAATGCGGCAAACACAACAGTGTCAGCAGAGCCACCGTCACCGGATAAGCTGCGCCGTCGCTACCCTGTAAGCTACGCGCTGACGCTCACCCGCGAAGTTAGTCCGCGGGCGAAGTCTACTTACTACAATGCTCTGGAACATCTAGAACGAGGTCAGTATGACAAAGCAATCTATTTTCTCCAGCGCGCGCTGGAAGAGCAGTCCGACCTTGTCGAGGCGCATTTGTGGTTAGGACGATTATTGACAGATGCCGCAAGCAAGCGCTATCACTTTGAGAGTGTTTTAAATCGCGTTCCTAGCTATGCCGAGGCCATCCGTGAGCTGATGGTGCTTCAGGGGGAACTTACCCCTGAAGAAGCCGAGCGCGCGCGGCAGGGCGGCGGGCGCGTCGCCACGGCGGAAGTGCCAGTCGCAGCGGTTATCAAAACCCAAGAGTGCCCAGTCTGCGGCGGTCAGATGGGTGCTAAACGCGAGGGGGATAACGTCTGCCAGAGCTGCGGCTACGTGCGTAAGGTCCCGCTCAGCGGTGCGTATGGCGCGAAGTCCTTCAGTATGGAGATGCTGCGGCGGCGCGGTCAAAAGATACGCTGGCAGGTGGGGGAACGTCTGCTGCGCTGCAAGAGCTGCGGCGCCGAGACGCTGCTTCAAGCACAGGTGCTCACCGTGCGCTGTCCGTTTTGCGGGTCGCGCGGGGTCGTGGAGACCGACGCGCTGCGCTCGTTCATGCAGCCTGATGGCATCGTATTGTTTGAATTGGAGCTGGACGAAGCCCAGCAAGCGCTTGAAGCGGCGCTCAACAGCCGCACCGAGCGCATCAAAGGGCTGTTCATTAACAATCGCGCAGCCTCCACGTGGGTTACGCCCGTCTATCTGCCGTTCTGGCTGTTTGACATCACGCTTCAGGTCAACGTCACGGTGGAGGATCACTTTACAGGTCTCTACGCCCAAGAGCAGTACCCTGACGGTGCTTCTGGTGTAACCGTGTGCGGGGTGGAGTCTCCACCGCGCTCGCTCACGGATCGACTTGGGCCATTCTCGCTAGAGGTGATGCGCCCCTATCACCACGACCTGCTTGCTGGCAAGACGGCTGAGCTGTACAACCTTGATTTCGAACAGGCAGCGCTGTTGGCGCGTCAGCGTGTCAGTCATGAGATGCGCCAACGTTATGGCCACGGCAAACGTAATAACACGATCATTAATGTGTCGAGCCTAGTGCAGGTGATGCAGTTCCGCTTGGCGCTGCTGCCGGTGTACGTGGTGACGGTCATTGAGCGCGACGGCGACCACCGCAGCGCGCTGATTCACGGGCAGACGGGGCAAGTCATCTTGGGGGTGGCAGCCCGCCCGCGCCATTAACAGATCTGTTAGCAATCTGTAACTCTTACGTTGTTACTGCCTATTTCCAGCCTAGAGAATTGTGGTAACATTGTAAAAGATTTGAATACAAGCAGAACCCCAAGGCTGTAGCATGACTGAAGCGGTGATCCGGTGTGTGCATCGGCAGTTGGCCGAGCGCACCCATGAGTTTGTGCTGGTGGAGACCTCCATCCCAGCCGTTGCTGAGTTGTTCGACACAGTGGATCAAATCATGTGTCGAACGCCTTACCCCTGCACTCTTTACTTGTTGATCGACAGCAGCGTTGGTGTGCAGCCCATTGGTTACTGCTTGACGCGCATCCGTCAGCTAGCGCGAAAGTATCCCAAACGTGAACCCGGACGTATTGCGTTCGTTTTCGATCCTGATAACCCCTTCGTTCGTATTTTCGACATCCTCATGCGGCAGTTTGGCGCAGTGCGCTTCTTCACACCAGCAAAACGCGATGAAGCCATCGCGTGGCTCCTCAGCCGCTGACCCGCTCCATCACCACAACAGCCCGCTGTGGAGAGGCGGGCTGTTGTCGTTTTCGCGGCTGCTTGCACTGAACGGCTATTCGCTGTCGACCAGCGCGGCCACGAAGTCAATCTCAAGCGTGACGTCGTCGGTGATGTTCGAGACGCCCGGCACGTTCGGGATGCGCAGGCCGAAATCGGCCCAGCGCACGACGACGCTGGCGCTGCCGGTGAGCGTCTGCGGGTCGATGAGCGTGGCGGTCGCCTCAAAGGTGACGCTGCGGGTGGTCTCGACAATGCGCAGGTCACCCGTGATGGTGAACGTCACCGGCTCACCGAGCGCAACGGTGGCCGTCTCGAGGCCGTTTAGCGCGGTCGGCGTGAAGGTGATGAACTCATAAGCATCCTGAGCGCTGCGCAGGATTTCGCTGCGGATGGCCTGATTGCGGAAGGTGTTGTCCGTCTGGAGCGTGCGCGCGTTGACGACGATTTGGCCGACCTGCGAACCAGCGGGGTTGACCACATCGACGATCATATCGCCGCCGACTTGGTTGGTGACGCCGATCACGTCGATCCGCTGGCCGCGCAAGTCCTCTTGCAGGATGAAGCGCGCCTCGGACTGCGCAGGGTCAATCCGGAACAGGCCGCGGTTGTAACCGATGGTGCTGCCACCCTCGAAGTCGATCAAATCAGCGGTGAACTCGATGGTAAGCGTTACGTCGTCGGTGATGTTGGAGACGCCGGGCACGTTGGGGATGCGCAGGCCAAAATCGGCCCAGCGCACAACGACGCTGGCTGTGCCGGTCAGGGTCAGATCGTCCAGCACGACAAGCTCCGCGTCAAAGGTCACGCTGCGCGTCGTGTCGACGATTTTGAGATCACCTGTGATCTGGGCGGTGATGGGGGTGTTGGTCATCACGACAGCGTCTTCCAACCCAGCAAGGCTGGTCGGCGTAAAGGTGATGAACTCGTAAGCATCTTGCGCGCTGCGCAGGATCTCGCTGCGGATGGCTTGGTTGCGGAAGGTGTTGTCGGTCTCAAGCGTGCGCGCGTTGACGACGATCTGCCCCACAATGGAATCGGGCGGGCTGGCGAAGTCTACGATCATATCACCCGCAACTTGGTTGGTGACGCCGATCACGTCGATCCGCTGGCCGCGCAGGTCTTCTTGGAGGATGAACAGGACGCGCGACGCTTCTTGGTTGATGCGGTAGAGGCCGCGCGTGATGTCGATGGGCATCGGCTCCGGCGTGGCTTCGGGGGTGGCTTCGGGCATAGGCTGGGCTTGTTCCAGCGCGGCAGGGACTTTGGCGAAGATCGGCAGCATGCTGGTTTCAGTGGGGACGGGGGTGGGGGTGGGATTGCCCAGCGAAAGGCCAGAGCCGCTGCCGTTGTTCCCGCCGAGCGACAACTGCGGCGCGACGTTCTCCACCGCCTGCGAAGGGGTGTCGTTGCCGCCCCAGAACCAGAGCCAACCAGCGATGCCCGCGCCCGCGCCTGCTGCAAACGCCACCAGCGCCACTACGATCACAACGGGCAGTGCAACTTGTCGTTTCATCCTTGCTCCCTTGATAGCAATCACGTTCCATCAACATGAGTCAGGCTATCAAACACTTGTAAAGCGTTTATATGTGTCTCATGAGCCTGTGGTAAACTTCTCATGCAATGTGATGGGATTGATTGAGCTAGTATGAGTGCTGAGATGGATTACTACGAGGTGCTTGGGATTACCCCCAACGCTGACCTCGATCAGATTAAGCGTGCCTATCGTGAGCAAATGCGCCGCTATCATCCGGATGCTTTCCTCGGGCAGATGGCCAAAGCCCGTGAAAGCGGCGACCTACGAACGATTCGTGCCCTAGAGCGTAAAATTGAGGAGAGCAAGCGCAAAACGCAGGAGATCAACGTGGCTTACGGCGTGCTCTCGGATGCGACACGCCGCCAGACCTATGACATGCGACGGGCGGGCATCCCAGAGCAGCGCGGCGCAGCCTACTCCCCAGATGACGACCCCTACCGTGCCGGGCCATACGCCGCGCGCGACTATCACAACCCCACACGCAGCGCTCAGCGGCCAACGCCGCGCCCGCGCCCAGTCAACGATTCGTTCCCGCTGGCGTTGTTCGTCGTGTTGGGGGCGGGGCTTTTTTTCATCATGGGGACGATGATCTTCGTAGGCACAATGCCCCTCGGGGGTGATGACCTGCCACCGGCAGCGGATGGCCGCCTGAGCGCGCGCCAGCTCCAAGCGACAGAGAGCGCCAAGCAAGCCACCCGCATCGCGTGGACGCAGGTCGCCATGCAGCCCACCTTCACCCCCAGCCCGCCCGAAGAAGAAGTCCGCCGCGGCGATGCCCTCCGGCTGGAAGAGTCCTACGCGCTGGCCGTGGAGCTGTACACGCGGGCGATCAATCAAAACTACGTCGGCGAGGACGTTCACTTCAAACGTGGGTTGGCTTACCTCGGCATAGGCGACCCTGACAGCTTGCGGCGCGCCCTCGCGGACTTTGACCGCGCGCTGATGATTGACCCGTCCAACACGGCTGCCTATCAGGAACGCGCCATTGCGCGGGCGGGCCTCTGGGTGCTGACGCGCGACAATGCGCTGGTTGACCTCATCCGAGCAGATGCAGCCCAGTTTGAGGCGCTGGGGGGCGTGCCAGATGAGCGCCTGCGCGCGGTGCTGGCGGCGCTGCCTCAGTCCTGAGCAAGCCACTCCGGCGGCAGCACGGCAGTATCCGTCACGTAGAGGGCGAATTGACGTTCAAGCGGCGCGCGGAACGGGCTGAAGTACGGGCCGTAGAGCGTGAACTGCTCACGCAGGATGGCCAGCGATGCCTCATCCTCTGGCTCGATGAAGAAGGCGCGCGGCCATTGGGTCGGCGGGTACTGCGCCAGCGCGATCTCTAGGCGGTCGGTGTACTCATAGCGGAAGTAGAAGCGTTCTTCCTCTGTGCGGCGGAAATAGGACAGCGTCGCGCCGAAGGCGAAAACGTTGGCAAACCCGGGCGAGAACACGTAGACCTCCACCGGCGCGCGCAGCCGCACCGCGCGGAAGATCATGTCGTCGGCATCTTTGACCGGCACGCTCCGCGTAAAGTCCGTCTCGTGGTAGAAGTGGCGCATGTAGTAGGCTTGCAGGTGATGGCCGAGGTAGTAATGCGCCTGCCCCGCGCTCAGCGCTATCAGCAGCGCGCCCGCCACCGCCCGCCACGGCAGGCGCGGCAGACCCACCTCCGCCCAACGCCAGAGCTGATGCACCCCCAACGCGGTGACCGCGCACAAAGCCGGGAAAGCTACCACGTAGCGCGGCGCGTCCACCTCGTTGTTGAGGATCAGGTTGGCCACGGCCACGCCCACACACCACCAGAACAGCAGCCCACCCCCCAGCGTGCGCCAGCGCCACACGCACACGATCAACCCCAGCAGGAAGAACGGAACCAACACCGGCAGGATGAACCCCGTGTCGTTGATGTAGAACTGCCCTGAATCGGGCAGGTGAACGTAGCTCAAGAACGGTTTGAGAAATGGAGCAATGTCCGGCGCGGGGGGGGCCAGCATCTGGAGCATGGTTTCAAGGTGGCGGAACTGCTTCCCGACGGCCTCATAGCGCGGGATGAGCGTTCGCCCGTTGAACAGCCACGCGGCGTACAACGGCGCGGCGGTGAGCAGGAAAGCAAAGCCCCCCGCCGCCCATGCGCGCCACCGTGTGATGCTCAGCCGTCCGCTCAGCAGCAGCCAACCGAGCCAACATGCCGTGAACAGCGTGAAGAACAGCCGTCCGCCCTCGTAAAAATAGTGGCTCAGGCCGAGCATGACCCCCGCCAGCACGAAGGTGCTGCGGCGCGGCGCTTGGAGACCGCGCACGAGGAAGCCGAACGCCAGCGTGCCGAAGACCGGATCCGCCACGTTGTTGATCCCGATGCGCGAGAAATGGATCGCCGGCGGGAAGGTGGCCATCAGCAGCGCGCTGAGCAGCGCTGCGCGCACCCCCGCCAGCGGGCGCATCAACCACCACAGCGCCACCACCTGCCCCACGCCGAACAGCACCGAGATCATCCGCACCGCTTCTAAGCTGGGTCCGAACAGCTCCCGCC
>JBDNCV010000107.1:0-13659 GCA_046719465.1 Anaerolinea sp.
AACGGCAAGCGCATCCCCGTTTGGATCGCTGATTATGTCATGATCAACTACGGCACAGGCGCGATCATGGCCGTGCCCGCAGGCGACCAGCGCGACTTCGAGTTCGCCCGCAAGTTCGGCCTAGAGGTTGTGCCCGTCGTGCAGCCCGCGGATCAGCCGCCGCTCGACGGCGCGACGATGACCGCAGCATGGGAAGGCGCGGGGGTGATCATCAACAGCGACTGGCTGAACGGCACGCTCAGCAACGGGGAGAAAGGCCGCAAGAACCCGGCCATCGCGGCGGTCATCGACTGGTTGGAGGCGCAGGGCATCGGCAGCGAGACGATCAACTACCGCCTGCGCGATTGGCTCATCAGCCGCCAGCGTTACTGGGGCAGCCCCATCCCGATTGTGTACGATCCAGAGGGCAACCCGCACGCCGTGCCCGATGAAGAACTGCCGGTGGAATTGCCCGAAGATGTTGACTTCGTCCCGACAGGGCGCAGTCCGTTGACCTATTATGAGCCGTTCTTCAACTATTATAAGGATGGCTGGCGGCGCGAGACCGACACGATGGACACCTTCATGTGTTCGTCGTGGTATCACCTGCGTTACCTCTCGCCGCACTACGACCAAGCGCCATTCGACCCTGAAGAAGCGGCCTATTGGCTGCCGGTTGACACCTACACCGGCGGCGCTGAACACGCCACGATGCACCTGCTCTACGCGCGCTGGTTCAACAAAGCCATCCGCGACTTGGGGGTGTTCGACGAAGCCAAGAAGATCGCCGCCGCGCATGGCCGCAGCGTGGATGGCCTGTTCGACGAGCCGTACTTGCAGCTTCGCAATCAGGGGCAGGTGCTGGGCGCCAAGCGGGTCGGCGATTACGTCGTCTGCCGTGGGCGCATGGAGGGCGGCAAGCTCTACGCCGACCATGTGGAGGTGATCGCCCCGATGGACGCGCCCACCGATGATGACCCCAACGTCGTCCATGGGGAGCTGATGAAGCGTGTGGAGAACACGCTGTTCGTCGGCGAGGCGATGCAGTTGGTGGAGCTGGTGGCGGGCGGCACGGTGAGCATCCCTGAGATTGAGGGTGTGAACAACGTCAACCAGCTCAAGCACCATCTGGAGGTGCAGCGCATGTCTAAGAGCAAGGGTAACGTTGTCAACCCTGATGAACTGGTGCGCAAGTACGGCGCAGACACGGTGCGGGCGTATCTGATGTTTGCGTTCGACTGGCAGATGGGCGGCCCGTGGGATGAGGCCAACGTCGTCGGCGTGACGCGCTGGCTGGACGACACGTGGGCGCTGGCACAGGCCCCCGTGCCGATGGAAGGGGATGCCGCCGCCGAACGCGATTTGATCCGCGCTGCGCACCAGATGATCGAGCGCGTGAGCGACAGCCTCGAGCGCTTCAGCTTTAACACGGCTGTCGCTGGACTGATGACCTTCCGCAACGCGCTCAAAGCCGCCCTGCGCGAGGGCAAGATTGGGCAAGCCACCTTCGAGGAGGTCATCAGCATCTACCTGCGCTGCATGGCCCCCATCACGCCGCATATCGCTGAAGAACTGTGGGAGCGCATGGGCTGGCCCTACAGCGTCCACACCCAGCCGTTCCCCGAATACGACGCGGAGAAAGCCAAGTCCGACACGGTGGAGCTGGTGATCATGGTCAACGGCAAGCCGCGCGAGAAGCTGCTCGTGCCCGTTGGGATCGACGAAGCGCAGGCCGAGGCGCTGGCGCTGGCGAGCGAAGCGGTGCAGCGCCACCTCAACGGCAGCACGCCCAAGCGCATCGTCCACATCCCTGCGCGCGGCGGCCAAGAGCCGAAGGTAAACCTCGTGCTGTAGAAGCGCTGCGGATCGTGCAAGGTCAAATCGCCGGATGCTTTTTAGCATCCGGCGGGTGAGCCGCGCTAATCGACCTGTTCGAACTCATCTAGCAGGTCAGCCACTGCTTCGGCAACCTTCTTGGCGGTCAGCCCGTAGGCCTCGTAGATCTTCTCGTAGGGGGCGGAGGCGCCAAAGCGATCCACCCCTATCGCCACGCCGATCGCGCCCAAGTACTTCTGCCAGCCGGTGGTCACGCCCGCCTCAATCGACACGCGGTAGGGGACTTCGCTCGGCAGCACGAACTCGCGGTAGTCCTCGCTCTGCTCCTCGAACAGCTCCCAGCACGGCATGCTGACGACGCGCGCGTTGACGCCGCTGTCCTCCAACATGGCCATAGCGTCCAGCGCGATGGCGACCTCGCTGCCGGTGGCGAGGATGATCGCGTCGGGGCGGCCGCGGCGAATCTTGGGGCTTTCCGCCAGCACATAAGCGCCGCGCGCTACCCCCTCGTGGATGCCCTCGATGTTCTCTGCGCCGTAGGCGGGCAAATCCTGCCGCGAGAGGATGAGCGCGGCCGGTTTTTTGAGCGTCATGATCGCCCGCCACGCGCCAACCGTCTCGTTAGCGTCGCCCGGGCGGAACACGTACAAGTTGGGGATCAACCGCAGCGCCATCACATGCTCCACCGGTTGATGCGTCGGGCCATCCTCACCCAGCCCGATGCTGTCGTGGGTGAACACGTACACCGTGGGGATCTCCATGAGCGCGCCAAGCCGGACAGCAGGCCGCATATAGTCCGAGAAGGTGAGGAAGGTGGCGCTGTAGGGCTTGACGATGCCGCCGTGCAGCGCCAACCCGTTGACGATCGCGCCCATGCCGTGCTCGCGCACGCCGAAGCGCACGTTGCGCGCAGCGGGCTTGCCCGGGCCGGTGTTCTCGGCGCCTTTGATGAGCGTCTTGGTGCTGCCCGCGAGGTCAGCGTCCCCGCCGATCATGGTGGGGAAGTGCTTGGCGATGGCGTTGAGCGCGTCCCCGCCCGCGTTGCGCGTGGCGACCATCTTGCCGTCGGGGTAGACGGGCAGGTTGGCATCCCAGCCTGCGGGGAGCGCGCCGCTGTGCGCCATTTCCCATAGGGTGGCCAGCTCTGGGTTGGCCTCGCGCCACGCGCTGAACAGGCTGTTCCATGCGCCCTCGGCGGCCTCGCCTTTGGGGAGCGCCTCGCGCCAGTGTGCCAGCGCCTCATCGGGGATGTAGAAGTGTTTGTCAGGATCCCAACCGAAGTACTCCTTCACGAGCCGCACCTCGTCCGCGCCCAGCGGGCTGCCGTGCGCCTTGCTCGTCCCAGCTTTGTTGGGGCTGCCATAGCCGATCACCGTGCGGATGGCAATCAGCGACGGCCGATCGGTCACGTGCTGCGCCGCGCGGATGGCGGCGTCGATGTCCTCCACGTTGTTCCCATCCTCGACGGCCAGCGTGTGCCAGCCCTGCGCCTCGAAGCGCGCGCGCACGTCCTCGGTGAACGTCATTGACGCTTCGCCGTCCAACGTGATCTCGTTGTCGTCGTAGAGGACGATGAGCTTGCCCAGCTTCCAGTGCCCGGCCAGCGCCGCCGCCTCTATCGCCACGCCCTCCATCAAGTCACCGTCGCTGGCCAGCACATAAGTGTAGTGATCGACGACCTTGTGCGCCTCGGTGTTGAACACGCTCGCCAGATAGGCCTCCGCCAGCGCAAAGCCGACCGCTGTCGCCAGCCCCTGCCCCAACGGGCCGGTGGTCGTCTCGACGCCCGGGGTGTGTTTTGTTTCAGGGTGGCCGGGGGTCAGGCTCCCCCACTGGCGAAAATGCTTGATTTCGTCCAATGAGAGGTCATAGCCGGTCAGGTGCAGCAGACTGTAGATCAACATGCTGCCGTGGCCCGCGCTTAGGATGAAGCGGTCACGGTTGGCCCAGTGGGGGTTGCGCGGGTTGTGCTTCAAGAAGCGCGTCCACAGGGTGTAAGCCATCGGGGCGGCGCCCATCGGCAGGCCCGGGTGGCCGCTGTTGGCCTGCTGCACCGCGTCAATCGACAAGATGCGCACAGTGTTGATGGCCAGCTGCTGGAGTTCTTGGTTGATGCTCACGGGTGCGTCTCCTCGCCTTGAAATCGTTCGCGGCCTCTATTGTAACGCACGCGAGGCTGCTTGCAGGGACGATTTCTACGTTCTCAGCGTGTGCGTTCAACAGTACAATACAACGCCGTTTACACAGGATAGATGGCGTGATCGTCAAAACGCAACAACAACTCGACGGGCTGATGCGCATCGGCCAAATCTGCGGGCAAACGCTGCTGCACATGCTGCGCCATGTCGAGCCGGGCATCACCACCAAACAGCTCGACAACATCGGCGCGGCCTTCATGAAGAAGCAGGGGGCAGCCTCTGCGCCGATTACGACTTACAAATACCCGGGCTGGACGTGCATCTCGGTCAACGAGGCCATCGCGCATGGCATTCCGAGCGAGCGCGCGCTCAAGCCCGGCGATGTGGTGAACGTGGACGTTTCTGCTACGCTCGAGGGCTACTGGGCCGACACGGGCGCATCGGTGATCGTCCCGCCTGCCAAGCCCGACCATGTGCGCCTGTTGGAGCAAACGCGCGCGGCGCTCTACGCCGGCATGGCACAGGCTACGCCCGGCAAGCGCATCTACGACATCAGCCGCGCGATTGAAGCCGTTGCGCTCCAAAACCGCTACAGCGTCATCCGCGAGCTGACTGGCCACGGGGTGGGGCTTGCGCTGCACGAAGACCCCACCATTCCCAACTACTTCCAGAAGCACTACGATGATGTCCTCGTGGAAGGGCAGGTCTTTACGATCGAGCCGTTCTTCAGTTTGGGGCGTGGCAAAATCCGCACCGCGCGCGACGGCTGGACACTCTACACGACAGATCGCATGATCAGCGCGCAGTTTGAACACACGATTGTTGTGCGGTCAGGGAAGCCGCTCGCGGTGACGCAAGTTGAGGGGGGGCACTGAGGGGAAATGAAAAACGGCTCCCGTAGGAGCCGTTTTCACATCTACCAAGATTAGGAGACGCGGTCGAAGTTGCCAACGATGTTCGAGAAGACCTCACCGATCACGGGGCCGAGCAGCGTCAGGATGACGATAACCACAACGGCGACCAACACGAGGATGAGGGCGTATTCTACGAGACCTTGACCTTCTTCGTTCTGCGGACGGTACAGCATGATGATTCCTCCAGTAGATGATTTGACGATAATGCTCTGTATTGAGCTTGCCTTTACTATATGACTATTTTGAGGTTTTGTCTATGGGGAAGTCATAAAGATTCTGTAAAAATTTCTCGGAAGTCGATCCAAAATCAATGGTCAGTTATCACTTTACGGCCAGATTACAAAAAACTAATACTTATTTCGTACAGAGTTAGCGCATTTTTGCCGTTATTTTCAATGAGAACTGCGAAAAATAGGCTGTTTTGCGTTGGATTTTGAAATGCACATGTCACGCTGAAGTTCTAAAAGCCAGATGAGAAAAGCGGCAGTGATGGCCTACAGCCAACCAAAATGTGGTAGTCAGTTTATACTAATGTGTATATTACATGTAGCTTTCCCTACTTCCATTGAGTCGAAAATTAGAGCGCTTGTTTATTCTTTGTCAAGTTTAGTTGGCTTAAAACCGCAGATTAATAAACTTAAAATCTATTTTAGCGACCAAATGTGTCACATCTCAATGAAAATGGATAAGTGTAAAAAGGCAGACGAATGAGCAGTTACAGCACGCTGTTGGGCTGCATGGTGCTGGGGATCTGCTTCGGCATCTTGTGGTGTGCCCCGCATGGGCAGCGCGCGCGTGTGGCGGACACGCTGATCGCGGGGCTGCTGGCGGCGCTGCTGGTGGGGCGCGCGCTGCACGTGGCCGTCCACTGGGCCTACTTTCAAGATCACACAGGCGAGATAGCCCAACTGAGCGCAGGTGGGCTGAGCTGGCAGGGGGCGGCATGGGGTGCGCTGCTGGGCTGCGGCGCGGCGGCGTGGTGGCGCAGGGTGCGCTGGACGGGCTTTTTCACGGGGTTGGCACTGGCCGCCCCGCTCATCGGGGGGGCGGCGTGGGTCGGCTGTCAGCAGGCGTTGTGCGCCCACGGCGCAGAGGTCAGCACTCTTGCGGAGTATCCTGCGTGGCTCGTGACTGAAGCGCGTGACAGCTTCGGCTTGTATGCGCCGCGTTATAATACCCACTTGCTTGGCGCGGCTGGGATGGTGGGGGTGGGGCTGATTGTTGTCACTGTGCGCCGCAGGCTGCCCCGGCCTGCCCTGCTTGGGTTATCGCTCATCGGGGTTGCGATATGCAGCCTGCTTTTGGGATTCCTGCGCGGGGACAGCGTGCCGCTTGTGGGCGGGCTGCGCGCAGATCAGTGGCTTGACCTAGCGGTGGCACTCACCGGCACAGGGCTAATCCTCGTTCACAAGCGCTTGATGATTTCATCGGTATAGGCCTGTGTGTTCAAGCCGCTGCGTGGCCCGACAATATCCGCAGTGAACAGCTTCGCCTCGAGTGTTTCAACGATGGCGCGCTCGATGCGGTCTGCCAGCTCGGGCATCTGCCAGTGATAGCGCAGCAGCATGGCCGCGCTCAGGATGGCCGCGGTGGGGTTGGCGAGGCCTTGCCCGGCAATGTCGGGCGCTGTGCCGTGCACCGGCTCGGCCAGCGCCACGCCCTCCCCGAGGTTGAGCGCAGGCGCAAAGCCTAAGCCTCCGCCCCACGCTGCTGCCATATCTGAGAGAATATCC
The DNA here is from genome assembly GCA_046719465.1 of Anaerolinea sp. GTDB lineage: Bacteria > Chloroflexota > Anaerolineae > Aggregatilineales > Phototrophicaceae > JANWYT01. Next base: position 6,601 of record JBDNCV010000107.1, read on the forward strand.
CCGTACTGGTTGAGTGTAAGGATCACGTCAAAGCGCGTAGGGTCTTTCACCATCCAGTAGGCGGCCGTGTCCACCAGCAGATCGTCCACCTCCAGCGCGCCGTACTCTGCCGCCACATCAAACGCCACCCGCCGGAACAAGCCGTCCGTCTGCGGCAGCACGTTCGCCTTGTGGATGATGGTCACGCGGCGGCGGTTGTTGCGCACGGCCATCATAAAGGCAGTGTGGGCGATGCGCTCGGAGGCTTGGGTGGTGATGCGCTTGGCCACCATTGCCCCGCCTGCCGTCACCTCTTCTTGGCTCGCGTAGACATCTTCGGTGTTTTCGCGCACGACGATCAGGTCGATGCCTTGGCGGGCGGTCGGCACGGGCAGATAGCTGGTAGGGCGGATGTTGGCATGCGTGCCCAGCTCGCGGCGCAGGCGCACAATCGGCGAGTGATAGCCTTCGACGGGGTAGGACGGCGAGTTGGCAGCGCCCGCCAGCACCGCCCCGCACTGCCGCGCCAGCGCCACGGTCTCAGCGTCAATCGATCGCCCCACTTGGTTAAAATAATCCCACCCAGCCGGGCGATGATGCAGCCTGAGATCAGGCAGCAGCGCTTGCAAGACGCGCACCGCCGCGGGGATCACCTCATGGCTGATGCCGTCACCTTCGATCACAACAAGTTCGTTCATGTCTCATCCGCAGCGTAATTCAACGATAGGCCTTCTATTGTAGCAACTTACAGCCGTTCATGGGCAGATTTGACACAAAAGGGGGGAATATCTAACGCGAAACAGATTCAATCGCCCGATGCGCAGGCATCTGGCGCCGCCTGCGCTTACAGTGCCCTGCACGGCTCAGGCGTAGGCGCGCTCTGGCGCGGCAGCTTGATAGTGGACTTCGACTTCTTCTACGCCGTCGAGGGCGCTGTGCAGCCGCTCGCGGATGCTGTCGGTGATGGCGGCCGTCTCGCTCACCGTCATGTCAGGGGCAACGCGCACGTCCACGTCGATGTAGGCTGCGTCGGGGGTTCCGCGCGCCCGCACGCGCTCCACGCCTTCGATCTGCGGATGGTCGATCAGCGGCAGGAGCTGCTCGGCAGTGTAGGGCGCGGTATCGGCAAGGACGCGCGTCGTCTGGCGGATGATATCCCACGCGGCGCGGACGATCAACACGACGACCACCAGCGTCGTCACCACATCGACCCAGCCCCACCCCGTGAGCGCAATCACCACCGTGCTGAGGATGACCGCCAGCGTCACCCACACGTCGGATTGGGTGTGGCGCGCATCGGCGATAAGCGCTGGGCTGTTCAGGCGTTGGCCGTGGAAGCGCTGGTAGCGGCTTACGAACACGTTGATCGTCAGCGTGGCCAGCAGCACCGCCCAGATGAGCGGCGTGATCGCTGGCGCGCCGTGGCTGAGGCGATCCATCAGCTCGCTGCCGATCTCCCACGCGCTGAGCAGCAGCAGCAGGCCAATCGCCAGCGCCGCGATGGTCTCATAGCGGGCGTGACCGTAGGGGTGATCTTCATCCGGCGGTTTGGCAGCCAAACGCAGCCCGATCAACCCCGCGACGTTGCCGGAGGCGTCGGTCAAGGAGTGCACGCCATCCGCGGTGATCGCCAGCACCCCAGTCAGCGCGCCCAGCACGATCTTCGCCAGCGCCACCGCAAGGTTGAGCGCCAGCGTGAGGCTGAACACCTGTCGCACTTGTCTAGAGTAATCGTCGCTGCTCATGCGTCGCTCGCTGCTATCGTTCATCGCTTACACGATACAGCAGCTTTTGCGACTTCGACAACGGGGAACACTCATTTTAAGCTGAGCGAAAAGTGGGTTTCGAAACGTATAATAGACAATAACGTGTTGGCAGCGAACGGATGTTAGTGTGGAGTGGTTAGTTGCAGTCATTGGGGCGTTGCTGGGCGGCGCGTTCATCTGGCATCGGCAGCACACCGCCGTGCGACGCGGCAGCATCCCGCTGCCCGCTCACTACATCCCCGTGATCTACGGCGGAGGCTTCCGCTGGGGGCGCAGCCAGCGTGAATCGCTCGACACGCTGTGCTTGATCGACGGCGGCTTTGCCATCGTCGGCATGGAGAATGTGCTGGAGCTGTCGTTTAACGAGCTGCGCGGCATCTTCCGCCAAGACGCGGCCCACAGCATCCAATTTGACCTCTACCTTGAGCGTGAGGGCCGCTGGGGGAGCTTGAGCGTCTTCCTGCGCTTGACGGATGCTCCAACCCTCGTTAAGCTGCTGCGCCGCGCCCGCCCTGACCTCGCCATCGGCGACACGGCCGAGGTGGCCGTCTACAACGCGCAGCTTGCGGATCAAACGCTGCACGGCGAGCTGAGCCTCGGCGCGGAGGTGACGATCCACTTGGTGGGGCGCTTGGTCGTCATCACCCAAGCGGATCTCATCTTGGCCAAGCTGACGGTGGCGGGCATTCGCCGCGTGATCGCCACCGAGCAGGCCAGCGGGCGCGGCCTTGTGCGCCTTTACAGCACGACCGAAACCACCCTGTTCTTCTCAGATCAATATCTGGCGTTGGCGCAGCATCTGGCAGAGCAAGCGCGCGCCCCGCTCGACCTTGTGGCGCTCAGCGAGCGCAAGAACAAGTAGCCTTAGGCTTTGAAGGCGTCGAGATCGTCGGTGAACCACATCTCGACCGCGTCGGCGATGGCGATGTAGTCCCCGGGCTGAAGCAGCGTCGGCAGGTTGATGCGATGGCGGTTGATGAACGTGCCGTTGCTCGTCTTGAGGTCATGCAGAATGAACCCGCGGGGGACGCGCTCAAGGCGGATGTGGTAGCGGCTGACCTTTGGCTCGGGCAGGATGATGTCGTTGGACAGCTCGCGCCCGATGGTCACTTGGTCGCCCTCCAGCGGGTAGACACGTGGGATGATGTCTGCGCGCCGCCGAATCACCAAGTAAAAGGGCGAGTGCTGCTTCAGCTTGTCGGTGGCGATGCGTCCGTTCTCGTCCGGCTGATAATCCATCGCTACGCTCTCGCCCAGCTCGATCACCACCGGCTGAGTGAGGGCGATCCCGTCGTTGAGCACCAGCTTCCCGCTGACGAAGGTGCCGCGTTTGCTGCCCAAGTCGTAGAGGCGGTAGATGCCGTCTACGCGCACTAAGCGGCAGTGGCGCGGGCTAACGTCGAGGTCTTTCAGCACGATGTCGTTGCGAATGCCGCTGCCGACGAGCAGTTCATCTTGGGTAAGTTCAAACAACTGACCTGTGCTGGCGCCGCGCGTTACCTTCAGCGTGGGCATAGACATCACTGCTCCGATGGAGTATCAGGCTTTGCCTCGGATGGGGGGACAGAAACGTCGGGCGTTTCCTCGGTGGATTTGACAGCGTTGGCGATTTCCTTGTTGACGTTGACCTCGGGCGCGGAGTGTTCCGCAGCAGGCAAAAGCGTTTCGGCCGCGTTAAGCAGGCCACGAACGGCTGACGACGTGCTCGCTTTGCTGCTGACGAACAATGAGACCTCGGACGGCGTGGCGTTCACCGAGGCAGCCGGCAGGTCTTGGGCTGGGATGTGCTCGGTGGTCTCGGTCGTGGCTTCAGCTTCTTCGGTCGTGGGGTCTGGCTCCTGCGTCGAGATCGACAGCGCTGCCAGCGCCGATGGGTCGAGCAGGGTGGTCTGCGGCAGCGGCTCCGCTGGGGTTTTAACCGTTGTCGCCTCTGGCGCGGCGGCTTTGGCCTCGGCCAGCTCGCCCGTGGAGGGGCGCTGCTCGGCTTTCTGCGGGGTGTTCGGAACCATGCGCAGCGTCTCGAGGTTGTGGGTGAACCACATTTCCACCATGTGGCCGATGGTGATGTAGTCACCAGAAGCGAGCGTCACCGGCTTTTCAACGCGCACGCCGTTGACGAACGTGCCGTTCATCGACCCCAAGTCTTCCAACGTGTAGCTGTCGTTGATGCGGTTGAGGCGCATGTGGAAGCGGCTCACTTGGCTTTCTGTCAAGCAGATTGCGTTGTCGAGATGCCGCCCCACGTCCACCAGCGGGCTGTCGAGCAGGTAGACCTCTGGCATGAACTGGCTGCGCCGCCGGATCACTAGATAGAAGTTGGTGGGGAGGCTGGGCGCAGCCGATGGGGGGAGTTCAGGCTCGGCGGGCGCTTCTGGAGGCTGCGCGTCGCTGGCGCTCACCACCTCTGGCGGGGATGGCGCAGGGGCTGGGCTGGGGGCAGTCGTGAGGTCTTCGGCGCTTGTTTCAGCCAGCGCCGCCACATACTCCAGCACGATCGAGTCGCCCAATTCAATGATGTTCTTGTCGAACAGGGGAGAGGACGCCTCGCCTACCGGCCGCCCGTTGAGGAATGTCCCGTTGGTGCTGTTGAGGTCGCTGATTTCGTAGTCAAATAGGACTTTGACCAGCCGACAATGCTCACGGCTGATCTCATTGTCGTGGATGATGATCGTGTTTTTGCGCCCGCGGCCAATGGTGATGACATCGCCGCTGAGTTCAAACATGCGCCCGGGTTCGGGGCCTCGCACTACCCTGAGATATGGCATTGCGAATAATTACCTTGACTCGAACTGCCACTAATCAGTGCTGCTAATGATATCTTTTATATTGTACATTTCTTTTCATGAATGGGCACTTAACCTTCAATAAGGTTAAGAAATGTTGACAAGTCGGGCTGTCAGCGTTTGATTGGGTTGGGGTGTGCTACCCTTGATAAGAGGCGGGCGGTGGCTGCATCCGCCCGCGTGGAAAGGAGGCGCTGCTTGCTCAACGGGAAGAAGATCGTGGTGGTGATGCCTGCCTACAACGCCGCGCGCACCTTGACGCAGACATGGCAGGAAATCCCGCGCGATCTGGTCGATCTGGTCATCCTCGCAGACGACCACAGCCGCGACGACACCGCCGCGCTCGCCCAGACGCTCGGCATCCTGACGATCATCCACCCGCAAAATCGCGGCTATGGCGGCAACCAAAAGACCTGCTATCAAGCCGCGCTGGAGCAGGGCGCGGATGTGGTCGTCATGCTTCACCCCGACTACCAATACACGCCGCGCCTGCTCGTCTCGCTGGCGGCGATGGTCGCCTTTGGCGAGTACGACATCGCACTGGGATCACGGATTTTGATGGGCGGGGCGCTGAAGGGAGGGATGCCCTTGTACAAATACATCGCCAACCGCGCGCTGACGGCCATTCAAAACGCGCTGTTGGGCGTCAGCCTTTCGGAGTATCACACCGGCTACCGCGCCTATGCGCGCGAGGTGCTGCTGCGCCTGCCCCTGCACGAAAACAGCGACGACTTCGTGTTCGACAATCAAATCCTCGCGCAGGCCATCTTCTTTGGCTATCGCATCGGCGAGATTTCCTGCCCCACGCGCTACTTTGAGGAAGCGTCGTCCATCTCGCTTCAGCCGTCGATCCGCTATGGGCTGGGCGTGCTGTGGACGAGCCTCGCCTTCGTGCTGCACCGCTGGGGCGTGCGGCGCTCGCGCCTCTTCAACCCTGAGGGTCAGCGCCTGCCGCTGGCAGAGGCTAACGCTGCGTCAAACTGAGAGGGGCTGCATCCCCGTGAGCGTATCCGGCACGGCGTAGGGCTGTGGCGCGGGCGCTTGGGCTTGCGGCTTGTTCACTTGCAGCGACTGGCTCAGCAGCCACGTCACATCGTCCCCCAGCCGCTTGTAGTAGTCGGCCAGCTTTTCCCCCCCGTGCATCCCGTGGATGGTGAAGGTGTAGCTCTCTTGGATGCGCGCCGACGTCACCGACATGGCCGGTTCCCATTGGTCAAGGCGCACCCACAAGCCGCCCTGCGCTTGGTACAGCTCAAACACGATGCGGATTTCGCCGTGCTTGCCCTCTAAGCGCAGGTCGAGCGCAACTGGCAAGAAGGCCGTGCGCGCGTTGATCTTGCGCCGGAACTGCCCAATGAGCCGCCGCGCTAACCGTCCCACCTGCTTTTCAAGCTGGTCGCTCTTGAGCTTCGTCCGCCGCCGTATCAAGCGGTTGAGCTGGGCCGTCAAGCCGCTGGAGGCGATGTACTGCGTCCGCGCGACGCGCCCGTAGTTGTCGTACTGGCTGAGGCGGATGCCCGTCACCTGCCAGTTGTTGAACAGCTCGCCATCCGTTCCTAACAAGAGCTTGACGACGTGCAGGTTGTTGGGGGTGGGCGGGGCGAGGATGAGGCCGTTCTGAGCGTGCATCTGCCACGCTTGGCGGCGGCCTTCGACGCTGTTGGGGTCAATCATCGGCATGAAAGCATACGAGGGCTGCCACGCGCTGAAATCGGGCTTGCGGCGGAAGATTGCCCGCGCGAGGATCGACAAAATCCACAGCAGCAAGACCCCCGCCAGCATGATCACCAGCCCGATGACGAAGTTCTCATAGCTGATGAACACGCCCCCCATGCGGAAGCCGCCGTCAATCTGCTCAAAGAAACTGTCGAAGGGCTGCGGCGTGGGGGAGGTGGGCCGGGCGGGCATGGGCGGGATGGTGACGCTGATGTCAATGAAGTTGTTGCCCGCCAGCGGCGACCCCTCCGGCTCGAACGCGTCCAGCCCGACCTCGATCCGAATCGGAAGCTGGCCTTCGTTGAAGTCGCGCGTGCGGAACGGGATGCTGATTTCAACGCTCGCGCCGCCCGCAATCGGCGGGAGGATATCCTCCGTCAGCACCTGCTGCGTGAGCAGGTTGCGGATGACGATGGAGGTGTCCGCCCCCGGGTTGCCGCCTGCGTTGCGAACGACAAAGCGCACGGTGAACGTTTCGTTGTCGTCAGAGAAGCTGATGCTTGGGCTGAGGATCGCGTAATCGCGTGGGATGTTGGGGCTTTGCGCCCCCGCCACGCTGACCAACAGCAGCAGAATCAGCAGCAACGCTTTACGCATAACAACCCTTTCAGCCGGTGCAGTGGGATGATGGTCTCAACATCTTAACTATAGGCTAAATCGGCCTCGCTGCCAACTTATCGCACGACAAGGGAGTGTCTAAGGTCGCGGTGATGCGTCATCTCGTCTTGTTCGGTTGGTGTTACAAGGCCTCATCCCCCAACCCCCTTCTCCCACGGGAGAAGGGGGCAAAGTCCCCTCTCTGCGGGAGAGGGGAT
>JBDNCV010000108.1:0-13600 GCA_046719465.1 Anaerolinea sp.
TGTTCGCCTTGGCGAGGCCTGCTTCCACCTGCGCCTTGAAGTACTGCGGATAACGCTCCGGTGAGTAGAAAATCGGCAGCCAGCCATCGGCGATTTCCGCCGTCAGCTCGACGTTTTTGGGGCCGATGCTCGCCACGTAGATCGGCAGGTCTTTGCGCGCGTGCAAGATGCTCTTGAGCGGCTTGCCGAGGCCAGTTGCGTCCGGCCCTTGATACGGGATCTGGTAGTGTTCACCGTGATACACCAGCGGCTCCTCACGGGCAAAAATCTTGCGCAGGATTTCCACGTACTCGCGCGTTTTGACCAGCGGCTTGCCATAAGCGACGCCGTGCCACCCTTCCACCACCTGCGGGCCGCTCAGCCCCAGCCCGACGATCATCCGCCCGCCGCTCAGCGCGTCTAGGCTCATGGCGGTCATGGCCGTCATGGCCGGGGTGCGCGCCGGCATCTGCATGATGGCCGTCCCCAGCTTGATTTGCTGCGTCTGCGCGCCGATCCACGCCAACGGCGTGATCGCATCGCTGCCGTAGGCTTCGCTCGTCCAGCAGACGTAGTAGCCCAGCCGATCCGCCTCTTGCACCAGATCCATCGGGATTTCCAGCCGACTGCCGGAATAGCCCACCATCAAGCCCAGTCTCATCGTTCAGTCTCCGAAGAAATCTAATTACAATCTAGAAGATCACACACAGGCAATCTATGCCCTATGTGACTACTGCAGTATAACCACAGGGTATTGGTACGGGATGAGCAAACCGCCGGATGATCCCCCCCCGATCCGCCCCATGTACGACGAATTCGGCTCCATCGGTTACTATGAGCGCTTTGGGGCCGCCTATCGCAACCCACATGAGCCGATCATCGCACGTCTGCTGGCCGAGGCGCTGACCGCGCACCCCTCCGACACTGCGCACGTGCTCGACTTGGCGTGCGGCAGCGGCGAGGTGACGCTCGTGCTGCGTTCACTCGGCGTGACGACCATCACCGGCGTTGACCCTTTCACCGGCGCGGCGTATCAAGCGCGCACTGGCCAGCCCGCCCTGCCCTACACGTTCGAGCAGATCGCCGCGGGAGCGCTAGATGGGCACGCCTACTCGCTGATCGTGTGCAGCTTCGCGCTCCACCTCGCAGATGCATCCCGACTGCCTTTGCTGTGCTATCAGCTCAGCCGCCTTGCTCCGCGTTTGATTGTGATCACGCCGATCAAACGCCCACACATCCTGCCCGCGTGGGGCTGGCAGCAGATCGCGGAAATGCTGCAAGATCGCGTCCGGCTGCGGGTCTACGACGCCCTCCACCGCGGAGGACAGTAGGGACAGCACCTGCGCTGTCCGACACCGCGAAAAACGTCGGTAAGGCCTCACCATCGCGGACAAGGCAGGCACGGACAAGGCAGGCACGGACAAGGCAGGCCTTGTCCCTACGAATGTGATGTAGACAACCCCCACCTTGTCTTTACACCCCTGCCAGATCGCGCTACAGTGTCGGCGCAAGACTTCACATAAGGAGCGTGAGCATATGGATACCTTTCTGCGGTATACACACAGTGGGCTGCGCTGGGTAGTCGTGGCCGTGTTGATTGCGGCGCTGCTGTACATGCTGTATGGCTGGCTGGCCAAGCGCCCGTGGGATCGGCGTGGGCAAATCCTGCTGAGCGCCTTCAGCGGGCTGGTCGGTTTGCAGTGGATCGTTGGGCTGGTGTTCTTGGTCGTCTGGGGAAGCCAGACCGGCTTCGGCATCCGCCACTACTGGGAACATCTGTTCGCTCAGACGCTGGCGCTGGCCGTCGCCCACCTGCATTACATGTGGCGGCGGCGCGAAATGGCCGATGTCGTGCGCTATCGCAACAACTTCTTGGCGGTGTTGGGGACGTTCGGGCTGATCTTCGTCGGCATCCTCGCGCTGCCCGAGACCATGCGCTGGCGGCTCTCGCCCGGGGCCACAACTGCCGCCGTCGAGGCCTCAACGGATGAGGCAGCAGATCCCGACGCTGAACTCGAAGCCACCCCCGAGAACACCCCTGAAGGTTAAGCGTCGCTCTTAAGCCTGAAAGAACGGGCGCACAAGCGGAGGGTTGCTAGGGTCGAGCGGCTCACTAGTCTGCTGGAAGTACCCCTCCAACCCTCCAAACCGTTCCACGCGGTAGGCCTCAGCAAAGGCCATACCGTGCGCCTTCCCCACCTCCGCTGCGCCCCCTTTGATCACCATCTCCAACAGTGGACGCAGCTTACCGTGCAGTACAGCTTGTTCCACCAGCGGATGCCGCGCCCCCCACGTTTGAAGCTGTAGGCGCGTCTGGTTGATTGTGTTCCTCATCATCTCGTGGTGCGCTGCCAGCGCGTCGATCTTTTCATCGATCACCGCGCTGATGTCCACCACGACGTTGGGCTGAAACGACACACGCGCGTAGTACCAGCGCTCGCACACTGAGAACGGCGCTAACCCGGCCGCCAAATGCTCAGGGTGATGTTTGTCGAACGCAGCCGTCCAGTAGGCTTCTTCCACCGCCTGCGCCACCACCACATGATCACGGTTGGGTTCAAAGCTGGCGTAGGGGTCAAACGACAGCACGGCGTAGGGGCGATGCTTGCGGAACAAGTAGATAAGCCGCTCGCGCAGCGCCCCATGCGAGATCTCGCTCAGCGCATCGGTCTCATAGCCCAACTCGACAATCTCGGCCACACCCATAATCTGCGCCGCCGCGTGAAGCTGCTCGGTGTTGATGCGGATCGTCTCCTCCACGCTCAAGCCGACCGAGTCTGTGCGGTCATCCGTCACGCGCACCAGCACCACCCGCCAGCCCGCCCGCGCGAACAAAATCACCTGCCCGCCGCAGAACGCCGCCGCGTCGTCCGCATGAGGGCAGATCACCAGCACGGTGTGGCGTTTGGCGTTCATCCCAGCACGTCCGCCCCGCCGCTGCTAAACAAGGGCGGCACTTCCTCTTTCTCGTGCCGGAACACCTCGGCATAGGCTGCGCCAATTGTGCGCCCCACCTCGGCTGCCCGCCGCTTGACCCCCATCGCAATCAGATCACGGTAGTCGTAAGGGTCGATCAAATTAATGCGGCTTTCGTCCACGCCCGCCGCGCGCGCCGCGTGCAGCAGGTCGTCAATCGTCAGCACCATCTGGCAGTCGTATCCGTACAGCGCGTTAAGCTTGGTCTCAATCGTGTCGCTGATGTCCACGTAGAGGTTGGGCTGGTAGTTGTCCTTGCTGTAGTAGTACACCTCGGACACTTTGTGGGGCTGCAAGCCGTCCGCCATGTGATCGGTGTGGAACAGCGGAAAATGCGCGAACGTGGCCGCCTCCATCGTGGCGAAGGCAATCGCACGGTGGTCAGGGTGTGGCTCATGCGCAGCCCATGGATCCCAACTAAACACGACATCGGCTTTCACCTCGCGGATCACACGCATTACCTTCCCGCGCAGCACCGTTTTCACTTCATCGCACAAGTCGCCGTCGGTATAGCCCAACATATACACGCCGCACCCGCCGAGCGCCTTGCACGACGCTTCGGCCTCAGGCCGCGCGATGCGGCGCAGTTCTTCCATGCTCAAGCGAAAGCTGCCGCGTTCGTTGTTCGTGGCGATGCACAAGTACACCTCATGCCCCGCTTGTGCCAGCTTCGCCAGCGTCCCCCCTGCAAAGAACTCAGCATCGTCGCCGTGCGCCGCCACGCTCAACACGCGCTTCTTGTGTGTCATCACCATCTCCTGTAAACGCTTTCAAGCGATCACTTGTTTGACAACCCTTCCCAGAAAGGATAATATCCCATGCATAGTAAAATGGCAAAAGTTTGCCTGAGATGCGCATCGAGAAGGTTCATTAAAGGGGGGGTATGTGCTATGCGCTTAAAACAAATGTTTCGTGTAGGTACGATGATAGCGTTTACATTAATCCTGAGCAGCATCTTGAGCTTACGCGCGCAGGATCGCGTCGTCGTCAACTTCTGGTCGCACGATTACCCGGCGCGCGTCATCATTGACGAGGAGTTAATCGCCCAATTTGAGGCCGAGAATCCCGACATCGACATCGTCTACACCGTCGGCCCGGGTGATGACGTCCTGTACATCACACAGCTTTTGACAGCGCTGGCAGGTGGCCAAGGTCCCGACTTGTTCAACGTGGTGGGCGTGGGCGTGCCTGACCTCATCCCCTCTGGCGCGGTCGTCCCCGTGGACGTGTCGCAGTTCGGCGTCGACGACCAGCAGGCCATCATCGACCTCTACGCCCCGGGCGTGCTCGACAGTTTCATGAGCGAGGACGGCACACTCTTTGCCCTGCCGACTGAGCTGGGCAACTACGCGCTGTACATCAACACAGCGCTGTTCGAAGCCGCGGGCCTCGACGCGGAAGCCGATGCCCCCGCAACGTGGGAAGACATCCTCGAGCTGGCCGAAATCCTCACTGTGCGTGACGCCAACGGCAGCATTACTCAACGCGCCTTCGACTTCCCCTACCCGCTGGCCGACGAGTTCAACAGCCGCGTGATTGTCATGGGCGGCATGGCCTACCAGCTCGGTGATGGCATCGTAGCAGACGACAACCTGACGGTCACGCTCAACGGGCCGGGCTGGGTGCGCACGATGGAGTTCGTCCGCAACTATGCCGCCAACTACGGCGGGCCGCAGATGCCTTCAGCGTTTACCGACTTCTTGCAGGGCAAAGTCGCCATGATAATCAGCGGCTCATGGTTTGAGGGCGTGGTGGCCGCCAACAACCCCGCTCTGCTCGAGAGCTTGATCGTCGCTCCCTTCCCGCGCTGGGCGGAAGGCCTCGTCAACGACGGTGGGAGCTATCTCTACGGCTACGGCCTCTACGTGAGCGCCCAAGCCAGCCCTGAGGTACAAGCCGCCGCGTGGAAGTTCGTCAACTTCATTAGCAGCTTCCCCGAGCGCTACTACACCGAAGCCAACCTGCTCCAGCCACGCCTGAGCCTGCTGGAGAACGATGAGGTCGTCAACGCCAGCTTTGCTGCGCCCTTCCTGCGCGACATGGTGGGTAGCCCGTCCCTGCCGCTGGTCAAGGGTGGTGGTGAAGGTGAAGCTGTCCTTGGGCGAGCGATTGAAGCGGTGACGCTTACTAACCGTCCGATTCAAGAGATCCTTGACGAAGTCACCGCTGACTTCCAAGCCAGCATCGACGCAGCGCAGTAAACGGTGTTCGGCCTCATCGTCTGCCTCTTGCCCCACAGGGGGAGCAGCGCAGAGGATGAGGCCGTAATGCCCTCACCAGCTTACCCCTATGACCACACACGCCAAACCGCTTATCGCGCCCTCTGTGAGTCGTCCACGCTGGCGGCTGTCGCTCTTTCAGCGGCGCAACCTCTGGGGGCTGGTTTTTGTGCTGCCAGCCATCTTGTTCTTCGCGGTGTTCGCCTACTATCCGCTAGCGCGCGCCGTCGAGTTCAGCTTCCAGAACTTTAACCTGCTGGCCCCGCCGCGCGATGTGGGCTGGGCCAACTACGAGTTCCTGCTGAACAACCCGCGCTTTCAGCTCATCTTGCGCAACACCTTCTCGTATGTCGTATCGTTTGCTGTGCCTGTGTGGATCATCGGGCTGATGCTGGCGCTGGTGTTTGTGCAGCCGTTCCGTGGGCGCGCGTTCTATCGCACGCTGTACTTTGTGCCCGTCGTGCTGAGCGAGACCGTCATCAGCATCGTCTGGCGGCTGATCTTCCACCCCGAGGGAATGGCCAACGGCCTGCTCCAACCAATTACGGGGCAGTCCCTCCCATGGCTCACCAGCACCACCTATGCGCCGCTGGCGGTTGTGATCGTCTCGGTATGGCGCGTGTTCGGCTACTATATGATCATTTTCATGACCGGCCTGCAAAACATTCCAACGGAGTACTATGATGCAGCCAAAGTGGACGGAGCCACCGGCGTGCAGGCCTTCCGCTTTGTGACGCTGCCGCTGCTGCGCCCAACGATGATCTTCGTGGTGATCGTCACCTTCTTAACCGCCTTTCAAAGCTTCGTCTATCAACTGCTCATCACACAGGGCAGCCCGTTGGATTCTACCAACGTGCTGGGGCTGTATATCTATCAAGAAGCCTTCGCACACCTGCGCTATGGGCGGGCCGCCGCCGCCGCCATGATTCTGTTCGCCATCCTGCTCACCCTCACGCTGATTCAACTCATCCTGCTGCGCAACCGGAGGGACGTTTCATGACGACAGCGAAACCAGTGGGGTTCATCGCGGGGCGCGCGCTGCTCCACTTGCTGCTGCTGTTAGGCGGCCTTGTGGTGTGCATCCCGCTCATCTGGATGGTCAGCGCCTCGTTCAAAACGCCCGCGCAGATCTTCACCGTACCGATCCAGTGGATCCCGGATGCGCTGCGCTTTGAGAACTATGCGCAGGCGTGGAACACCGCGCCCTTCGCCCGTTACTTCCTTAACAGCCTCTACATCGGCCTGACGACGACGGCGCTGAACTTGTTCTTTTGCAGCCTCGCGGGCTATGGCTTCGCGCGTTATCACTTCCCGTTCAAGAACCTGCTGTTTCTATTTGTGCTGGCCACCATGATGATCCCGTTCCACGTCGTGCTGATCCCCCTGTTCGTGCTGATGCGCGACTTTGGTTGGCTGAACAGCCACACCGCCCTGATCATCCCGGGGATGATGAGTGCCTTCGGCATCTTCTTCATGCGGCAGTTCATCGAAACGCTGCCGGAGGACTTGTTGGAGGCTGCCCGCATGGATGGCGCGAGTGAGTTCCGCATCTATTGGAACGTAGTGCTGCCGCTGGCCAAGTCCCCGCTGGCAGCGTTGGGGATGTTCACCTTCCTTGAAAGCTGGAACAACCTGCTGTGGCCGCTGGTCGTCATCCAGAGTGAGCATCTGCGGCCCATCGCGCTGGGGCTGACCAAGTTCCAAGAGACCCACAGCACCAACTACGTGCTGATCGCCGCGGCCTCGTGCATCTTGATCATCCCGATGTTGGTGATCTTCCTCGCGGCGCAGCGCTACTTCGTGCAAGGGATCACGCTTAGCGGGCTGAAAGGATAGCATATGCTGCAAGCAGGCATCGCCAAAGAGACGCTGTACCCGCGCATGGGGGCGGAAATGATCGGCTACTTCAACCGTGTAGGCGGCGTGGCGGGCGTGCATGATGAGCTGCACGCGCGGGCGCTGGTGCTTTCGAACGAGCAGCTCAGCCTTGCAATTTGCGCTGTGGAGGCCTGCATCGTGCCCGCCGTGTTCGTGAACGCCGTGCGCCAGCAGGTCAGCGCGCAGACCGGCATCCCTGCCGACCATATCCTAATCTACACGACGCACACCCACAGCGCCCCTGCCCTTCACATGCCCACCGACTGGCATGAGCCACCGGCGGCTGTCATCGTGCGCGCGCTAGTCACCGCTCATGAACGGCAGCAGCCTGCGCGCGTGGGCGCGGGGTTGGGGGCGCTGCACGGGCGCAGCATCAACCGCCGCTGGTTGGAGCGCCCGGTCGATCCTTGCGTGGGCGTGATCCGCGTCGATGACGTCGACGGCCAGCCCATCGCCCACTTTGGCAACTTCGCCTGTCATACCGTCGTCTTGGGGCCGGATAACCTGCTGGCGAGCGGCGATTGGGCGGGCTACGCCGCCCGCGCGTTGGAGGCCGCCTATCCACACAGCGTCGCGCTGATCAGCCTCGGCGGGGCCGGCGATATGAACCCCCTTACCCCGCGCGTGCAGGCCATGCTCGCTGCCGATGCCCGCGTCGACGCGCTGGGGGACATTTCCCACCTCTATGCAGGCGACCCCGCGCGAAACATCGGCGACCGCACCGGCGGCACGTTTGAGGAAGCGGAAGAACACGGCCTAGCCGTCGCCGCGGAGATCATGCACGTCAGCCGCAGCATTGCGACACAGGCCGAGGCCGCGCTTCACGCGCAGTCGTTCATCGTCGACGTGGGCACGCCCACCAGCGGCCAACACCTGCCTGAGGGCTACGGCGCGCTGCTGCCCGAAATTCACGGGGGCCAAGTGCCGCTGCCGATCACCCTGCTGAGGATCGGCGACGCGCTGTTGGTGACGCACCCCGTCGAAACCTTCGCCGAGGATGCCGTTTTGCTGCGCCGCCTGCTGCAAGCGCGCGGGGTGCGCTGCCCGATGCTCGTCACCTACGCGCAAGGCTGGTATGGCTATATGCCCCCTGCTATCGCCTTCTCTGAGGGCGGCTATGAGGTCGGCTGGGCGCTGACGTTCGGCCTTAGGCCCGACGCGCAAGACCTCACGCGGGAGGCGGTGCTGGCGCGCGTGGTCTGACTGGCACTGGTCACGCCACACCTGCGCTGATTATAGTTAGGCATTCTTCTCGCTAACTGAAAGTTCATCGTGTGGATGCTGCCTTTTTAGCGGTCGCCTTTGGCTTACTCGCGGCGGCTTCGTATGGCACAAGCGACTTTTTGGGTGGATTCGCCAGCAAGCGCAGCACCGCGCTGACGGTTGTCTTCACATCGCAGGCGGCCAGCGTCCCCTTTTACCTACTGCTGGCGGCCATCACCCAAGATCCCTTCCCACCCATGCGCGACTTGGCAATCGGCGCGGCCTCGGGCGTGGTAGGCATCACAGCGCTGCTGGCGCTCTATCGCGGCCTTGCCTCACAATCCATGGCGCTGGTCGCGCCGGTGTCGGGCGTGGTGGCGGCGGTGCTGCCGGTGGGGTTCGGCCTCGTCACGCTGGGATTGCCCAACGCCACTACCCTCCTCGGCTTTGTGATCGCGCCGGTGGCCGTCTGGTTGATCAGCGGCGGGGCCAGCGCGCAGCGCATCCAATGGGGCGACCTGCGGCTGCCGGTCATCGCAGGGAGCGGGTTTGGCCTGTTGTTCATCCTGCTGAGCGAGGCAACCCGCATCAGCACCTTCTACCCGCTGCTCGCCTTGCGCTGCGTGTCGCTGCCGCTGGTGCTGCTGCTGGCGCGGCGTGCGGGGCGTTCGCCCTTCGTCCCGCGGCGCGATGCGCTGTTGGTCATCCTTGCAGGCATCGGGGATGCGGCGGGCAACATCTTCTTCGTGCTGGCGGCGCAGGTGGGGCGGCTCGACATCGCCAGCGTGCTGACCGCGCTCTACCCCGCGATGACGGTGCTGCTGGCCACGCTGCTGCTGGGCGAGCGGCTGCAATGGCCGCAGCGCGTCGGCGTGGGGTTGGGGCTGGCGGCGATCATCTTACTCACCATCTAACAGGGGGCCTTGTGGACAGTTTGGGATCCATCTTGCTGGGCTTGGCAGCAGCAGTCGCGTTCGGCATCAGCGACTACACAGGCGGCATTGCCTCGCGGCGCTATGCCACCTTCACCGTGCTGGTGATGTCGCAGTTCTTCGGCGCAGTGATGTTCGTTGCGCTGGGCATACTCACCAACGATCCGCTCCCCACTGCAGCAGAAGCGCTGGCGCTGGCTTTTGCTGGGGTGATCGGCGCAGTGGGGATCAACCTGTTTCTATACGGGCTGGCCATCAGCAAGATGAGCATGATCGCGCCTGCCTCGGCGGCGGTGACGGCCGCCGTGCCAATCCTGTTCACGCTCAGCACGCAGGGGCTGCCTGAGGCGCTGACCATCGCGGGGTTCATCGTGGCGCTGATCGCGGTGTGGTTGATCGCCGGCGGCGGCAGCCTGAGCGGTCTCGACTGGCAAGCGCTCTGGATTCCGCTGGCCGTCGGCGGCATCACCGGTATTGTGTTCACCATCATCAGCCAAGCGACCACCACCTCAACCTTCTTTGCGCTGGTGGTGCTGCGCCTGACGAGCATGGCCACCAACCTCCTCTTTGCGACGATCCGCAAGCAGCCCTACTTCGTCCGCAAGCCGGACTTACCGCTGGTTGCCGTGACGGGTATCCTCAACGGCGGCGGTGTGATCTTGTTCACCCTAGCAGTGCAAGGCGGCCGACTCGACGTGACAGCGGTGCTCGTCAACATGGCCCCCGCGGTGACCGTGTTCATGGCGGCGCTGCTGCTGCATGAGCGGCTCAACCGGCTGCAAGGCGTGGGGGTGGCGCTGGCGCTGCTGGCGATTGTCTTCATCTCGGTGTGAGCACACGGCGGAATGTGGTACAGTTAACGCTGTGACTCATTGAAAAAGGACAGCGCCTTTGCTCAAACGGCAAGTCATCCTCAGCGGCACTACATGGGAAGAAAGCGTGGGCTATGCGCGGGCCGTGCGCGTTGGCCACATCGTCGAGGTAGCAGGCACGACCGCCGTCAACAGCGCTGGCGAGGTGGTTGGCGAGGGGGATGCCGCCGCCCAAGCCCGCTTCATCTTCGAGAAGATTCGTCACGCCTTGCAGACGGCTGAAGCGCAGCTTGAGCACGTCACACGCACGCGCATCTACCTCACGGACATCAGCCACTGGGAACAGGTGGGCGCTGTGCACGGGGAGGTATTCGGCCAGATCAAACCAGCCTGCACCATGCTGCAAGTTGCAGCGCTGATCGACCCACGCCTGCTGGTGGAAATCGAAGTTAGCGCCGTGGTTGACCTGTAAGCGAGCTGTGGCATGATCGACGCACCGACTTTCAAGCACGTTCTATCGCATTGGGCCAGCGGGGTGACCGTCGTCACCACCCTACACGAGGGGACGCCCATCGGCATCACGGCCAGCGCTTTCAACAGCGTTTCAATAGATCCGCCCTTGATCTTGGTCTGCCTTGCGCAGAAGCTGTTCACGCATCAGGTGATCACAACCAGCGGCGTCTTTGCGGTGAACATCTTGAGCGCCAGCCAAGCCGAGATCGGCAAGCGTTTTGCGGGCGTCTACCCGCACATCACTAACCGCTTTGACGGGCTGGCTACCGCTACCGCGGTCACAGGCTGCCCCCTCCTGCCCGACGTGGCAGGGTGGCTCGACTGCCGCGTCAAACACCGCTGTGAAGGCGGCGACCACACGATCTTTGTGGGCGAGGTCTTGGCCGCCCACGCCCAAGACGATCACGCGCCGCTGCTGTACTTTCATCGCCAGTGGGGCCGCTTTGAGGCACTCGATTAGGTGGCGCGCCGCCACCGCTCAACCCCGCACCCACCCGCTCTACCGCAGCAACGCAGCTTATGAAACTGCTATGCGGGATTATGACGCCGCGCTTGGCACGCTTTGCGTCCCCTACGAAAGCCGCTATATTTCTACTCGCCACGGGTTCACCCACGTCGTCGTCAGCGGAACAGTCGGCCAGCCGCCCGTCGTGCTGTGGCATGGGATGAACGTCAACCTCACCATGTGGTGCGAGCTGATGAACCTGCTCGCGCCTGATTACCAGCTGTTTGCGGTGGACACCATCGGCAATCAAGGGCGCAGCGCGCCCAATCGCCCCAACAAGCGCTCGTCTGCCCACAGCGAATGGACGCTCGACGTTATCGATGGGCTGGAACTGCCGCAGGCGCACCACATCGGGTTTTCACAAGGGGGATGGCTCATCTTCCGCCTTGCGGAGGTGGCCGCCGAGCGCATCCAAAGCGCCACCCTGCTGAGCTGTGCGGGCCTCGTGCCGGTCGATTATCGTCTGCTGCTGCGCATGGCCCCTGCCCTGCTCTACCGCACCCCCGAGGCGCGCGCCCGCGCCATGATTCGCCTCACCAGCGCCCCCAACCACCACCCCACCCCCTATGAGGTGCGCGTGTTCATGAACATGCAGCACTATCGCATCGAAGGGCGCGTACCGGTGCTGCGCGATGCGCAAATCCGCTGTTTGGAGGCCCCGGTCTGCCTCATCATGGGGGCACAAGACCACACCTTCGACCCGTGGCGCGCTGTTGATCGCTTCCAACGCCTGCTCCCACAAGGTGAAGTGATGCTGTTCGATGGCTTATCGCACGGGCTAGAAGAAGATCGACCGCGCGTTTACGCGCACATCCGCGCATTTTTGACGCGGCAGGCCCAGTGAACCACCCTCAACCCCAGCATTTACAGCCTTGGCCCGCTTCGATATGCTCAGGCCGTGGTTAGACCCATCCAAGGATCAACGTGTGAACGTACTCATCACGGGCGGCGCAGGGTTCATCGGCAGCACGCTGGCACAAGCCCTGCTCGATCAAGGGCACAGCGTCGTGCTGCTCGACAACTTCAATGACTACTACGACCCCGCCCTCAAGCGCGCCAACGTGGCGCGGCTGCGCCCCGTTGAGCGCGTCCACCTTGTGGAGGGTGATCTGCGCCACCCTGACGACGTGGCGCGGGCGTTTGCGGTGCTGCCCATCCACCGCGTGGCCCACATGGCCGCCATGGCAGGCGTGCGCAGCGCTACGCCAGTTGAGGTCTACGGCGCGGTGAACATCATGGGGACGCTGCACATGCTGGAGGCGGCCCGCCAGCGCCGCGTGGAGCTGTTCGTCATGGCCAGCACCTCCTCTGTCTATGGGGAGACGAACATCTTGCCCTTTGTTGAGACCGACAGCGCCGACCGTCCCCTCACCCCCTACGCCGCCACCAAGCGCGCCGCAGAGCTGCTCGGCCACACCTATCACCACCTGCACGGGATGCAGGTAACCGTGCTGCGCTTGTTCAACGTCTACGGGCCGTATGGCCGCCCCGACATGATGCCGATGAAGCTGCTGCACGCCAGCCAAACCGGCGCGGAAGTGCTGCTGTTCAACGACGGGGAACTCGCCCGCGATTGGACATACGTCGATGACACCGTCGCTGGGATCGTGCAAGCGCTGCACACGCCGCTGGGCTATGAGGTGATCAATCTGGGGTTAGGCAGCCCCATCCGCATGCGCGCGTTTGTGGAGATCATCGAGGAACTTACCGGCCGTCGCTTGAACACGCGCGCCGTCCCCACCCCACCGAGCGACCCCCCCATCACCTTCTGCAACAACGAGAAGGCGCGCCGTCTGTTGGGCTTCGACCCGCAAGTGCCCGTCGCTGAAGGCCTCGCCCGCACGTGGGAGTGGTTCCGGCAGCGTTAGCGCGCCCCACTCAGTGAGCGCGTTTTCGACGTGATCGGCAGCGTGAACTTGAAGTCGCTATATTGGCCGACTTCCGACTCAACCCAGATGCGCCCCCCATGCAGCAGCACCAGCTCTTTCGAGATGGCCAGCCCCAACCCCGTCCCACGGAAGCGCGCGTCGGTGTCTTGTTCGCCTTGGCTGAAGCGTTCAAAGATGGTCTCACGCTGGTGCGGTGGGATGCCGATCCCAGAATCACGCACGCCGATGAGCAGGTCATGTTCATGGCGTTCGGCATACAGCAGCACCCGTCCATTCACGGTGAAGCGCTGCGCGTTCGACAGCAGGTTGAACACCACCTGCTGAATGCGCGTGGCGTCAATCGTGAGCTGCGGCAAATTGGACGGGATGCGCGTCTCAAAGACGACGTTCGGCGACCAGTCGATCCCCTCGCCAAGCTGGCTGAGGTGCACCATGAAGCGGTGCATATCGGTAGGTTCAAGGTTGATTTGCAGGCCAGAAAGCTCCGCTTTGGTCAGGTCGAACACATCCCCCGTTAAGCTGATGGCGTGATCGAGCGATTCCAAGACACGGTCAAGCCATGTGATTTGACGATCTGTCAGCGCGCCGAACGACCCCTCGCGGATTGTCTGCAAGGCGCTGATCGATAAGCCAATGGGAGAACGGATGTCGTGGGCGATGTTGGCAAGGATCATGATGCGGCGCTTCCTTGCGG
>JBDNCV010000109.1:0-13323 GCA_046719465.1 Anaerolinea sp.
CGACGCGGCGGCAGCGCACGCGGGCGCGGTGCTGGCTGCGTCGGCAGCGCAGGCGGCACATAGGGGGTGGCGGCGGGGCGCTGGG
Organism: Anaerolinea sp.; assembly: GCA_046719465.1. Lineage (GTDB taxonomy): Bacteria > Chloroflexota > Anaerolineae > Aggregatilineales > Phototrophicaceae > JANWYT01. The sequence continues at coordinate 86 of JBDNCV010000109.1, forward strand.
CAGGCTGCACCGGCACGGTCGACGCAGCCAACGGCACGCCTCGCATCGGCATCGTCTCTTGCAGCGGTTCGGCGGCGCTCTGCGCGGGGATAGTGGGCTGATCGGGGTTGGTCATGGTGGATGATCGCAGCACTGTTGGACGTTGGACGAGTTGGGCTTCTGCCGCGGCAAGCTCTTGGGATGCTTGACGCCTTTGCCAAGTATACACCACAGCGCGGGCGAACAGCGCGCCCGCAGGGGATGAGGCGGCGAATCGTAGGGGGCACAGCTGCCCCTCTCTACCGGAGAGGGGCAGGAACCGAAGGTTCCGGGGTGAGGCCTTCAAGAAGTAGACAGTAGGGGCGTGGCCTGCCTCGTCCGGCGCGGCCTGTTCCTTCGGCATCCTTTACAAGCAGTGCCCAGCGCAGGCGGCTGCTGCCTTGCAGTCCGCACAAAAGCCCTTAAGATAGAGGTGGGGCGCAAGAGTAAGGAAGCTCAGATATGATCGGAAGCAATCGAACGGTGCTGCGCGGGGTGTTGTTCCTCATCATCTTGGGGACGCTGCCATTTTATGCGTTGGGCATCGGCGTTTGGGCAACTGCGCCCGACCGCAGCGCCCAGCAGCGCTTTACGCAGACAGCTACCGCGCAGGGCAGCGGCAGCGTCAGCCCGACGTGGACGCCGCTCGGCATGAACCGCGGAACCAACACGCCGCTGGGGTTCCCAACGGCGTTTGCGACCTTCACCCCGCTTAGCCCGCTGCTGCCCACGCCCGGCCAATTCCTGCCGATCCGCACGCCAGTGCCGACCCTGTTCATCCCGCCGACCGACACGCCCGCCCCGACGCTTACGCCGATCCGCGACAGCGACGGCGACGGCGTGCCTGACCACCTCGACATGTGCCCGAATGCGCCCGGCCCGGCCAGCAATCAAGGCTGCCCGCTGCCCACCGCCACCAACATCCCCATCGTGGACAGCGACGGCGACGGCATCCCCGATCACATCGATCAGTGCCCGTTCCAAGCCGGCCCGGCGTCGAATCAAGGCTGCCCGCTGCCCTCTGACCGCGACGGCGACGGCATCATCGACAGCCAAGACCTCTGCCCAGACGTGCCCGGCCTGCCGCAGTTCCAAGGCTGCCCGCCGCCCACCAACACGCCGCCGCCGCCCACCCCCACCGTCTCAGATCGAGATGGCGACGGCATCCCCGACGATCAGGACGCTTGCCCTGACCAGTGGGGCACGCCGCTCACGATGGGCTGCCCAGAGCCGACCTCGTCCCCATGACGACTTCGGTCGCGCATATCATCCGGCGGCGGCGCAATCGCAAACAGCGCCAGCGCCACGCCGCCCACAAGAACCGGCTGTGGGGCGGCTTGATCGGCGGGCTGCTGCTGCTGCTCGTGGTGCTGCCCGTGGCCAGCGTGCTGGCGGTGAGCGGCTGGCTGTATCTGCGAGCGGTGGCCGTCTTGCCCAGCCCTGCCGACACGGTCTACATGGACGCCGCCAGCAGCGCCACCCAGCTCTACGACCGCACTGGCCAAACCCTGCTGCTGAGCGTGAGCGACCCGCTGGGGCGCAGCCGCGCGTGGATCGACCTCGACACACTGCCGCGCCATGTGCTGCAAGCGACCCTGCTGATGGAAGACCGGCGCTTCCTCGAGGAGAGCCGCTTTGACCCCCTCTTGACGCTGGGGGCGCTGTGGAACTATGCGCTGTGGGGCGTGGGCGTGGCCGATAACTCGCTGACGGCGCGGCTGGTCGATAACGCGCTGCTGCCGCTGGTCAGCCGCAGCGGCCTAGACGCGCCGCTGCTGCGCTTGACCTTCATCAGCGAGCTGAACCGCCGCTACACCCCGCGCGCCCTGCTGGAGTGGTATCTCAACACTGCCTACTACGGCAGCGACGCCTACGGCATTGAAGCCGCCGCCCGCGTCTACCTCGACAAGAGCGCCGCCGAACTCACGCTCGACGAGACGGCGCTGCTCGTCCCGATTGCGCTGGAGCCGCGTTACAACCCCTTCAACAATGAGACGGCCGCGCGCGGCCGCCAAGCCGACCTATTGCGGGCGATGTTCGCAGCGGATATGATCTCGCAGCGCGATTTTGAAGCCGCCTCCAGCCGTTTGACGCCGCTCAGCACGCGCAGCCTGCTCGAGCCGCTCATCGCGCCGGAGTTTGCGCTCTACGCGCGCCGCCAAGCTCAAGAAATTTTGACCTACAACGGCTTGAACGGCTCCCAGTTGGTGAGCCGCGGCGGGCTGCGCATCACCACCACCCTCGACCTGCCGCTTTACTTGCAAAGCGAGTGCGCGCTGCGGGCGCACCTCGCCCAGTTGAACGGCCAACGCCCGACCGACACGCTCACCCTGACGGGCGAGCCGTGCTTCACGGCGGCGCTGCTGGCCAGCCCCGTGAACGTCAACCGCGCCACCCTGCCGGACAGCGGCGCGCTGCTCACGTTGGACGTGGCCAGCGGCGAAATCTTGGCAATGGTGGGCGACGTGACCGGCTATCGGCATCAACCGGCGGGGGCGCTGGCCCCGTTCGTCTACTTGGAGGGCTTCCGCAGCGGCGAGTTCACCCCCGCGACGATGGTCTACGACTTCCCGCGCCCCTTCCCCGGGCGCGCCGAGGGCTTGATCTACCAACCCGTGAGCGCCGACGGCGTGTATCGCGGGCCGATCAACTTGCGACAGGCGATGGCAGCGGGGCTGCTGCCGCCGATGGTGGGCGTAGCCGACAGCCGCAGCATCAGCCGCATCCTCGCCAGCGCCCACGTCGTCGGCCTCAACAGCCTGAACGAGGGGGTGTATGACCTCTCGCTGTTGGAGCGCGGCGGGCAAGTCAGCGTGTTGGATATGGCCTACGCTTATTCGGTGTTTGCGGCGCAGGGCTTCATGATCGGCGTGGATGCCGAGCCGATCGCGCGCGGCTTCCGCGCGCGCAACCCCGTGGCCGTGTTGAAGATCGAGGATGCGGCGGGCAACGTCCTATGGGAGTACGACGACCGCACGCGCTTCCTCAGCCGCACCAACATCCTCGGCGAGGACTTCAGCTACCTCATCAACCACATTCTGAGCGACAACGCCACGCGCCGCGCCACGCTCAACCGCGACGTGAGCTTGTTCGACCCCGGGCGGCCCGCCGCGGTCGTGCAGGCCACCAGCAGCGACCGCGTCGACGACTGGACGATTGGCTACACACCGCAGCGCTTGGTCGCCGTCCACCTCGGGCGCAGCGACGACCTGCCGCTCACGCTGGCGCTGGACGGCCAGCAGGGAGCAGCGGTGATCTGGCAGGCGCTGACGCGCTACACGCACGAATCTGCTGGCTTGCCGATCCAAACGTGGGCGCAGCCCCCCGGCGTGGCCGAATATGTCGTCTGTGAGCGCAGCGGCATGATCCCGCGCCCAGAGGTGGACTGCCCGCACTACACCGAGGTGTTCCTGCGCCAAGTCCCCCCCTTCCAGACGGATAACTTTTGGCAGCGCATCACCCTCAACAGCCAGACGCGCACCCGCGCCACCGCCTACACGCCGGTGAACCTCCAGCTCGACACGCTCTACTTCATCCCGCCGACCGTGGCGATGGACTGGTGGCGCGCCAACAACATGCCGCTGCCGCCCGACGCTTACGACACCGCCAGCCGCCCCAACCTGCTGCGCTCGGTGGAGCTGTTCGTCCCCGCCAACTTCGCCTATGTGGGCGGCGTGGTGGACGTGCGCGGCTCGGTCGATCTGTCCAATCAGCGGCTGCGCCAGCTTCAGCTCTCGTATGGGCAGGGGCTGAACCCCGCCCGCTGGTTCAACATCGGCGATCCGCAGACCGAGTTCACGCCCGGCGTCAGCCTCGGCCTATGGGACACGACAGGGCTGGACGGCATCTACACCTTGCAGCTCACCGCCATCTTCGCCGATGGCAGCCGCGACAGCGACTTTGTGCAAGTGACCGTCGACAACGTGCCGCCGACGATCACACTGCAAGCGGGCGAACCGGGCCAGATCTTCCGCATGCCGACCGACGCCGTGATCCCGATTGTGGCCAACGTGAGCGACAACCTCGCCGTGAGCCGTGTCGAGTTCTACCACAACGGCATGCTGATCGCCACTGACCGCGAGTGGCCCTACGGCGTGGAGTTCCGCATCACTCAGCCCGGCATAGAGCGCTTCACCGCGGTCGTGTTCGACCAAGTGGGCAACACGGCTGAGGCCGAGGTCATCGCGGAGATCATCCGCAGCTAACCGAGGGAGCGCTATGCTGACGTTCGTCCACATCTCCGACACGCACATCACCTTCGACGAGAGCTACCAGAAGCCCTACGCGCCGCACCCGCCGCTGGCGGGCGTGCGCCGCTTGATCGAGGAAATCAACGCGCTGCCCTTCACCCCTGATTTTATCCTGCACACCGGCGACATCGCCTATGACCCCTTCCCTGAGGTCTACGCGGGCATCGCTGAGCTGTTCGCGCAGTTCAAAGCGCCCGTGCTTTACGTGGCGGGCAACCACGACGACCGCGCCGCTGTGCAGACCACGCTGCAAGGCGCAGCGGCCCCGCAGGCCTTCCCCTTCAGCGAGCACGAGATCAATGGGGTGCAGCTCTTGTTGGTGGACAGCAACGCGGTGGAGCCGCACGAGCACCCGGCTGGGCGCATCCCTGACGAGCAGATAGCATGGTTAGAAGCAAAGTGCAGCGCGGATGACGAGCGCCCGCTGGTGATCGCCGTGCACCACAACATCGTGCCGGTCGGTGTGCGCTGGTTTGACGAGTTTATGGGGACGCGCAACGGCGAGGCCTTTCACGCAGCAGCGCGCCAAGCCCGCGACCGGCTGCGCGGCGTGTTCCACGGCCACATCCACCAGACGTTCGACGTGCTGCGCGACGGCGTGCTCTACAGCGCGGGCAGCTCGTCGTGGTGCAGCTTCATGGGCTACCCCACAGCCGACTTCAACGAGGTCATCAGCGACCCAGCCTTCCAGCCCGGCTTCAGCGTTGTGCAGGTGACCGCGCAGCACACCACCGTTCGGCGGCACACCTTCCGCGTGGGGTAAGGCTCAGCCGCGGCAGGTGGGCGGCAGCGTCTCCCGATCTGGCGGGGCGCTGACGACTTCAACCGTGACGGCCTGCCCGGCTTGTGAGACAAGCGCCTGCCCAAACTGGCGGACGAGGGTCTCAGCGCGGGTTTGCGCCTCACCCAGCAGGTCGCTCTCCTGCGCCTGCGCGAGGAACTGCGCGATGGCTATGCGGCGCGCCTGCGTCTCGAGTTGGGCGTTATCGGGGGCCATGGGGCCGCTCGTGCGCTGGGCAACGAAAGTCTGCTGCTCGTTGAGGTAGCAGTTGGTGATGGTCGCGCCCGGCAGGGTGATCGTGAGCGTGCGCGTGGCTTCATCATAGGCGAGGCTGTCAGCGGTCAAGCGCGAGAGGTCAACACCCGCCTCGACGCTGCCGACGGCGACGAGCACCTGACTCGTCCCGTAGAGCGCTTGCAGCGCGCCCGGCATGTCCGTAGAGACGCCCACCGTGCCGGAGTAGTTGTAGCTGAGGGTCGTCAGCGCGCTGAGCATGGTGAACGGCTCCACATCGGGCACGGTGAAGCCGCGCAGGTCAGGGGCGCGCCCTCCACCGCGGAACAAATCGCCCACGCCCGCGATGAAGTTGTTCAACGTGGAGCCAGCCGCAAACAGCGCCGCCGCCAGCACCCCCACGATCAAGACGAGCGTGCCGAAGCAGCCCGCCAAGAGGTAGAGGTAGCCGCGCGCGCCGCCGCTGCGTGCTGACGAAGGGGTGGCCTGCGCTGTGGACGCAGCGGGGGAAGCGGGGTCATCAAGCGGCGGAGGGGCAGGTGAAACAGAGTCGGTCATGGCATCCTTGTTGTTTATATCTTTACGAGCATTGTGACTTACAACACAGTCGGGCGGTCAAAAGTTGCGATGGAGGCGCGCAACCGCCGCACCAACTCAGAGGAAACGCGCCCACTGCGTTGAGCGGCCCGCCCCACGTGAATCTGGTGCGCCCGCGTCTGGCGCGCGATCTGCGCTGCGTTGGCCAGCGTCACGCCGCCGCCCGCCGCGATCTGGTAGGTCTGCCCCCACGCCTGCACCCACCGCGCGAGCCGTTGAGCGCCAGTGGCCACATCCGGCGCGCCCCCGCTGGTGAGCAAGCGCCGCGCCACGCCCACGAGCTGCATCAGCGCCGTGTCGGGGTCGGGCATCACGTCGAGCGCGCGGTGCATGGTGAGTGTGAGGCCGCCGCAGGCCTGCGCCGCCTGCTGCATCAGCGGCAGGTCGAGCGTGCCGTCAGCGGTCAGCGCGCCGAACACTACGCCGTCCACGCCCAGCGCGCGCGCGTGGTCGATCATGTTGAAGATGTGGTCGCGGTCGGCGGCATCATAGGCGAAGCTGGCGGCGTGCGGGCGCACCAGCACGTTGAGATGGCACAGCGCAAGGTCACGCGCGGCCTGCACCAACGCCAGCGGCGGGGTCAGGCCGCCTACCTCCAGCGCAGCGCACAGCTCAAGGCTTTCTGCGCCGCCGCGGACGGCTGCGCGCACATCCTCAACGCTGGCGCAGATTACCTCCAGCGTGGGCACAGCTCAGAAGCGCCCCTGCATCGTGTCGACATAGCCGGTCAGCTCAGCATAGCCGACGCCGGTCTTGTCGCCAGTGATGCGGATCGCGCCCTCCCAGTAGGCGATGTCGGAGCCGTGCAGCTCTTGATCGCGCATGGCAGGGGTGACCGTGAGGGTGAGTTGAACCTCGCCGCTGTCGACTTCGATGATCCAACCGCTGGGGTAGGTTGCGCCCGTGTGCGGGCTTGTCCACGTGTCGGTTGGCGTGATGGTGAAGTCGGACGATGGCAGGTACTGCGTGCTGCCATCCGCGAAGATGAACAGGCCGCCGAAGGCTGGCTCGCGCCCGCCGTCCACAAGGCGAATCTTGCCGACCATCATCTCCGTGCCGTCGTCGAAGATGAGCGCGAACCAGTCCCAGCCCTGCGCGCCCTCGCCCAGCGCGCTGGTGCTGAACTCGTGGTCTTTCCACGAGAGGCCGGTCACGGTGTAGGTGCGCTCGCCGAGGGTAATCGTGCCGTCGGTCAGCAAGCGTGAGAGGGTGTAGTAGTGGCTGGCGTTGCCCGGCTCAGCGCTCTTGGGCGAGAGGCCGCGGTAGCCTTGCAGCGCGGGCGGCTTGACCTGCTCCAGCGTGAGGTCAACGCCGAAATCGGCCGCGTTGGCGATGATCCGCGTGAGGGTGGCTTCGTCGTTGAGCGCCCGCACCTGCCAATCCTCCAACCAGACGCGGTATACCGGATCGACCGTCGCGCCCGCAAGGCCATCGCCCGCGCGGCTGTAGCGCTCTTCATGGAAGAACTGCCCGTTAGTTAGATCGCTAACGGTGAAATGCGCCATGTAGATCTGATTGCTGCGCCACTCGCTGGGGCTGTCGGGCGCGGTCGGCGCGATGGCACGGCGGAAGATCGTGAATTGAAACCCGAATTCCTCGCCTGTCTCGGCGGTGAGGTTGCCGGTGTAGTACCACCACTCGGTTTGGAAGTCGGGGTGTTGGCCAAAGTTGAGCGGGAACTGCCAATCGAGCGGCTCCAAAGCCCGCGTGAAGCCGTCAATGCTGGCGGCCGGGGCTTGAATCACCGCGCGCGTGCTGATGTCGCTGCCACCGCTCACGTTCACCAATGAAAAGCCGAACAGCGTCACCGCGGCCAACCCAACACCCAAGATCACAATACGCCACATGCCCAAAGTCCTCGTGAAATGCTTCACACAGGATGGTAGCAGAGCAAGATAAGCAGGGGGTGAAGGGATGCGAATGGCCGGCTAGCAGGCACAGAACACAACAGCCCCCACCATGCGAGGCGGGGGCTGTTTATGCCAGAAGTTGGCAGGCGTCAAGCGATGGTCACTTCAGGCGAGAGGTACACATCTTGGATGGCGTGCAGCAGTTTCACGCCTTCGCTCATCGGGCGTTGGAAGGCCTTGCGCCCGCTGATGAGGCCCATGCCGCCCGCCCGCTTGTTGATGACGGCCGTTTCAACCGCCTCAGCGAAGTCGTTCGCGCCGCTCGCGCCGCCGCTGCTGATGAGGCCGATCCGCCCCATGTAGCCATTGGCCAGTTGGTAACGGGTCAGGTCGATCGGATGGTCACTCGTCAGGTGGGTGTAGATGCGCTCGTCGAGTTTGCCATAGCTGCTGCCGCCGGTGTTGAGCGCCTTAAAGCCGCCGTTGTGGGTGGGCAGCTTCTGCTTGATGATGTCGGCTTCAATCGTCACGCCGAGGTGGTTGGCTTGGCCGGTTAGGTCGGCGGCGGTCTCGTGGTTCACGCCGTTGACCTTGAACTGCGGGTTGCGCATGTAGCACCACAGGACGGTCACCATGCCCAGCTCGTGGGCGTAGGCGAAGGCCTCGCTCACCTCTTGAATCTGGCGGTTGCTCTCCTCGCTGCCAAAGTAGACCGTCGCGCCGACGGCCACCGCGCCCATGTCCCATGCCTGCTTGATCGTGCCGAACATGATCTCGTCGAACTGGTTGGGGTAGGTCAGCAGTTGATTGTGGTTGATCTTGACCATGAAGGGGATCTTGTGGGCGTACTTGCGCGCGACCGCGCCCAACACGCCAAAGGTGCTGGCGACGGCGTTGCAGCCGCCTTCAATGGCCAGTTTGACGATGTTCTCAGGGTCAAAGTAGGCCGGGTTGGGGGCAAAGGACGCGCCCGCGCTGTGTTCGATGCCTTGATCGACCGGCAGAATTGACACGTAGCCCGTCCCGGCCAGCCGCCCCGTGTTCAAAATCTGGCCGAAGCTGCGCAGCACCTGCGGGGTGCGGTCGCTTTGCAGCAGCACGTCGTTGATGTAGTTCGGGCCGGGGAGGTGGAGCAGGTCTTTCGAGATAGTCTCGCAGGTGTGGCCGAGCAAGTACTCGGCTTTGTCTCCGAGGTAGGATTCAATCGTGCTGAGGTTCAGCGCCGGTGCAGTCATCTGATACGTCTCCTTATGTAAACGACGACCCCTAGATGAGAGGATTATAACAGAATCCCCCGCGCAGATGCATGTTATAATCGTCATTACCTATTACAAAGCGTGATTGAGGAACGCCTTACAATGATCACCCACTGGCATCAGCGAATTCTTTCTCTGTGGCGCAGGGTCACGAAGCCGCTGGATGCCATCAGTGACGATGAAACACATGCGCAGGCGCGTCGTTTGGCATCGGTCGTGGCGTGGTCGATCTTCGGCATACTGGCGGTCATCGTCATGCGGCTTCTCGTCTTTACGCACATTGCGTTTGATGTGCGCCCCATGATCTTGTTTGCCGCGCTCTTGGCAGGCGTGTTTGCATTGGTGCTGCAGCAGCGCATCCAACTGGCATGCTGGGCTTATCTGCTGACGATGCACGCCGCCATCTACATCATGTGGACGCTGCACATCGCCGAACCGGCCGTGCTGACGTTGGGCTACCTGCCGCTGCTGACGCTCATTGTGGGGGCGCTGTTTCCGTTCCATTTGGTGGTGCTGACGGCTGGGCTAAACCAGCTCATCATACTGGGGTTGTATGTGATCATCCCGCAGGCCCCGCACTTGGGCGTGGCGCTGTTCATGAACGCCAGCTTCAGCACGGCTATCTGTGTCGTTACTTACGCGCGTTTGCGCGAGCGTCAGCGGCTCCTCGAAAGCGAGCAGCGCTACCGTGGGCTGATGGAAATCAACTTTGAGCCAGTGGCCATTGTTGGCATGGATCGTAAGGTTATCAACGTCAACCCCGCATTTGAAGCGCTGGCCGGGCTGCCTGCGGCGCAGCTCATCGGCCAGCCGATTGAGGCCTTCGCCAGCGATGACAGCAAGCCGCTGGTGGAACAAGTGTGGGGCAAGCCCGAGGGGCAATTTGTGCGGCTTAAAGCGCGCAGCGCCCACGGCCGCGAATTTATGGTAGAAGTGCGCACCAGCGTCCAGTTCTATCACAGACGACGTGTCAACGTGATGGTCGTGCGCGACTTGAGCCAAGAAACCGACTTTGAACGCGAACGCCGTGAGTACGAGCTGCGCTATCAGGCGTTGTTCGAGCACTCTTACGACGGCATTTTTATCATCAATCTCGACGGCACGTGCGTCACCGCGAACCAGCGCGGTTTAGAGATGCTCGGCCTCAGCGCGGAAGAATTCGCGCGCAGCCGAGCATCTGACTTTGTTCATCCAGACGAGCTAGCCCTCAGCCTCGACGTCATCGAACGGCTCAAACGCGGTGAACGCATCCAAAGTTACCAACGGCGGCTGGTTCACAAGGATGGGCACACCATCTCGGTTGAGATCACACCAACCCTCGTGCGCGATTCGCTGGGCAACCCGCTGCATTTGCAGAGCGTCGTGCGCGACATCAGCGAACGCATCCGCAGCGAGGAGGAACGGCTCGCGCTGCGGGTGCAGGAGGAGCGCGCGCGCATCCTGCGCCAGATGATCGACGACTTCAGCCATCACGTGCGCACCCCCCTCTCGAACATCAAAAACAGCGCGTACCTCATGGCACGCATCGCCGATGGCGGCGATCAACAGCGCCACCAAACGGTGATCGATAACGAGATCGGGCGGCTCGTCTCATTGTTGGACGACCTGCTGCTGCTGGCACGGCTCGAGACCGAGGCCGAACACCGCAGCATCGCCGCCATCGACTTGAACAAGCTCCTCGGCGATTTGATGCCGTACCCCGTTGGGGTTGCGCCGAGCGACAACGAGCGTCATTGGCATTTCGACCCCGCCCCGCAGGCCGTCCTCGTGTTTGGCGACCTTGCCCGCCTGCGCGACGCCTTCCAACGGCTGACCGACAACGCCCGCAGCTATACCCCCGCCGGTGGTGAGATCCAAGTGCAGGTGCGCGAGTACGACATCTTTGGGGTGGCCTGCGTGCGCGTCAGCGATACCGGCATCGGGATCGCGCCTGATGACTTGGCGCGTATCTTTGAGTCGTTCTACCGCGCCGATGCCGCCCGCGTCACAAGGCCGTTCAGCACGGGGCTGGGCTTGAGCATCGCCCGCAAGGTGTTTGAGCTGCACCGCGGCATCATCACCGTTCACAGCACGCTCGACGTTGGCACGACCTTCACCGTTTGGCTGCCTACGGACTTGCAGTCCACGCTGAGTCATGAGACGCTTGAGATGATCGAAGACTACTCGCTGCCATCACAGGATGCTTAGAGATGCTGCGCTTGCTGCTGTTATTTTTGATCGCGTGGGGCTGGCCTACGCTCGCACAGCCCACCCCCACCGCAAGCCCCACAGCGCCGCCCGACCCGCTGGCAGCGGCGCAGGCGCTGCTTGACCGTGCCCAGTTCCGCCCTGCGATTGAGGTGTACTCGCAGGTGCTGGCCGACGATCCCGCCAGCCTAGACGCGCTGCTGGGGCGCGCCCGCGCTCAGATCGAAATTGCCAGCTTGGAGGGCGCGCTGGCCGATGTAGAAGCCGCTCTGCTGCTGGCCCCACAGGACGCGCTCACGCTGACGCTGCGCGGCTACCTGCGGCTGAGCGCTGGCCAAACGGACGACGGCATGGCCGACATAGAGGCAGCCAAAACCGCCGACCCAGAATCGGTTGAGCCGTTCAACTACCTCGCGCTGTATTACCTCGCCATCAATCAGCCGACACTTGCGCTGGAGGCGCTCAACGCCTCACTCGCGCTTGACCCGAATCAGCCGCTGACGCTCAACAGCCGCGCCGTCGCCCACTCGCTGCTTGGCAGCCGCGATGCCGCGCTGGACGACCTGAACGCCGCGCTGGCGATTGCGCCGCAATCCGCGCTCATTTTGACCAACCGCGCCGCCTTCTACCGCGGGCTGCGCCAATATGACCGCGCGCTGGCCGATGCCAACGCTGCCATCGCCGCCGACCCCGAGTATGGGCTAGCTTACCTGCAACGCTGCTTCACCTATATCGAGATGGGGCAGACCAACCCTGCGCAGCTTCGGCAGTTCTATCAGCTTGCGTTGGCTGACCTCGATAAATACCTCGAGCTGACCCACCCCGACGACCGCTACGCGCGTCTGGATGAGTACCGCGCTCAGATCGTCCAAATCATCGCGCGCACGCCCTGATGCAGCCTCGTATCGTCGCCCAGCTCAACGCGCTCAACCGCCAATTTTACGCCACCGTGGCCGACGCCTTCGACCAGACGCGGGGCAGTGCGTGGCCGGGGTGGCAGCACCTGCTGCCGCACCTGCCGACCGTGCGCCCGCTGCGCGTGCTGGACGTGGGCTGTGGCAACGGGCGCTTCGCTCGGTTCCTGCACGCGGTCGGCCTGCCCGTCGACTACACTGGTGTTGACAGCAGCCCCGCGCTGCTGGCGCGTGCGCGCGAGGCGCTTCAGCCGCTGGCCTGCTGGCGGCTGATCGAACAGGACGTGATCGAGCAGCCTCTCGCTGAGGGCGAGTACGATCTGGTGGGGGTGTTCGGCGTGCTGCATCACGTGCCTGCGCGCGCTGGACGGGTGGCGTGGATGCGGCAGCTCGCGCAGCGCGTCGCCGTGGGGGGTGTGCTGGCCTACGCCAGCTGGCGCTTCATGGAGGACGCGCGGCTGCGAGCGCGCGTCGTGCCGTGGCCGCCGGAGCTGGCAGGCGAGGTTGAAGCGGGTGATGTGCTGCTCGACTGGCGGCAGGGGGCGCACGCGCTGCGCTACTGCCACGCGGTGGACGACGACGAGCAAGCCCAGATCGACGCCAGCCTCGGCCTCACGCTGCTGGCGCGCTACCGCGCCGACGGCAGCAGCGGCCAGCTTAACGCTTACAGCGTGCTGCGCCGCGCCCAAAGCGCCCCGATATAGCAGCCGTTCCGCCTGCTGGGCGCGGCCTCACCCCTCAATCCCCTCTCCCGACGGAGCGGGGGCTTTTGGAGAGTGTCGAAATAGCTGGTGCTGCCCCTCGCCCCGTGTGGGAGAGGAACAGGCTGGCCGCAGGCCAGACAGGGTGAGGGTCGATCGCGCATCGTCACCACGTCAGAACGTCAGACGCTCCCCTCTCGAAAGGGAGTGTCTAAGCCGCAGCAGATGGTGGCCGTGCGCCAAAGGCTAAAGCCTCTGGCTGGCGTGCGGGGGCTAAAGCCCCCTTCAGGGGGCGCGCTTTTGCCGGATGCTTTAGCGTCCGGCATTCAACGATGTGGGTAACGCCTAGCACAAGGGGTGAGGTGCAGGGGGCAGGGCCATCACCGGTGATTTAGACCCTCCCGACTTTTGCCCACTTCTCTCTTAGGAGAAGGGGGTTGGGGGATGAGG
>JBDNCV010000011.1:0-40333 GCA_046719465.1 Anaerolinea sp.
TGCACGCGGTGAGATTACCTTGCAGCAGCTTCAGCAGACAATTCGGCCAGTACGTTAAGAATTGGCTGGCAACTCGATGATGAACTCTGTGCCGACGTTCAGCTCACTTTGAACGCTGATTGTCCCTTGATGGTTGGTAATAATCTCGTGGCTGATGAACAAACCAAGGCCTGTTCCTTTTTCGCGGTTGCTTGCGAATGGCTCAAACATGCGCTGCAAGAACTCAGGTGCGATTCCTACGCCCGTATCGCGGATAGATATGATGACGTGTTTGGGACGAGCCTTGGTTGAGATATAGAGTTTGCCACCTTTAGGCATAGCATCTCGTGCGTTAATCATCATATTCAGGAATACTTGCTCGAGCTGGTCTGAATTGCCTTGAATCTGCCTCACGTTGTCATCAAACGATGCGAGGATCTCAACAGCGGACTGCGCGAAAAAGTGCTTGCTCAGCGTGATGAGGTTTTCGAGCAGCTTATTGATGTTCACTGGGTGCATAGGTGATTTACCTTCGCGCCCGTTGCGAGTGAACTGGAGGACGCGCTCTAGCGTCCGCTTGATGCGAACGGCATGCTGATATGTCACGAGGATGTCGACATCGGTCAGCTGGATTGGGTTGCCTTGCTGGAGGTCTTCGACCATCAGCTCTAAGTTGAGCACGATCGGCATCAGTGGGTTGTTGATTTCATGAGCGATAGCGCCGGCCAATCGGCCGACCGATGCTAGCTTTTCAGACCGGATGAGCAGCTCTTGGGCGTTCTTGAGTTCCTCAGTGCGCTTGTTAACGGTCTGTTCTAGTTCGCGCGCATAGTTTTGACGCAGTTGGAACGAGCTGGCGTTGCTGAGGGCGAGCGCGGCCTGCTGCGCGGCGCTCTCATAGAGGGTAACTAACTCATCGAGCGACGCGGCCTCGCTGAGCACAAACAAGCCCCCGCGCACCTGCGCATCGATATGCAAGGCGTAGCCACTTAGGATGTGGGGGCCGGACTTCAGGATGTTAAGCGCGGGCTGCCGCACGGCTTGCATCTGGCGTAGGGCTAATTCGAGGGCAGACTGTTCCAGAATAGAGGTCACTTGTGCCTCATCGATGCCTCCAAAGGCGATGTCATACCTCAAGCAGTCATCGGCCTCATAGAGGATGGCTGCGGCAAGCGTCTGGCGCAGCTTGAGGACTGCGGTTAAGATGCGCTTCATCATGCTTGGAAGATCAACGGGCACGTTTAAGTAGATTGATAAGTCTAGAAGCTGCTGTAGATCACGGGTTTTGCGTGCCAGTGCATCACGATAGCGCTTTGCTTCGACCTTGGAACGGGCACGCGCAATCAACTCACGTCCTTCGGCAGGTTTTGGAATGTAATCATCTGCGCCCAACTGAATGCCATGTTCGACATCGGCAGGCGAGTCCTTGGCAGTCAAGAAAATGGTTGGAATACCCTCCGTCGAAGGATCTTGGCGCAGCGCTTGCAACACCTCAAAGCCGTTCATCTCAGGCATCATCACGTCGAGGATGATGAGGTCTGGTTGCTCGGAACGGGCGATAGTAAGAGCCTCGCGCCCGCTGTAAGCCATAAGAGCAGTGAACTGATTGAATTCGAACAGGCGTTTTAACATTTCAACTGTGGTTCGATTGTCGTCCACGATCAAGACTTTCGGAGTGGGGGAGGGTTGCATGCGCTTACACCTGCACGGCTACTCATTGTTTATAGTATGATAGCGCAAGTTGTAAGCTGGGGTTAGTATGCGAGAAACGATCAAATCGGTTGCGGTCGGGCTAATGCTGGGAATGCTCGTCGCAGGGGTGTTCGCCGCAGGATATTACGCGCGAGATGCTGTTCAATTTGTGAATCGTTCAGCAGAGGAGGGCTTCATCTCGTATGGCTTGCTCAATGAAGTGCAGGTTATCCTAGAACAATCGTATCTGCGAGCGCTGCCACCGGCCCAAGTGCGCGAGTACGCAGCCATTCGAGGGCTGCTCTCCAGTCTTGAAGATCGCAACACCTTCTTGATTGATCCGCCTGTGGCTGCCAGTGAGCAGCATGTGCTGCTCGGAACCTATGGTGGGATCGGCGTGTCGATCCGTCGTGATGAGCAGGGGGCAATCATTCTCACGCCGTTCGCAGATGGCCCTGCGGCGCGCGCTGGGATCGTAGAAGGGGATCGCCTCATCGCAGTGAATGGTGTTGCGGTGCAACTCACTGATGGTTTGGACAGCATCGATCAATCGATGCGCGGTGAGGTGGGCAACAACAACGGCGTGGCAGTTACGGTGGCTTCAATCAGCGGGGAGGAAAAGACTTTCTTTATCCCGTTCGAGGTCATCGTTATCCCATCGATCATATGGCGTGTGCTTGAAGAGGATGCGCGCATCGGCTATGTTCACCTGCTCAGGTTTACAGAGCGGACACCCAGCGAGCTTGATGAGGCGCTGGCTGACCTCATTGGTCAGGGGGTGAAGGCGGTCGTGATTGACGTGCGCAATAATGGGGGTGGTTTGCTGCTGCAGTCGGTCGATGTGGCCGGCGCGTTTATCTCTGAAGGGGTGATTGCGCATGAAATTAATCGTAACGGCGAGATACGCTATGAGACGCGCTCAGGTGGGCTAGGGGAGTCGCTGGCGGTTGTGGTGCTCATCAACGAACGCACTGCTAGCGCGGCTGAGATCGTCGCAGGCGCGATACAAGATTACGAACGTGGAACTGTTATCGGCCAACGCACGTTTGGCAAAGGGACGATGCAGCGCATTTATCAGCTTTCAGATGGGTCATCGATCCATGTGACATTCGCTGAGTGGCTGACGCCGAATCGGCGGTCAATTGATCGACAAGGGATCATTCCCGACATCGAGATGATTCCAGATATTAATGGGCGCGACGTTGAGCTGGGAGAGGCGATACGCGTACTGCGCCAAGTACTTCAAGAAGGCGCGCAATGAGCAGTGGCAGGAAGATCATCACAACCAATCGCAAAGCGAGCTACAATTACAACCTACTCGATACTTACGATGCCGGTTTGGTGCTGATGGGGTCTGAGATCAAAAGCATTCGAAACAATCGCATCAACATTCAAGACGGGTTTGTACAAGAACGCGCGGGTGAGCTGTGGCTGCACAATGTGCACATCAGTCCATATGAGCAAGCCCACCACTTCGGGCATCATGACCCCCTGCGGCCCCGTAAGCTGCTTCTTCACCGCAAGCAGATTGCACAGATCATCAGTCGCATCCGCGAGCGCGGGATCAGCGTTGTGCCGACGCAGGTTTTTCTCGAGAAGGGCAGGGCGAAGGTCACGATTGCGCTGGCGCAGGGCAAAAAGCTCTACGACAAGCGAGCAGATATCGCCAAGCGTGACAGTGATCGTCAGATCCAACGGGCGCTGAAAGGACAGCACGAGTGACGGTGCTACCGCAGTCGATCAGGCAGATCAACGCGCTGCCAGATGATGACAAACTGGCGATCTACAGCCGTCTGGTGCCTGCATGGGTTATGGAAGAGTACCACATTACGAACCTGCATGACCCACATATCATGACGCTGGTGTGCCCGAATGGCAGCCGTGCGGTTGAGCTGAGCCTGCGGCGCGACCCAACTGAGGTTGACCCGCTGCTGTACATCAACATGGCCGATACGTTTAACGGTCAGATTCTCGTCCTCTTGGTGGTTGTTAATGATCCAGACTCACCGCGGTTTAATATTGATGTTGATTTATTGGGCAATCGTACTCATTTTGGCACAACATCGCGCAATCTGCCGGCGGAAAAGGCGGCGATGGCCGCAGGGTTAGCCCCCGGTCAAGTTCGGCGTGGGCTGCGAGCGTTTAAGCGGTCTGTCCCTGTTTTTGAGCAGTTTATCTCTGATATGGGGCATGATCTGTTTTTGATTGAGCCTCTCGCGTATCACAATGCGATTGTATTTGAACGCTATGGCTTCAATTATCTGCGTGGGCTGAAGGATATGCAGGAGATTCATGCGGAATTTCAACCGGGTGGGTACTTGCATGCTAAAATGAACGACAGCACGCCATTCCGCCCATCAGATGGCTGGAATCGTATACGCAGCAGGTCATGGGCCATCCATGACGGAATTTTGGAACATCCATTTACGGGGTTTCAAATGTACAAACGTATCGGTATTCACGCGGGCATCAACACCGCGCCTGACACACTTTGGTAAGGATGAGGCACTTTGGTCAAGAAACGCATTTTCTCCGGCATGCAGCCCTCAGGTAACCTCACACTGGGCAACTACCTCGGCGCTTTGAAGCACTGGGTGGCGCTGCAGCACGACTACGACTGCTTCTTTTGCATTGTTGACCTGCACGCATTAACCGTGCCACAGGATCCCATTGCGCTGCGGCATCAAACACTGGAAGTGGCCGCAATGTACATTGCTTGCGGTCTTGATCCGGCGCATGTGACGATTTTCTTGCAATCGCAGGTGTCTGCTCATGCGGAGCTGGGTTGGCTGCTCACGTGTATGTCACCGTTGGGTTGGCTGCAGCGCATGACCCAGTTTAAGGACAAAATGGCCAAGCAGCAGCAGGATTCTGTGAGTGCTGGGCTGCTAACGTACCCAGCGCTGATGGCAGCCGATATCCTGCTGTATCAGACGCATCTTGTACCTGTTGGTGAGGATCAACGACAGCACCTCGAGTACACGCGTGACCTTGCACAGCGCTTTAACGCCAGCTTTGGCGAGGTGTTTACCATCCCTGAGGCGATGATCCCATTTAATGGCGCGCGTATCATGGGCTTGGATAACCCGCTTAAGAAAATGAGCAAGAGCGAGACTGCAGAAGGCCACGCTATCTATCTGACAGACTCCGCCGATCAAGTCAAGAAGAAAGTAATGCGCGCCGTTACCGATTCGTATGCGGAAGTGCGCTTTGACGAATCCGATGAACGCGCTGGCGTGCGCAACCTACTTACTATCCTCATGACCTTGACAGATCAAACGCGCGAGCAGGTTGAGGCGCAGTTCGTCGGACGTGGCTACGGGGATCTCAAAAAGGCCGTTGTAGAAGCGATCAACACAACGCTTGACCCTGTGCGCGATCGCTATCGGACACTCATGGGGGATCAGAGTGAATTGATGTCACTGCTTCACGATGCAGCGATGCGCGCTCGTGAAGAGGCGCAGCCCACACTGAACGCTGTTCGTGATCGACTGGGCTTGATGAACCTTGACGCGATGAAGGCCCTCAGCTAACATAAAGAAATGTTGGCCCATTCGTCTAGAGGCCTAGGACGGCGCCCTCTCAAGGCGCAAACACGGGTTCGAATCCCGTATGGGTCACAGTCATCAAAATGAGGGAGAGAGCAATCGCTCTTTCCCTCATTTGTTGTGTTGAAGATCTAAGAAGATCTAATTAGAGACTAGCGACCACCAAACAGTTTGACTTCCTGCCACAGCAGTTGCAGCTCTGCACGCACATCATCGGGAATATACGTCTGGAAGACAAGGCGGCTAATGGTCTCTGGATCGCTAAAGATTTGCTTGTTCATCGAATCGTCAGGCAGCATCTCCAGTGTGATTGTATTGGCTGGAACGGGGGCGCCAGCCACACGCTCCCACTCGAGGTAAAATGCTGGATCGTTCATAAAGTTGATCCACTCGACAGCGAGTTCTGCGTTGGGAGCGTTAACTGGGATTGTCCACGTGTCGATCCAGCCGATAGCGCCTTCTTCAGGGACGACAAATTCCATTGGCAGGTTGAAGGCGTTTCGAGCGCGCGCTGCGGAGCCGCTCCAATAGATGCCGAGGTTGATCTCTCCACTGGCAAAGAGACGGTTAAACTCATCTTCTGACTGCCAATAGGTGCGCACATTCGGCACGAGCGCTTCCAGCGCTGCGCGCACGTCGTCTAGTTCCTCTGCTGTTGGGCTAAGGCTGTTCTCGACGCCTGCGTACAGCCCAGCGAAGATAATCGCTTCTTCGTAGTTGTCGATCATCCCCACTTGGCCAGCGTACTGCTCATCCCAAAGCGCGGAAAGTGATGTGATGCCATCTGGGAACACCTCGGTGTTGTAGACCAATGACGTAGCGCCCCACGTCCACGGGATGGCGTAAATCTCACCTGTATCCTGAGTGAGTTCAGGTAGTTCACGAAACTCGTCTGGAAGAGAATCCCAAGCCGTAATAAGGCTGACATCAATCGGTTGGATTAGGTTTTCTTCAATCGCAGGCCGCAAATAGGCAATGTTCATCTGCACGACATCGTACACGCCCGGGCTAGTGCGCAGTTTGGTCAGCATTTCATCCAGCGACGTGAAGTAATCATGCACAACGCGCACGCCAAACTGCTGCTCAAACTGCTGCACGGCCCACGGCTCATCTGAACCATAGCCTTGCCAATTCAGGATACGCAGCTCAGGCGTCTGTGCGCTGCTGATGAAAGAGAATGTGGTGACAAGCAGGCCAATAATCGAAAGGCCGATTTGTCGAAATATCTTGGTTCGTTTCATAGCGATGATCCTTTTCTTCTCCAACGCAATATCTCACGGATATTATCTCATGGAATGATGGGCTATTCATGAGCGAGTAGTCCATCATCCCCCGACATTTTCAAAATTCGCAATATATCCCCCCTTGTTGGCATGTTGTAACCAGACCCGAGGCGAGCAACAGCTGCAGCGCCTACGGCATTCCCTAGCTTGAGCGTATGATAGGGAGAAAAATTGTTAAGATGAGCGTAAATAACTGCCGCGGCAAACGCATCACCGGCGCCAGTTGTATCGCGCACCTCTACAGGGTAGCTCGGGTGGTGCATCGTGGCTTCAGACGAGACAAGCCAAGCCCCTTGTGCCCCCTGCTTGACGATGACGCGCTGTACGCCTTGCTCGATAGCCCATTGGGCAGCTGACTCGACAGATTCGCCTGCGGCCATCAGACCCACAAGCTCATCTTCGGTGGCCAGCAGCGTGTGAGTGTGCGCTAGTACGTTATGGACCCAAGCTGAATCGAAGTGGGCATAATCTGGGCCAACATCGAAGAACACCGGAATGTCGTGTTCGAAGGCGTGGGACGCAGCCTGTATGCTGATTGCACGATAGCCTCCGCGATAAATCCAACCATCGAAGAACAGTGCAGACGCGCCTCGCACAGCTTGCAAGCACAAATTCGAGAGCGCCTCTGGGAATTCACCCCCTTGATGACCGAGAAACACATGCTGCCCATCAGGCGCAACAAGGCAGTAAACCACAGCCGTTCGCAAATCAGCTGATGGTACAACAGCATCAACGTTTATTCGCTGCGATTCAAGCGCTTGACGCAGCCATCGGCCTGCGTCGTCTTGGCCAACAACACCAATTGCGTGCATCGAAAGCCCCAATCTCGCCCCCATGATGAGCGTGTTGGCTGCTCCTCCCGGGCTTGGATCCATTGGTTCGATACGTTGGTGTTCGCCCGCATGAATCGGCAGGCGTTCGACTGCCAGCGTGTAATCCACCACAAGATCACCCAACACAGCGACGGACTTCATTTGTTGGCTCGCATCTCCAAGATAGCATGGTAATAGGCTTGCGCTAACTCGAAAAAATCATAGCCGTTGACGCTCTCAAGTGTGCGCACCATGTCAGCATCCAGTGCTGAGCTGCCACGCAGTGCGCCACAGACAGCGCCGCAGATGGCTGCTGTTGTATCTGTGTCACCACCGAGGTTCGCGCTGAGTATGATTGCGCGCATCGGATCGCCTTGTGCCATGTGCATGACTGCAAAAGCGACAGGGACAGTTTCATAGGCAGCCATGCCCATGCCTATGAAGTCGTACAGGTCGCGAAGCTTATCACTATCAGAGCGATCATCGGCCACTAGTGCAATTGCGAAGCGTATGCGGCGGCTGATCGATGGATTGATTGACTCGTATCCAAGCTTGGCTCCAGCATCCGCCCCGTAGCAAGCGGCATCCGTAATCGTGTCGAGGGTGGCATTGGGATGCACACAAGCCGCTACCGCACAGGCCACTGCGGATGCTGCGGCGCAAGCGGTGCTTGTGGCGTGGGTGGGGTAGGCGGATTCAACGGCAGTGCTCACTGTAGCATCTAAGTCTGGCGCATATAGAAACCCTAACGGCGCAACGCGCATGGCAGCGCCATTCGTCCAACCGTTTTTCCCACTTTCGGTGGGGCTTGTGCCTTGTCGCAGCGCTCGAATAGCTTGTTTGGTGCTCGGCCCGATATACGGCGTTTCGAGGCCACCCATTTCCTCTAGCCATGTATCTAAGGCACGAGCCACGGACTCCTTATCAACGCGACGATGCGTGACCACCAACTTGAGCAGCGCGATCATTGCAGTGGTGTCGTCTGTGGCAGCGCCGGCAGGCAAGCCCGCATGTCCTGACACATCTCCTTTTGGCGCTGGCAGCAATCGATCAATCCAACCTCCGTTGCGCTCCCGTGTTGTCTCTGGAGTGGGCTGGCCGGGCATGCCAAGCGCATCCCCGAGCGCTAGTCCTGCGATGCACCCGTGTATTCGGTCGATCATTGTAATCATACGGTTTGTTGTAAGACGGTTGTTTGTTCAATCTGCCACGATGCGTATACTACTTGTCCAATCTTGAGTGCGCGTTCGCGCCATCCGTACTGCTCGAATACCATCAGCGGGATAGTGTCGTTTATGGCTGTCAAATAATAGATGACACCACTGCCGGTATAGTTTATGTGTGTAATGACTGCGCTCATTTGATTTTGGGATGTGTCGATCTTGCTGGTCTGTATCTCTATGCGCTCGGGTCGAACAACTGCGCTCACGCGCTCTCCAATTGCATGCTCAAAAGTAGAGACGGCTTTGATGATCGTATCCGACATTTTAAGCTGAACAATTTCATCAGAACGACCGATCACATCCCCGATGAGAATGTTTGAAAGCCCCAGAAAATCCGCTACAAAGGTGTTACAAGGGTGCTCATAAACTTCAAGAGGTTGGCCGATTTGTTCTACGCAGCCATCGCGCAGCACAGCAATACGACTCGCTAACGTCATTGCCTCTTCTTGATCGTGCGTAACGAAGATGGTAGTGATCCCGAGACGCTCTTGAAGCTGCCGAAGCTCAATTTGCATCTCGGTACGCAGCTTGCGATCTAAGGCAGCTAATGGCTCATCCAGCAGCAAGACTTTTGGTTGAGTCGCTAGCGCGCGCGCCAGCGCCACGCGCTGCTGTTGACCCCCAGAAAGTTGTGATGGACGGCGCTGCTCATAGCCTTGCAGCTTAACCAGATCCAGCATGCTGCGCACTCGTTCTGCGATGATTGTGCGTGGTACGTTCTGGCTCTCCAAGCCAAACGCAATATTTTGTCCCACTGTCATGTGTGGGAACAGCGCATAATTTTGAAAGACAAAGCCAATATTACGACGATGCACCGGCACGGATTGAACTTCCTCGCCGCCGATGAATAAACGACCCGTGTTTGGTCTTATGAAGCCAGCAATAAGCCGCAGGATGGTGGTTTTGCCGCTTCCGCTGGGGCCGAGCAGGGCGAAAAATTCACCGCTGCGCACGTGCAGTGAAACATCATGAACGGCTGTTGTGCTCCCATAACGATATGACATTTTCTCGATGATGACATCCACGCTCACAACCTACTTTCAGTTGAAGTTAAAGTTAATGTGACGACCTGCTGCCGCTACACACAGCGCGGAGATAATAAACACTATTGAAGAAACCGCGTTGACCTCGGGCGTAAAGCTTGTGCGGATCGCCGTGTAGATCTCGACCGGCAACGTTGAAACGCCGGTTGGTGCTAGAAAATATGAGATCACAAAGTTATCGAAAGAGATGGCAAAGGCAAACATAAATGCTGCTAGGACAGCAGGCATCATAAGCGGCAGCGTGACACGCCGCAGCACACTGAGGGGTGAAGCGCCGAGGCTCGCTGCGGCGTCTTCAAGCGTGCTGTCGGTAGTCACATACCGCGCGCCGATCACGAGGATAGAGTAGGGGAGCTGTACTGTGATGTGGCCTACAACCATTGTGAAGAAACTACGGGGAATGCCCAACCAAAAGAACATCACGAGCAGCGCAATTGCCAAAATCAACCATGGAATGGTGATCGGGGGGATGAGCAGCGCTTGCAAAAATCGCTTGCCTCTAAACATATATCGACCAAGTGCTAGAGCTGTAACAAAACCAATAGCTGTCGACAAAGAAGCAGTTAAGAGGGCTAGTAAGATACTGTTGCCAGTGGCTGTCAGCAGACGGGAGTTGTTGAAGAGCGCTTCAAACCATACTAAGTCAAATTCAAAAGGCAGTTGATTGATACGTGAACGGTTGAACGCCATCACCGTCATCACGATAAGCGGTGCGTAGAGAAATAGAAGCGACAGCAAAATATACGAACGCCCAGCGAACTGGTGATTGATCCTCATGAGTTTATGCTCCAAACACGTCTCATGATTGCTAGGGTGCCCATTAAAGCTAACACAATGAGCAGCAAAATGAACGCTAGGGCGGCTCCTTGAGGCCAGTTTGATGATCCAACGAATAAATCTTCGATGACTGTACCGAGGACTTGGCCGCGCGGGCCACCCAGCAAGCGTGGCTCCACGAAGGCCCCAACAGCGGGGATGAACACCAAAATCGATCCAGAGATGACCCCCGGCATGCTCAGCGGCAGCAGAACTCGCAGAAAGGTGCGGCTTGGGGTCGCCCCAAGGCTTGATGCTGCGTTGAACAAATTTGAGTCGATACGATCAATGGCTATATAAATTGTCAGAACCATATAGGGCAAGAAGGCATGAATCATGCCTAGCAACACCGCAGGAACCGTATAGAGTAAGCTGCCGATCTGAACACCCAACAAACCGAATGTTTGGGCCAACACGCCGTTATTTTGCAACAGGATGACCCAAGCGTATAAGCGCACCAGTGAGCTGCTCCAAAATGGCACAATGATGAGCAAAAATAGAGCGCCTTTCCAGCGTCCACGAACAGTCTGGGCGAGGGCAAGGGCTAGCGGATAGCCCAGCACCAAGCAGCCAACGGTTGTCCCAAGGCCCAGCAGTAGAGAGTTTACTGTAAGCTGTTGATACACAGCGCGTTCGAAAAACCGCGCGTAATTTTGCAGCGTAAAGCTGGCTTCGCGCCCAGTTGTTGGCAAGACGTTCAAAAAGCTGAATGCGAACATGATAAAAAAGGGCGTAAAACCAAATAGAAGAAGCCAGCCATATGCAGGTAGAAGTGCGAGCCATCGTTGGTAGCTGCTCATTAGATGCCTACCGAAAGTGTTCAAATTCACAATACCATGATATGCCATTTTCGCAGCCAGAAAAATAATCTATGAAAATGGTTATTTTCAAAACCATTCAAATTAAACTGATGTCGTCAAGTATGATGCGCATCGGGAGGACATCAAATGCGCTCTTATGCCCCTGACTTTCGACTGGAAGAAACAACTGCCATCCTTGCGGCCATTGCGCGTGCTAAGTCTGTTTCTGTGATCGGCACTGCCAGCATTGGTAAATCTAATTTTGTGCAGCATCTGTTGACGCGCTTGGATGTGGTTGATGCACCGCGCCCAGTTTTGCCTGTGTTGTTGGATGCCAACTTGCTGCCAGTAATGACCGATGATGAAAGTGTTCGATGCTGGGCTGGTCATGAATTGATCATGCACAGGCTGTATGTCTCGGCTTATCCATTTACGATGCTCGATACGGATGCCGAAGTTCTGTTTCAGACGTATCAGCGCTTACAAGACGGCCGGAACCCACTTTACGCACACATGGGCGTTCGCTATCTTGAATTGGCTTTCAAGCTTTTTTTTCATCGTGATTACCACATTGTGCTGATTTTTGATGAATTTGAATCCTTCACGCAGATGATGCCACCACAGTTCTTCCTGCATCTTCGTGGGCTGCGTGATATGCACAAATCGCACTTGTCTTACATCACATTCTCGCGCACGACGCTGCCGCGGCTCTGCGCACGTTATCAATTGGACGAAGACACGCTGGAGCCATTCATTGAGCTGTTCAATGATGGGCAGATGTCGCTTGGGCCTTATACATTCCGAGATGCGCAGCCGATGCTGCAAACCATGCCGAATGCCCATTACATTTACAGTATTACAGGCGGCTTCGCGGGCTTGATGCGGGCTGTCATTGAGGCGCTGCGCAGCTCTAAGTTCATATCTTCAGAACAGATACCGTTGAGCAGCTTGATTAAACATCAAGGTATTGCAGCAGAGTGCGAGATACTAATGCGCGCGCTTGATGCAGATGAACGTGAAGTATTCCGCCGTATTCGACATGGCGCGGCGTTGAGCAAATCAGAGGTTGTTGATTTACTGATGAATAAGCGCTTGCTGGACGCTAATTTACAAATTCAACCTCCCCTACTCGCTGAATATCTGAACTCTTATGACCTATAAAAGACCTTTGCGTGATGTTGTGATACATGAGCTTGAGGTTGAAAAGTCACGATTCATTACACGAATCACCCGTGCTGAGACTGTTGAGGAAGCCCGCAGTTTCATCCACGAAGTGCGCGCGCTGGAGCCAACCGCATCACACCATGTCTATGCATACTGCATCGGCTTCGGTAATTCGACCATTTACGGCATGTCTGATGCTGGAGAACCCGCGGGAACCGCAGGCCGCCCTACCCTAGCAGTGCTTCAAGGCTCTCAGCTCGGTGATGTTGTCCTAGTGACCACGCGGTACTTCGGTGGACGCAAGCTGGGCACAGGTGGGCTTGTGCGCGCCTACACACAAGCCGCACAGCAAGCCCTCGCGTTATGCGCAGTAGAAGAAAAAGTACAGCATTTATGTTTCACTATGCTAGCTCAATATACCCATTATAGCCTAATATGCCATACATTAGCGCGCTTCGGCGCTGAGATCAGCGCCACCGATTTTGCAACTGATGTGTCGATCTCATTTAGCATTCGACCCGAGTTATGGCCAGATTGTGAAACTGCGCTGATAAATACTGCCGCCGGCAGCATTGTCCTAATCCCGTGCTAGATTGGCGCCGATGTAGTTCTTGACCTGCACCAAAAGCGCGCCCTCCGGCGCCAGATAATCCGCCTTGCGTAGAAACTCGCGCGCTTCATCAACCTGCTCGGCGTCGAACAAATAGCGAGCTAGCAGCGCATAGATGTTGCTATCTTGTGGAAACTGCCCTGCTCCATCTAGCAGCGTTTGGATCGCTTGCTCGTGCTGGTCACGTTCCCAATACAACTGTGCTTTTTGCAAGTAGCCGCTGCTGCTCCCCGTTTTCTGAATTCCCTCATCGAGCACCTCAAACGCTGCCTCGAGATCATCACGTGCTGCATACGCCCGCGCCAGCACATTATACGCCCCCTCGTGCATGTCATTGATCGCAATCACTGATTCTAGAACGTCAATTTGCTCATCGCTCAAGCCACCACCTGCAAGCAGTTTCTGCGACATCTCGAAGATCAGCTTGTCAGCATCTGGCACGTTGACTAGATAAGCTGTCTGCCGGTAATACTGCGATGTCTTATCTGTAACATCCTCAAGACATTCTTTAGCAGCTTCTGCATTGTTTGTTTCGACATAGAGCATCGCCAGCCCGATGAGCGTTGTGTCGTCGAGTTCCTCCGCTTCTTCAATCACGTCGATCACTTGCTCGATGAGTTCATTTTCGCCCAGCACGCTGATGAGGTTTTGACATTCGACCCCACTCTTGTCCATTTTCACTATGGACGCAGCGATGTCGTCGTCGATCTCGAGTTCAGCTGCCAGCTCAAAATCGAGCAGCTTCAGCGCTGTCTCGGCGACTGGTTCTTTCTCGTATGCGAAGCGGTAAGCCTCTACAATCTCCTCAACGATGTCGTCTGACTGGGAGAACATGAATGGTGTATTTGGTTCAAGCCGACCAGAATCAAACAGGTATCGTATCGTATCGGCGTAGGCGCGTGCGAACGCATGTGTGCCCTTCTCTCTGACACCTTCTTGAAGTTGTTCGACCGCTAACCGAATGTGACCGCTGTAAACGGCAGCATCCGCAAACAGCAGTTTTGTCTCATCTGAGTATGCCGGAATACTCCCCATGAGCGAATCCACAACCAGATCAGAACGCCCCGTCAGGATCAACCCACTGACGACCGGCTTGATCAACGTGTCGTTCTTGGCTTCACATAGGCTGTCAAACAGTGCTCGAAGCGTGCCGAGGCTAACACCATACGGGCCGGATGCCGCCTCCCGCAGCATTTGCCCAAGCACAAAACTCCCGAGGCTGCCGTTCGTAAGTTTGGGAAGCAGTGCGTCCACTTCAGCGAGGAATTTTGACTCGTCAAAGTATTCATCAGTTAGGCTGGAAACGAGCAAGTCCTCAAGATCCCACAGCTCTGCAAGGTAAACGTCCTCGGGGCTTAGTTGCAATTCAAGTGCTGGTTGTTCAATGCCCACGATAGCGCCCAACAGGTCGTTTGACAGCTTGATGAGGGCTGCACCCATTGCCTGCGGATTTTGCACTGAGGCGCTGCTAGTGAAGCTGTTCCCCGCGACAAGCAGCCCATACAACGACACAGAAAGCGTGCCATCGGTCTGGAGGTCACCACCAAGCGTCAGTTGATTCTTGATCGCGTCAAATGGCAGGTACTGATTCGCGTATTGCAGCTCGTTCGTTTCTTCCAACTGGTAGTATGCCGGGTATACCTTGACTTCTGGGTGACTGCTGAGCAGGTAACGCAGCACGGTCATCATACCCATAGCCTCTGCCTCGCTGCCACTGATACCAACAGCGGCAATTCTGACAGTTGGCCATGTGTTCGACTGCTGAAGACCTGAGATGCCACCAAACACCGATTGCGCGCCGCCCCGCTGTGCGCCCGAGTTCGGCGTGAAATATCGTAAATAGCTCATTGATCCTCCATAAACAGAAAAGCCCCGACACACGGTCAGGGCTTGATTGTAGCCTAATGTGGGCTGCTAGTTAATCACGGGAATCGTATCATAGACGCCGCGGAAGATCACAAACGTGTTGTTGACCCACCCGCGACCGAACGGCCCCTCCACGAGGAACCACACATTATCGCGTGACCGTGCAACCACGTTGAGTCGAGTCCCGCCCGGCACAACAGCCACGCTGGCAAAATTAGCCGATGGCCCGCTGCGGATGTTCAAGTTGCCTGTGTTCACGATAGCGATGTTGCCGCTGGTGACCGGTGCTTGCAGCGCGCCCGCATTGCCCGCTGCTGCCGCTGCTGCTGTTACCGCCGTCGGGATGAGGTCGCAGCGCGAGACGATGCTCGCTGGACGGATGGTGATCGTGTCTGCCCCCACAAGGCCGCGCGTCCCATTGATATCTTCGACCAGCACGGAACCAGCAAAGGATGCGCCACGCAGGAAAACCTCAGCTCCTTCAGGCAGCGGCAGCGGATCGCGGGCTGCAATGCCATCAAAGCGCAGCTCAGTTCCAAACCGCGTCACAGCCACAGTGTCGGCCCCGCATGCCAGCGGACGCAAGCGAACGTTCGTCGTCCAACCCACGCCAAACGGTGGCACATTGACTTGATACCACGCGACACCATCCACCGTGACTTGGTTCAGCAGCGGAAGTACTGTGTTGTCGTCCCCCGGGGCAGCCGAACGAATGATGATGCTGTTTGAGCGTGGTTCAGAGAATAAATCGCCACCACCAAACGAGACACCCGTAAAGCGTGCTGTGCTGCCTGCGGCAGACGGCGCGCCGCCTCCCCCACCCTGCCCAGCGGAAGGCACGGCCTCCGCCATGATGAGCGGGTACTGCTCCGGCGTCAACACTGGAACCGTGCTGTAAACGCCGCGGAACAGGACAAATTCACTGTTGATCCAACCGCGTCCAAAATTGCCTTGAACGAGCAGCCACACGTTATCGCGTGCGCGGCCAACAACGCCCAACTGTGTGCCGCCCGGCACCACCGCAATCGAGCTGAACGCAGCACCCGGGCCGCTGCGCACGTTCAGGTTGCCTGTGTTGACAATCACAATGTTGCCCGATGGGGCAACGGCCACGAACGTTTGCCCGGGTTCATTCGGTGGGGTTACACCGCCACCTTGCCCCAGATTCACCGCGCCAGCGCCCCCCGGCAGCAGATCACAGCGCGAGACCACGTCCGCGGGACGTACTTGCACATGGGAGAACGCCACAACGCCGATTGTTTGATTGACATCCTCAACGATGAACGAATCGTTGAAGGAGACACCGCGAATGAAAAGCTCTGTGCCACGTGGCAGGCCAATGCTGTCACGGACGGCAATACCGTCAAAGCGAAGCGCCGTATCGATGACCGTCACCCCAACCGTCTCACCGCCGCAGGCAAGCGCGCGAAGGCGCACATTGGGTGTCCACACTACGCCGTAGGGAGGCAGGTTCATTTGATACCAGATCGTGCCATTCACCGTCTGCTGGTTGAGCAGTGGCACGATCACGTTGGGTTCCGCCGGCAATGCCGAAGCGACGATGATGTTATTCTCACCCGGCCCGGTATAAATGTTGCCGCCCTCGAACGAGACACCCGTGAATCGCCCTGCACGGCCCACCACAGCAGGCGCGCCACCACCACCTTGCCCGAGGTTCGCCGCGCTGCCAGTGATCGGGTCGCCTAGCGCTGGCGCTGGCACCACCGGCACACGGCTGAAATCCCCACGCGGGAGCGTAAACTCAACGTTGACCCAACCCACGCCTTCGGTGGTGTTCACTTGATACCAGACGCGGTCATTGGCAACGCCCAAGACAGGAAGCTCCGTTCCGCCAACGACAGTGACAAGCACGGCAAATTGCACACCCGGGCCAGTGCGAATGTTCAAAAAACTCGTGTTTACAATCAGTTTCGGGATAGCAAATGTCACCTGCTGGGCTGCCGCTGCTGGAATGAACGCAATCAGCAGCGCAAGGGCAAATAAGAATTGCAAGAACTTGGATCGCATTGCGCTTCCCCCACTTTCTTGTCTCATTGGGTGAGACACGATGATATAAATAGCATCACCACCAAACCTCCAGCTTGTGTGTAGTATAGAGCCATGCCTAACTTTCAGCAAACTTTATCGTGCAGCAGGCGTAGTCTGGCCGTAGGTAATCCAACTGCTGACATCGAATGATCTGAGGTATGCTTGCTATACAGCTTATAACAAAGGGGGTGCATGTCATGATCATTCTGAGTCGCCTAGCAACAGTGATGGCCTTACTGCTGGGCGCGTCTCATACTGTGTATATGCAGGATGCGTCAAATCAGGTTGGTGTTTCGGCCGAAGTCATTGCAGCTTATCCTCAACCCAACGTTACACCACTTGCCATCAACGAAAGGTTGCTGTACGACCGCACATACCGCCGCGTGGTTGAGCCGCTGCAGCTTTACGATGCGCCCGGCGGCAACCTCGTCGATGACCTCGGCATGGGCTTCAACTTTGTGACGCTCTCAGGCGTGTCACACGATGGTTGGGAGCAAGTTGCACCTGATCGCTGGATCCGTTCGTCAGCCCTCAGCGACAACGTGCCAATCTCACGGTTTACAGGGGTGTTGCTGCCAGAGACTCCCCTCCCCTACCCATTCGCATGGATGCTGCGGCGCATCCGCCCCAGCGCTCGCCCGGGTGAAGCTGAAAACCCGGCCTACCCTTACATTCTGCGCTACACCCGCGTGAACATCTACGCCACGGTAGAAATTGATGGCAAGCGTTGGTATCAGATCGGTGTGGATCAATGGGTGCATCAGTTTGACGTTGCCAAGCCCACGATTGTTGAACGACCTGAAGGGGTCACAACCGAAAAGTGGGTCTCAATCGACCTGTATGAACAGTCAATAGTTGCATATGAGGGGGATCGTCCAGTGTTTGCAAGTTTGGTCGCTTCGGGGCTGCCGCAGTGGTCAACGAACGAGGGCATCTTCAACGTCTGGGCGCGTCGTGACCGCACTCGCATGGCGGGCGCGTATGGCCGACCTGATTTCTACTATCTGCAAGAAGTGCCGTGGACGATGTACTTCGACCGTGATATCGCGCTGCACGGTGCGTATTGGCACGACGGCTTCGGGTATCGTCGCAGCCATGGCTGTGTGAACATGTCAATCATTGACGCACATTGGCTGTACCGCTGGTCTGCGGACGTGCGCGACCCAAACGATCCCAACAGCCTTGATCTCGCCGTCTACGTGTTCAGCAGTCAAGAGTACGATTGAACACCCTGTCCCAATCCAAATAATTCCACTATCATCGAGGGAGTTACCTTCACGCTCAGGAACCCCTCGATGATGACTCGCTCCGTTGACGCTCTACGCCAACAGCTTGTGTCACTGTGTGCGCTCCACGGCTATCAAGTCGTCGATACCGACCTAGTCGAAGACGCTGAATTGTTCCTCACTAGCGCGAGCGCGGCCCTTGTGCCCAAGTTGTACACATTTGAGCGCCGTGGCAAACCTTATGTGCTGCGCCCCGAGTTCACAACGATCGCCATGAAGCGCTACCTCACGATGGGTCGAACGCAGCCGACGCGCTGGCAGTTCTTCGACACTGTGTATCAACTCGATGCAGCCGCTCAGTTGTTGACACAATCATACGCTTTTGGTGTGGAGTTGATTCAATCAGATGGGTTAGAAGCTGATTTAGAAGTGTTAGAGTTGGCTCTGCGTGTTAGCGAACTGCTGACTACGAAACCCCTTTCACTTGTCCTCAACCATGTGGGCTTCATTCAGGCCGTGCTCAACAGTTTTGATCTTGATCCTTTCTTGGTGCGGCTGCTTGTCTCTCAGCCTGAACAAGCAAGAGCGCTTGTTGATGACCGCGGCTATACCATTACCAAAGAAACCGATGCCGGAGCCACTGAGACGATGCTCAACGTGCTGCTGGAATCGACGCAGTACAGCCGAACCATGGGGGGGCGTGATCGCGCTGAAATCACGGATCGCCTTCTGCGGAAGTATGGACGAAGCAAACAAGCCGACAAGATCCGCCAAGCGTTTGATGTCACAAATTCGTGGAATGATGCCTCTCTCGTAATTGGGCAGCTGTCTGAGCTGAGCCGATATACACACGACAACCCTGAAGCTGCCGTCCATCTCACCTATTTGATCAAGCTTTGCGATGCGTTGGTTACGTCTGGTGTGCCGGAGCATAGTATCTCGGTGCGCCTCAACGCCGCGAAGAATTGGCAGTACTACAGCGGCCTCACGTTCAGCATTGACGATGGCGCGTCTCACCTGATCAACGGTGGCCGTTACAATAACCTCAGTCATATGATGGGGGCGTCTGTTAGCGTCCCCGCGGTCGGCTTCACGTGTCATGTTGATCCGTTCATTGAAGATGACAAGGACGAGTCACCGGTGCAAGTGGCTGCCGAGGATTACGCAGCGTACCGTGAGATCGCACGTGAATTACGACGTCATCTAATCTCGGTTGTTCCTGCTTCTGCCAATCAGCACAGTGAGGTTGTTCGCACAAATGCTGACGGAACTTTCACTTTGAACGACCAACTCTTTCCCACAATGGCTGACTTGGTATCTTACATCAAGGGCAGATCATGAAGACTTACACGCTCGCGCTGCCAAGCAAAGGTGAACTTGCTGAACCAACCTACAACTTTCTGCGCGAGGCTGGCCTGAAAGTCGTACGGCCCAACGCGCGCCAGTACACCGGTCACATCCCCGCGCTGCCGCAGCTTGGCGTGCTTTATCAGCGCGTCAAAGATGTGGTGTACAAAGTGGCGGATGGCACTGCCCAGTTGGGCATAGCCGGCCTCGACATTGTGCATGAGTATGTGACGGACGAAGTGGTGATGCTGCACGGTGGCCTCAACTATGGCCACTGTAAGCTGGTCGTTGCCGTGCCAGAGTCGTGGGTTGATGTACAGTCGATTCTTGATCTCCAAGAGGTGGCCGACGATATGCGACAACGCCACAACCGCAATTTGCGCATCGCAACCACCTTCCCAACCCTGACGCGGCGATTCTTTCACAACGTGGGGATTCACCACTTTTCCCTCGTGCGAGCCGAAGGCGCTATCGAGGCTGCGCCTACCATTGGCTACGCCGATGCCATTGTCGATCTAACGCAATCGGGAACAACGCTTCGGGAAAATCACCTCAAAATGGTGCAAGGCGGGACGATTCTCGAATCCCAAGCATGCCTCATCGGCAATCGTGCCGCGCTTCAATCTGATGCAGAGCTGCGTGCGCTCACACGCCAACTGCTCGATTATGTCGACGCAACGCTCAACGGGCAGCAGCATTGTCAGATTATCGCCGACATCAGCGGCGACTCGCCGCAGGAGGTCGCGGCACTTGTGAACGCTAATGACGCCACGCGCGGCCTGTTGGGGCCAACAGTCGCTCCCATCTATGCCGCGCCGGGCAGCCAAAACTGGTACACGATTCAGATCACGGTCAAAAACCATGACCGCCTAGCGGCGGTAGAATATCTGCGCTCTATTGGAGCAGCTCACGTCTTGGTTGCGCCTGTTCAGTATCTTTTCTTGAACCAATCGACCAGCTTTGAAACGCTGCTGCGTGAGCTAGGGCTGGATTAGCGCCTCAAGCTGGTTCAACGTCTGATCGAGGAGGCTGAGGTGGCCGTGGCTTTCTGCCCCCATCTCAACCGACATGCACAAGCCCAGCAGCGCAATCTCTGGGCTAAAACGAGCTTGATCAGACAAATTCATCGTCAAGAATGGGCAGCAGAACAGCGCTAACTTGAAGTAACGCCGCCAATCAGCGCGCAGCCAGCCATTGCGCTTCAGCTGGTGCAGCGTTGGCAGCAGCACATGGTTTACTTTGCTCTGGAAGAACATCTTGCGCACGTCAGGCAGCGCGTAGTCATATTCTACTTCGATCACGTCGGAACGGCGGGAAAGCTGGATGGGCGTACTTGCGTGCTTTTGCTCTGGGAAGTACATCCACATCGCAAACACGTTATGGAACAAGGGCTTTACAAGGTCAAGGATGGGGTCATGGTGGCCTGCGAAGGCCGGGTCGAAGTAGACGAGGCTGGAGCCAACGCTCTGGCGGCGCAAGAACACGTTGCCGTTATGAGCGTCACCGTGCCCGATGATAGCTGGGCCAGCTTGATACGGGTTCAGCAGTGTGATTGCCTCGTGGATAAGGTCGTCAAGCGACTCGCGGTACACTTGCCCGTTGATGCGCCAGTGCCAGCGGAGCACATCCCCCATGACAACCTCACCAACAGCAGGCAAACGAATCGTGCCGCTGTAAAAAGCATTGAATCGCCCGCCTGTCAATCGATGCCAAAAAAGCTGGTGGATGGGCGCGGCAGCATGTTGGTCAGCGCCGTGCCATTCTAAGGTGCGATAATAACGGTCAAAGAGAGCTTTATCTTCGTCACCTTGCGCCGTGGATAGTTCTGTATCGAGCTGACGCACGCCGCATTCAATGTCCCATGCGACGTCGAACACACTAGGATCATGGATAACCTCATACAGCAAGATTTGCTGCCCGGGCTTGGTCGACGAAAACACAGGCTGGATCACTGGGTAACCGGCTTTTGCCAGCATGTCCGCGTTGTAGTATTCCTGAATGATGGTGTGCGTCTCGGTATGTGTCTTGAAAAAGCGCTCCGTCCCATCCGACAAGGTCAAGAAGCCGTTGAACGAGTTGAGCGATGTGGGCTTGGGCGTTAAGCGGACGGCCGCAACGTCGAGGTCAAACTGCTCCCGAAGAAACGACAGAAGGAGGCGTTCAGCCTCGCTTCTATCGCTGAATTGGAGGTCGCGTATTTGCTGGAGTGTATCGTTCATTCGATGCCGAGAAGGGTGTTACGTTTGCGAATCGCCATCGCATGCGCGGGGAAATCCTCATAATCCGCCAGCAGCGCTACAGCACGTTGTAAGCTATCATACCCCTCGCGCGATAAATAGCCCACACCAGTACGTTTGAGGAAGTCCCACACGCTCACCGATGAAAAAGTGCGCGCAAAGCCGCCAGTTGGCAAGATGGCGTTCAACCCCAGCGCATAGTTAGCTGTGGGTATAGGTGTCATCTCACCCAGCAGGATTTCACCCGCGTTGTGAATTTTGTTCAGCACGACGAACGGTTCCTTGACAAGCAGTTCGAGGTGTTCGGGGGCATACTCGTTGACAAAGTCGATTGAATCTGCCAGCGAATCAGTGAGCATGATGCCGCCGTAGTTGGCCAGCACGTTTTTCACAAAGTCTTGCCGCCATGTTGGCAGCTCACTGATGAGGCTGGGAAGATGATTGTGTACCGCCTCGGCAACTTGCGGGCTGTGCGTGACCAGAATCGCGGCCGAGTCTGGCCCATGTTCTGCTTCAACTAGCAGATCAAGCGCTGCAAGATAGGGGTTGGCTGTCTCATCGGCAAGGATGATCGATTCGCTCGGCCCAGCAGGAAGGCCAACGTCAAACGTCCCATACAGCAGGCGCTTGGCCGCGCTGACATAGCTGCTCCCCGGGCCAATGACCTTGTCCACTTTGGGGATCGTCTCTGTCCCATAGGCTAGCGCGGCAATGGCCTGCATGCCCCCGACGACGTAAACATCGTGCACTCCGGCGATCTGGGCGGCAACTAACGACGCATCATCCGCTTTGCCATCAGGCCGCGGTGGGGTGACGACGACTACGCGCTTCACCCCTGCAACGACTGCAGGCGTTGCCAGCATGAGCATGACCGACGGAAACGCACCCTTACCGCGCGGCACGTACAAGCCGACGCTGGCAATTGGGGTGATCTTCTCACCCGCCAACACACCCGGGCTGACCTCTTTGAACCACATCTGCTCGGGCATCTGTTCCTGATGGAAGTGCAGGATATTCTTGTGAGCTAACTCAATAGCCGCGATGACTTCTGGCGCTAATGCCTTGCGCGCTGCCTCAAAGTCCTGTGGAGCTGCCTTTAGCATCGAGGCAGTAAATACCTCGCTGTCGAAGCGGCGGGCATACTGTACTACCGCCGCATCACCCTCGGCGCGCACATGGTCGATCACCTCTTGCGCCAGCGGGAACAAATCACGGATGTCTTTCTCAGCGCGGCGCAGAATTTTCTTCAACGCTTCGCTGCTGATGTCGCTTCGTTTCCACAACTGTACCATTACACCATCGCTCCTTCACAAATAAAAAGCGCAGGGACAGCCCCGCGCCTTTCAACCATACGCTGTGTCTACTGCGCGGTAGTGCGGCTCCATTCAGCCGAACGGCGTCGCGTGCCATCCCACCGAATGTCCGGCACGATGACGTGGCTGTACTGCATCAAATGCTCACGATGGGCGATCAAATCTTCGATCATGATTCGCATCTCGGAGCGAACATCCTGTGACGGCTCATAGCCGATCTTGAGGAGATTTTCGCGGTCGGGGTTGTAGTAGTGCTCTTCCAGCTCTCCACGTGGGTTGTCATAGTTCTTGATTTCCACGTTCAAGCCGAATTCGGAGGCAACCTCTTTGGTCATGTCTGCCAGTTCAACGATACTGTATGCCTCGGCAAACTGATTGAAGACCCGATACTCACCGCGATCTGCTGGGTTCTCGACGGTCAGGGTCAAGCAGTGAAGCGCATCGCGTAGGGGCAAGAAACCACGCCGCATCGTGCCAGCCCCGAACAGGGTGAGCGGGTGTTCAACCACGGCCTCGACACAGAAGCGGTTGATGGCAGTACCGAAGCATTGATCAAAATCCAACCGCGTGCGCAAGGCCGGGTCGCTCCCCATGTTGGGCCACCGCGTACCAAAGACCACGCCCTGCATGATGTCAGTTGCGCGCAGCTTCCAGATTTTGCAAGCGAAATGGGTGTTGTGCGAATCGTGAACTTTGCTTTGGTGATACCAACTGCCGGCCTGACGCGGGAACGGCAGCCGATCCTTGCGGCCACGATACTCAATCTCGAAGAAGCCTTCTGGGATGTCCACGTTGGGCTGGCCGTATTCGCCCATCGTCCCCAGCTTCACGAGATGCGCATCCGGCACAACCTCGCGCATCGCCCACAGGAAATTCAAATTGGACGTGATGTTGTTGACCTGCGTCCAGACGCTGTGGTTACGATCCATCATCGAATATGGCGCGGATGGCATCTGCCCGAGGTGAACAATCGCGTCGGGCTTGAAGCTGTCGAAGAACTCCGTAACAAAGTCGTAATCGCACAGGTCACCCACGCGGAAATCAATCGTCTTACCAAACTGCCGCTCGAACGCAGCGATGCGTTCCTCACGGCTTGCAATCGGGATTGCGCTGTCGCTCTGCATCTCGGCGACCCATTCACGCCGCAGCATAAGATCTGCCCCAGCGACTTCGTGGCCGCGCGCTGTCATATACTGCGCCAACGCCCAGCCCAAATATCCGTCAATCCCGGCGATAAAAACGCGCATTGTGATCACCTTCCTTAGTGTGCAGCTTGTCAGTCTAACGAACGCGCTAGACCCTGTCAAACGATATAAAGCTAAACGCTGAACCCACTAATATAGCCCTTAACTGCCAGCAGCTCGGCGTTCAATATACTAGAACCCGCAGCCCCCCGAATGGTATTGTGCGAAAGCGTGACGAATTTGTAACCCAGCACTGGGCACATCCGCAATCGCCCGATCGACGTAGCCATGCCGTCGCCTGCATCACGATCACGCCGTGGTTGCGGCCGGTCAATTTGAGGGATGTAGCGCAGCAAGGGTTGGGGGCTGCTCGGGAGCTGCGCCACCACATCCACCGCGCGGTACTCCTGCCACGCCGCGATGACATCATCCAAGGATGGATTAGCTCGTAGGCTCACAGAGATAATCACAACGTGGCCATCCACCACCGGCACACGGGTGCACGTCGCGCTCGCATCGAACGAGGCCATCACAATCTCACCTGAATCGAACGTGCCGAGCATCTTTCGACTTTCGGCCTCCATCTTGTCCTCATCGCCCGGCACGTATGGCACGATGTTGTCGATGATGTCAAGCGATGGCACGCCCGGGTACCCTGCCCCACTGACAGCTTGCTCACTTACCATCAGTACCTTGTCTACGTCGAAGGGCATCAGTGGCGCAAGTGACATGACGACGGGCATCACTGTGCAGTTGGAGTTGGCTACCAGCGCCCCAGTTGACCACCCCCGATTTTTGCGCTGCACGTCGATCAGCCCGACATGATCAGCATTCACCTCTGGCAGCAGCAGCGGAATGTCTGCGCCCATGCGGTGCGCAGATGCATTGGTTGCCACCACGTGGCCCTTCGCGGCCAATGGTTCCTCAATCTCCAAGGCGGCCTCTTTCGGCAGGGCTGAAAAGACCAGCGGCGAATCTAATTCTTCGCCCAATGGTTTCACAACCATCTTGGCAACCTTGTCTGGCGGGCTGCCATTCAAAATCCAATGAGTTGCTTCGCCGTAGCGCTTACCCGCGCTTGTCTTGCCGACGACTTCCCCCACTTCAAACCACGGATGATGCTCTAGGAGTTGAATAAAGCGCTGCCCGACAGCGCCCGATGCCCCTAAGATTGCGACTTTTAGCTTGCTCATCTACATTCCTATAGTGTTGGTTGATGCTGCTGGGTATGAGCCGAGGATCTTCACAAATGACGCTCGCTGCAACAGCTTCAAGAGCGCCTCTTGGCACACATCATCCTGCCAGTAGCCCTCAAAATCGAGATAGAATACAGGCTCCCACGGGCGATTGCGCCGCGGGCGCGATTCCAACTTCGTGATGTTGAGACCGCGCGTTGAAAACTCACCAATGCACTCGTACAAGGCGGCTGGGCGATTGCGAGTGGCAAAGACAATTGACGTTTTGTTGTAGGCTCCCTTCACAGGGTCTTCATGCCCCAGCACAAAAAACCGCGTGAAATTAAAGGGCATGTCCTCAATATCAGCCTCAAGGATGTCTAAGTGATATAACTCGGCGGCCAACCGGCTCGCAATCGCCGCCGTGTGCGGTGGGCAATCGCGCGCCAAGTCCGCCGCGGAACCCGCTGTGTCATACCACGGAACAGGCTTGATATTGTGCCGCCTAAGGTAGCGTTCACATTGAGCCAGCGCCTGTGGGTGCGAACGCGCGAACTGTACATCGCTCAGGCGTGTTCCGGGCACACCAAGAAGTTGGTGATGAACGTGCAGGATGATATCTGCTTGAATGCGGAAGTCATACTCCAGCAGCAGTTCATATGCTCCAGCGACTGAGCCAGCAACCGAATTTTCTATCGGCAGTATACCGTACTGCGCTTTGCCGGATTGCAGCGCGTCAAACAACACATCGAAGCTCTCGCACGGCAGAACGCACAAGTTCTCGCCAAAGTGATTGCGCAGTGCCTGCTCAGAGTACGCGCCGCTAATCCCTTGAAAAGCTACCGTGAGAGTCAAGTTGACAGTCCTTGAATAAAGGCTAAGACGACGTTGAATGCTAACACTTGGTGAGAACGTTTGACAATGGTTGTCTTAGTGTCTAGACTGAAAGACAACAAGATCGACTGGCTGCTTATGCAAGAGACACGTTCCCAAATTCTGTCTTTTCTGAAAGCGCAGGGGGCATCTTCTGTTGATCAGATCGTGGCGCACTTGCGCAGCACACGCGGGCCGATTACGCATGTGACGATACGCCATCACCTCGCTCGCCTGTTGAACGAGGGCTTAGTGGCCAGCACCCCGCGATCCCGTTCCACCCCGGGACGTCCCCAGCTCATCTATCGACTGACCCCACAAGGCGAGAGCTTATTCCCCAACAACTTTCGACTGCTGGCAGAAGGCTTGATCGAACAAGTACAGCGACATTTACCCGAAAAACAAGCGAATGTCATCTTTGAAGGATTGGGGGTGCATCTCGCTCAGTCCGCCGCTATCACAAGCTTGGCCATGCCCGAGCGCTTGGAGCAAGTCGTCGCCTATCTCAACCAGCTCGGCTATGACGCCCAGTGGGAACCATGCCCTGACGGCTACCTGCTCCATACCTACAACTGCCCTTATCATCGTATTGACCAAGACGGAAGCACCCTGTGCCGGATGGATATGGCGATGATTGCTTCGTTGGTGGGCGTTGTACCGCGTCTTGCCCGCCACATGGCACAAGGCGACAGCTCATGCACGTATCTCATTCCCAGTGAGAATAATTAAAACCTAGATCAATTTTATTGCTCTCGCGCCTAATGGGTGATATGATCTTACAAGTTAGACTAGGAGATTTCACATGGATATCGACCGCGAGAATCAAATGGATGCCATCACCACCGATGAGCAAGTGATCACCGTTACCCCTGCTGCGCTCACGGTGATTCAAGGCCTGCTGCAGCAGCGCAACATCCCTAACCACGCGCTGCGCGTGTTCGTTTCAGGTGGGGGATGCTCCGGTTTGCAGTATGGGATGTCGTTTGAGCCGACCCCGCAGGAGTATGATCAGGTCATTCAGTTTGACAACGTCCGTATCGTCATTGATCCCACCAGCCTGATCTACTTGCAAGGCGCAGTGATCGACTTTGTGGACAGCTTGATCGGCGGGGGCTTCCGCATCGAGAACCCGAACGCTGTCTCTAGCTGTGGCTGTGGCACATCGTTTAAAGCCAAAGATGGCGCAGGCACGGCAAGCAGCGGTGGTTGCAGCAGTTGCAGCAGCTACTAAACTCCGAACCCAATCATCAGCACGAAACGGCTCCTCATGCGGAGCCGTTTTTCATCGACGCAGCAATGCGATCACGAAGCCGAGCAAGCCCACTGTCGCAAGGCCTGCAATCGGCAAAATGGGTGCTGTGCCAACATCGCCCACGGAAGTAATCGCTGCTACCAACCCTTGAGCATCAGCTGGTGTGGGTGTGGGGAAAATGCGCGGGTTGAATTCGGCGGGGGGGGTAAACGTTGGACGTCGCTCCACCGCAGCCGGCTGTATCGCCTGTGTAAAGTCCACCGTTGACGTGGGCAGCACGATGATCCGACTGGCCGCGGTAGCCGTCGCATCCCCACCGGGGATCTCGAGAAGAGCTGCCAACGTCGCCTGCGCCTGAGCATCGGCGGCCGAGGTCGGGGCCGCGTAAGGATCGTTCGGTGGGATGGCGTTCTCATCGCCGATGATGCGCACAAGCTGCCCAAACACCCAACCAGTGCCGGTAGGCGACGCCGGAAAATCGAACAAATACCAGCTAAAATACCGCCCCCGAACAACATACTGCTCACCCGCGCGGATCACCCCTAAGCGCTGGGAAGATGGGTCGGGCAGTGAGCGCACGTTGACCTCGCCAGCTTCCGCCAATGCTTCAAGCTGGGTGGCAGCGGGTGGGGTCGGCGTCCATGTAAACGTGGCGGTTGCCAACTGCTGCGCTGTTGAGACGGGCGTTGAGGTCGCAATGGTCACTCTCACTGGTGTCGCGCTGGGCTGCTGCGCTTGACTAACTTGGTGCGACCTACCCAACAGCACACCCGCCATAAGCAAACTCAGCGTTAAGAAAACGATGATCCGCATCACCATGAAATCCGATTCACTGTGGTTGTTCGTCCTTGCTGGGCGGTCTGGCGCTGGTCACCGCGCCGCAGATACCCTTGGTACTCTTGCCCGGGAATGCCCTCAGCGCTCCATCCACTCATCACGAAGTTACCATAGCGCATGGATGGCAAACATGCGGAGCAATCCGCCGCCAGCCATTCACCGTTGTAACGTCGGCCAATGTGCAGGTGAGTTGCCGTTGAAAATCCACCTGCGCACGAGGCATATCCTATGATATCGCCTGTTCGCACGCTTGTGCGCGGCGCGATGGTCTCGGCCACGTGCAGATACAAGATCGTCCAGCCTGTGCGCTCATCGCCGTCACCGTCAAGGTCGAGCACAACGGCCCCATCTGCGCTGCGCGCGATCACCCCGTTGGCGACGGCGCGAACAGGTGTAACGCTGACGTAGCAGAGAGTAGAACCCGGCATGCGATCATCTGGTGGCGCAAAGTCTAATGCTGCCCAAGCGCTGCCGCTCCCCCAGCCCCCATGCGGCCCGCCCGTATACAACCAGACCTCCCCCTGCGCGAAAGGCAGTTGCAGCTCTGGTTGCTGTATGCCTTCCGGTACAGG
This sequence comes from Anaerolinea sp., assembly GCA_046719465.1. GTDB lineage: Bacteria > Chloroflexota > Anaerolineae > Aggregatilineales > Phototrophicaceae > JANWYT01. The sequence continues at coordinate 28,902 of JBDNCV010000011.1, forward strand.
CGGCGGGAGCGCTGTCAAAAACGGGTCGCCAAACAGCGCGCGATAAATGCTCAGGAAGCGCATGCTGCGAATCTCGTCGAGCCATGAAGCATAATCCGCTTGTCGGCTCAGAAAGTACATGACGCCAACAGTAGCAGGGTTCAAATCAGTTGAAAGCTGCATCCGCGTGCCATCTCTGAACTCAATCGCGCGCAGGCCGCGCGTCTTGAACCCGTAGTAACCGCGGTTTAGCTCATTTGCGACATAAGCTAGCTGACGATACAACCCCATACGATTTAGCCCGCCGCTCTCCAGCGCGCTGATGATGGGAAACGCGATGCGATCAAGTGGAATGGTCGCTTGGCTGATCCACCCCGCCCGCAGCTCAAGCACTGTAATCAGCACGCGCGGGTCAACGCTGTACTCAAGCGCGACCCGCTCGATCACCTCTGCCCCGCTAAGTGTTTCCTCGAACCCTGCCCCGTTGGCAGCGTTCGTTGTCACGGTGTCTGTCGCAGTGCGGATGAAGCCTTGCTGCTGTGCCACAAACGCGAACGTATCGAACACCATGCTTTCTGGCCCACGGACGAAGCGGGCATCCGGCAGGATTGTCACATTCGGGGCCAAGACAGTTGTTTCACTGGGCAGCAGAATCACCTGCCCAACCTCGATGCGATTGGGGTCAGCAATGTTGTTCAACGTGGCCAGTGTCTGCACAGTCGTCCCGTACTGCTGAGCGATGAGTGAGAGGCTCTCACCCGGGCGCACGATGTGTTGTTCCGGTGGGCTGCTGACGGAAGATTGCTGGACGGCGGGTTGGCCTGCTGGCGCTGCGGCCACTGGTGGGTTGGTTGCCACCACGACCGGATCAATCACCGCTGGCGCGCCCGAGGCAGCATCAGGCGTTGCGGTGATGATCACAATCTGCGGTGGGTTAGGATTGCAAGCGCTTAGCAGCCATGCGACAATCACCCACAACAAATGAGGCTGTACAGATCTGATGAGCTTTACTCGTTGAGCATTCATAAAAATACAGTCTAGAAGTGTGGTGATTCGTTGGTCAATGGTGTATCCTTGCCATGGAACCTAATATTCGTTTGAATAAACGGAGGATAGAGAGTATGGCAACCAGCCAAGAGATTAGCGAGATCTTCCCGCGTATGGTCGAGCGCTTCCAAGCCGACAAAGCTGGTGATCTCAACGCTACCATTCAGTTTGACCTCAGCGGTGACAACGGTGGTTTGTTCTGGGTTCAAATTGCTAATGGCACCTGTGTCACGGGTGAGGGCGCAGCAGAGAACCCGCAAATGACCGTTCGTTCTAGCGCGGATGACTTCCACGCGCTTGTCACCGGCAAAATGAACCCCATGCAGGCGTTCATGATGGGCAAGCTCAAGGTGACCGATATGGGCCTTGGCATGAAGATGACGCAAATTTTCGGCATGTAGTACCAGCGTACACCCCGGCCTCAGTCGGGGTGTACGTTTTTCTCAGGACAAAATGTTGAAGAAATCGCTGCCATCTACCAGCGACGCATTCGCCAGCGCATCCTCGATCTTGTCTAGTAGATCGTCATCCTCGTCTTCCTCTGCCGCTTCCGCCAGCGCGTTGAGGATTCGCATCGATTCTTTACCCCCAATCTCCCCGAGCGACCAGACAATCGTTTCACGTGCGTCAATGTCCGCATCGTCCAGCAGCCGCGCCAACACAGGCACAGCCTCGGTCAGCTCTAACGCGCCCGACGCGCGGATGGCCTCCCGCACGGCATAGGGGCTTCTCTGTTCCAACTCATACAGGACGATCTCACGCCATTCGTCGGCATCCGCCGTGTAGCCCATCGCCACCAACGCGCTCGCTTTCAGGCCCGAGTCTCCGCTGTGATAGGCATCGCGGATGAGCTGCGCGCTTGCAGCGTCAACAGCAGCTAACAGCTCCAGCGCCGCCCCGCGTTCCTCCGATTCCACCTCAGCGCCGACTCGTGCCTGCGCCAGCGCTTGGATTTGGCGCACCTGCGTCTGGCTCAACGACTCGTAACCTCCATCGCGGCAAAATGTAGCAATGCCCCGCAGCGCATCCATTCTCACGAGGATGGCCTCATCTTGCACCGCATGGTGCAGCAGCAGGTGAATATGGCGCGGATCTTCACTAGTGACGAGCAGCTCGATGCTCGTGCGACGGATTCGCTCATCGCCATCTGCTAGCCCTTGCAGCGCGAGTTGATCGTAGCTCAGCTCATAGTTGGACTGAATTTCATCCGTGAGCATCTGCAAAATCAGATGGCGGTAGTCGGCGTCTAATCCCTGCCATACGGGCATCAAACTCTCAATTTGCTCGTCCGTAAGGCCGGATAGGCCATAGACAAGCACGGTGTCGTCTTCTGGCTCGCTTCCCTGCTGCAGCACTTGGAGCGCTTGCTCAAAGGTAGGCCGCTCCTCCAACGGTTCGTCTTCAAAGTCGTACTGCTTCATGCTGTGTTCCAACTCCTACGGGATTTGTATCGGGCGCAAAATGTCCCAGAAAATCACAAGTATGCCGAGCGCCAGCAAGAAGAACAGCCCAATTTTATACACTGTCAGCTCAATCTCGACGGGCACAGGCTTCCCGCGCACCATTTCTACCAGCACAAACACAATTCGCCCACCATCCAGCGGCGGAATCGGCAGCAAGTTGGTGATGCCGAGGAAGATACTCACCAGCGCGATGAACTCCAGAATGATCCCCGGACGTCCTTCGTCCACGCTCTGCTGGAGGAAACGACCACCAATCTGGCTGATGCCTACGATGCTGACGGGCCGTGCCAGCTCAGGGTCAATCCGCCCCTGCACCAGCAAGCCCGGCAGTGAAATAATCTGATTGAACACAAACTTCATCTGGTTGAAGGCATATGCCACGGATTGATCGAACGGCTGCGGAACCAACCTCGTCTGTGGGTTGGCCACTGTGATGATCATGTCGCCCATATTGACCAGATTGGCAATGGCAATGCCAACACGCCCTTGACCGGGCGGTGGCTCCACATGCGGAACCAATTTCACATCAAACGTGCGACTGCCGCGACGAATCGTCAGCGTAATCTCACGTCCCGCATTTTCAGCGATGTAGCGCAGGAGGCTTTCTGAAGCCGGCGCACCGGTGGGGAAGGCTTGCCCCCCCATATGTGTGATCACATCCTCCACCTGCAGTTTGCCATCGGCGGGCGTGCCCTCTGCTACACCGAGCACAAGCACTTCGGGACGGTTCACTGCTGATGGGCGCACGACCACAGTATAGGTCTCTTGCGTGTCGAAACTGCGCATCTGAAGTTCGAGCGGTTCCGCAGCAGCGGCATACAGCTCTGCGAATGCTTCCATGCTGGCGAAGTATTCACCGTTGACCCGCTCGATCGCATCTTGCTGCTTCATCCCAGCGAGCGCCTCAGCGCTGTCTGGGTTCAATTGCAGAATCTGCACGCGCGCACCCAAAAATTCCGGCAGACCAAGCAGTGCCACAATGATGAGGAACACAAAGGCCGAGGCGAAGTTAGCAAACGCGCCTGCCGCCATGAACACAATGCGCTGGAGGGGGCGCGCTTCATTCACTGACTTGAGCTTCTCTGGTGGCACGCCACGGCTGATCAGTTCTTCTCGTTCGGTGATGATGGCTTCATCCCCGTCGTTCTTGGTTTTTTCCTCGGCGGCTTTTTCGTCCACCGGGCCGATCATGTCCTCACCCAATGGCCGCACGAACCCGCCCAACGGGATCCAGTTCAAGGTGAAGTCTGTCTCACGCCAGCGGAACAGACGGACAATCTTGGGTGGGAACCCGATGCCGAACTCCAACACGTTGATCCCAACTGCTCTGGCGGCGAAGAAGTGCCCCAGCTCATGAATGATAATCGCCGGGATTAACACCAGCCCGAACGCCACAACAGCATACAGGAAGCCTACCAATGAACTCAGTTCCATTCGCTATACCTCGATCTTGTCGATCAACGGCGCTTTTTACTCCACTTGCAGCACCACCGCGCCACCGCCGACACTTGCCTGCTTGATGTCTAAGATACCATCATTCTGCCGCAAACGTGTCACCAACTCATCAACTACACTGCTTTCACACAAACAATGCACGTTCGGCCCCGCATCCAGCGTAAAGCACACTGGCAGCCCCTGCGCGCGCCATGCTTGCACATCCTTCATGATCTGGATGCTGGCTGGCTCCCAGTAGAGCAGCGACGGTTGACTCGTCATCATAACCGCGTGCATCAAGTTGCTGTCCAACTCTACTACGGATGCCAGTGCGTCAAAGTCGCGGGAACGCAGCGCCTCACGGCAGAGCGCTATACGCCGCTCAGCGTCCGCTACGCGCGCTGCTTGCAGGATGCTCGTCCGTGCTGTTGGGTGGCCAGCCTCTGATCCTGTCCGTTTGTGGCCTGTGCTCACTACGGCGATCACGTCCACTAAGTCCCAGTGATCCGGTGGCAAGATCGTTTCCGCGTAGGATGTTTCGTGACCGTCACCGCGATACCATTCTACAAATCCGGACGGAATCGAACGCGACGCCGACCCTGACCCGACACGCGCCAGCGTTGTCAGCTCGCGTTCGGTCAAGTCGGCTCCTGCCGCGCTCACCGCTGCTACCGTGAGCGCGGCGAACGACGATGCAGACGATGCGATCCCAGCGCCCATAGGGAAGTTGTTCTGTGAGATCACACGCGCCTTAGCCTGAATGCCGAGCCGATCCCGCAGCAGGTCAAGATGTCGTACAACACGCTCGAGCGCCTCCCCTGTTTGCGGTGCGCCGTTGAGCGTCAAGGTGTCTTGCTCCAGCGCATCTGTCCACTCGACGCTTGTTTCAGTGTGAATCCCGTCAAGGTTCATGCTGAGGGACGAATTGGTGGGGAGTTTCAAGCGATCATCGATATTTCCCCAGTACTTAATAAACGCGATGTTAGGGTGCGCTCGCACCACTGCCCGACTCATGTCCTTGTCCTATCGTGAAAATGCCGACCGAACCAACGTAGACTCAGTGGCTGCGGCTGCTCTACACCAGTGACCATACCGCAATTAACCCCAATGACGATATAATACAGCCCGTTTCGATTATCAGGAGTCAATTGGTTGACCATCTTTACCGCCCTGCTGCGAACGATGCGACCGCGCCAATGGCCGAAGAATATCCTGTTTGTGTTCCCAGCGTTAGTGTTTGATGGTCAACTGTTCAACCCAGATTCGTTCCTGCGTGTGGCCGCTGCTGCCTGTTTGTTGATCGTTGTATCAGGAACAGTCTATATTATCAACGATCTCGTCGACGTTGAGAAAGACCGCCTGCACCCCAAAAAGCGCTTTCGGCCTATTCCAGCAGGCGCTTTACCTGTGCCAGCTGCCATTGGCGCAGCCGTCGCGCTCCCCTCGATCGCACTAGTTGCAGCCATCGCCCTCAGCGTGCCGCTTGCTTTGGTGCTGGGGCTTTATCTGATCGTTCAACTTGGCTACTCGTTCTACTTCAAACATGTGCCCATCGTGGATGTGCTAATTGTCACGTCTGGGTTCGTCATGCGCGTGATTGCCGGCGTGGTTGTCATCGGCGTACAAAATTTTTCCCCGTGGCTGTATGCCTGCACGGGCCTGCTCGCGCTGTTCCTCGTGGTGGGCAAGCGGCGGCAGGAACTCATCACGCTAGGCGAGAATGCCGCTAAAACGCGCCCAATCTTCGAGCATTACAACCTCCCGCTGCTCGATGAGATGCTGCGCTTCGTCATCACGTCCACCTTCATGACCTATCTGCTTTATACGATTGAGGTCAACATCACGCCGATCAAAGATGTGAACTTGCTGCTGTTCACCGTCCCGCCGGTGCTCTACGGCTTGATGCGCTACATGTATCTCATTCACATCAAGGGCGAAGGCGCCGCGCCAGAGGAGGTCTTGCTGACCGACAGGCCGGTACAAATCACAATATTGGTGTGGATCGTCATCGTTGTATCCGTCATTTACCTCCCCACACTGCTATGAAGGCCTCTGCTTGCTCCAAGATTATCCTATTGGGTGAACACGCTGTCGTTTACGGCGTGCCCGCCATTGCCGTCCCGCTTAGCACTGTGCGCGCCTACGTTGAGGCCACGCCTGCAGATGCGTTTACGATCACTGCCGACACTGACCCTTCGTGGCGGCTCGCGCTGACGGATGAGCACCCGTTTATCCAACTTGTGCAGCGCATTGCCGAGCAAACGCAAACGGTACTTCCCGCGGTGCGCATGCACATTCAATCGCAAGTGCCGATTGCAAGCGGCCTCGGCAGCGGCGCTGCAATTGCAACCGCCCTTGCCCGCGCCCTATTGGCACACACAGGGCAGGCGCTCCCGCTTGAGAAACTCAACGCGCTGATATACGAGAGCGAGACCTACTACCACGGCACACCCAGCGGGATCGACAACACAGTGATCGTGTATGAGAAGCCAGTCTTTTTCCAGCGCTCACAGCCTATCCAAGTGTTGGATGCTTTTGAGCCGTTTACATTGGTGATCGCCAACACTGGTATTGCAGCCCCCACCCGCGAAGCGGTCGCCGACGTGCGTCGGCTGTACGAACGTGACCCCAAACGCATCAGCAAAGTGTTCGAACACATCCAGCAGCTTGTGCTGAACGGGTTGGACGCGATGACTCGGGGTGACTGGCAGGTGCTGGGCGATGCGTTCGACGCTAATCATCGCCTCTTGCAAGATCTCACTGTCTCGTGCCCCGAGCTAGATGCTCTTGTCAACGAAGCGCGCGCGGCAGGGGCTTTAGGCGCGAAGCTCTCAGGGGGTGGGCGCGGTGGCAACCTCATCGCTCTTGTTGAGCCAGCGCAAGCTGCCCATGTCGAAGATCGGCTGCTTCACGCAGGCGCAGTCTGGACAAAAATTGTCGAGGTCAAACCATGATTACGTTGATCAAGATCGGCGGCTCGCTGATTACAGACAAGCATATCCCTCAGTCATTTCGTGCCGAGGTCATGCAGTCTATCGCTGTTGAGCTGGAACGCGCTTTCCGCGCCAACGATTCCCAGTGGATCATCGGCCACGGGAGCGGCTCATTCGGCCATGTTGAAGCCTCCAAATACGGCACTGCCGACGGCGCATCTACACCCGAGCAATGGTATGGGTTTTGCCGCGTGGCCCACACTGCCGCCGCGCTGAACCAACTCGTGTGGGGCATGCTGCTCGATCACGCGCTGCCGGTCATGCGCCATTCTCCTGCGTCGATTGCGTTAGCCACCGATGGTATGATCTCAAGCATGGATGTCTCGCTGATTGAACGATCGCTTGCTCATGGGTTGATCCCGCTTGTCCACGGCGATGTCGCGTTTGACACACAGCGCGGCGCGACGATCATCTCCACCGAGACGATCTTTACCCACCTCGCCAAAACGCTGCCTGTTTCTCGCATTCTGCTTTTGGGTGAGGTCGACGGGGTGCTAGATGGCCAGAAACGGGTCATCCCAACCATCACGCGCGCGAACTTTGAAGACTACCTCCCCTTCATCGGCGGCTCAGCCGGCACTGATGTCACGGGAGGGATGCTTACAAAGGTGGCCGACATGCTCGCGCTGACGGAGATTGTGCCCGGGCTTGAAATACGCATCTTCAACGGCCTTACCCCCGGCAACCTGACGCACGCGCTCGCAGGGACGGCCCCCATCGGAACGCTCATTCGGAGCGCTTAGCCATCCCCTGCAGGCTGAGCATCACCATAAGCAGCCCCAACCCGGGCGCGATCGCGCTGATGGGCATATCTCGAAAGTAGAACCGTGACTCGGCCAGCAGCGCGCCCCATTCTGCGATGTCTGGTCTGTCACCTAAACCTAAGAAGCTCAATGTGCTGGCCGTGAGCAAACCGTATGCAGCCGTCAGCGGCAGCACAGCCCTGAAGGTGCCTTCTAGGTTGAGCAAAACACAGCAGCGCGTGGTATGCCACCAACCTGCGCCAAGTGCGCGGCTTGCTTGTCGATACTCGGTAGACAGAATGCGTTCAGTCTCCGCTGCCACTACATGCGCCAGCGCGGCCATCTGACCGATGCCTGCTGCAACCGCAATCGTAAGCAGACCGCGCGGCAGCGGTGCAGCGATAAGCAGCGCCATAACAATTGGCGGGAACGCCAACAAGCCGCTTAATAGGCCGCGCCCCAAGCGTCCTATGTGCCCTCGTTGGCTGCCCACTACAACGCCGAGCGCCACACCCCCGCTGATGGCGATCCCCCCTGCCCCAGACATCAACAGCAGCGTGTTCTGCGCGCCCAAGATCCAGCGGCTCCACAGATCGCGTCCGAGGTGATCTGTCCCCCACCAATGCTCAGCGGATGGTGGCAGGAAGATCCGCCCCACGTCTGCCCGATAGGGATCATGGGTGACGAGCAGTGGCGCAGACCCAATGATAAGCACCACTGCTGTGATGAACATCAGAAAGCGTGTCATACTATCCTAAGCCGCGGATCAATCGCATGCGACAGCGCTCGGCTGCTCAGCCCAATCAAAAAGCTCAGGCTGATGAGCAGCAAAATTGCGCCTTGCGCGACCGGATAATCGCGCGCGATCACCGCGTCCACCAGCGCTGTGCCAATGCCGGGCCGAGCGAACAACGTTTCAAGCGTTATGGTGCTTCCCAGCAGAACAACAAGCTGGCCAGATACGATGGCGATAAACGGGGCAGCGCTGGGCCGCAGAATATACTGTGCCCAGAGTCGTAATGTCGTCAGACCCTTACTTCGTCCATACGCCACATAAGCAAGCAGCTGAGCGTCATCGAGCAGATGCAGCAGCATGCGGCTGAGCTGAGCTGAAAGGTGGAACGTCAGAGCGATTACCGGCAGCATGAGCGACGACTGAGGCAGCCTCAACCAATCCCCTATCACCAGCAGCACCAACAAGCCTGTCCAATAGACAGGCGTCGCAAGGCTGATGGCTGACAGCGCATTCACCAATCTGCGAACCATGCTTGATCGCGCTGCTAGGAATGCAGCGCTAAAAGTCAACCCTACAGACAAAACTGCCACGATACCTACCAGCTCAAGCGTGCTGCCCACTCGTGATCCGAGGATAAGGGTGACAGGCTGCCCTGTCCGCAAGCTGCGTCCAAAATCACCTGTCAAGTAGTTTGCAAGCAGTGTCATATACTGTGCAGCAACCGGCTGATCTAGCCCAAACTCGCGTATGAGCCGCGCGGCTTCTGCAGCGCTCAATTCACCTTCGCTGATGCGTGCTTGCAAGGCGCTCGTCGGGACGAGGCGCAGCAGCACAAACGTCAACGTGAACGTGAGCCACAGCGCCAAAAGAGCGATCAAAATCGCTTCAAACTGTCTTCTCATGCGCGCGGGTCGTAGGATACGCCATACAACAGCGGGAACCACCCGTAGCTGTCAAATACCAGCCCGCTGATGCCGCGCGCAACGCCGTTAAGGTTGACGATCTCACGCATCGGCAAGATCAATGCCTGCTGCATGATGCCGACTTGAATCCGTTCGTAGGCGGTGGCACGCTGCGCCATATCTGTTGAGGTCAGGCCGAAATCGAGCAGCGCGTCAAGCTCGGGGTTGGCGTAGTTTGTCCAGTTGTTCACGCCGTCACTGCGGAAGCGCGAGTTCAGCACGGTGGGGTCAAGCCCGCTGGCCTCAAAGCTCACAAGGTGGTAGCTGCCCGCTTGCACTTGCTCAATCAAGGCGGTGAAGCCCGGCACAGAGACAACGTTGGTCTGTATGCCGATGTCGCGCCACTGGCTCACCATGAACTGCACTACCTGCGGCACGAACCCCCACGGTGGCTGAATCAACGTGATTGTGATCGGTTGGCCGTCCATTTCACGAATACCGTCACCGTCTGTGTCCAGCAAGCCCGCGTTATCGAGCAGCGTGATTGCCTGAACGGTATCATAGTTGTAAGCGCCCTGCACGTTAGGAGTGTAGAACTCCGTGCGCGAGGTGAGCGGCCCCCACGCCACCGGCGAAAACCCTTGAAACACAGCCTCCACAATGGCCGTGCGATTCGTGGCCAGAATAAGCGCTTGACGCACCTCAAGCCGATTCGTGGGCGGCAGCGCTGTATTGAAGTAGAACTGCATCGGCTGCCCGGGGATGGTCACGGGCACAATCGAAACGCGCTCGCTGTTGAAACTGCGGCGAGCATCCATTGGCAAAATTTCCCCCACGATTTGCGCCTCGCCGCGCTCCAGCGCTAGCAGGCGCGTGGTCGGATCCGTGAACCAACGAAACTCGACAATCTCTACGTTGCCGGGGGTCTCGTAGAAGCTCGGCCCCCAAGCGTAGCTGGGGTTCCGTTGCAGCACGATACGATCCCCGGGCAGGTACTCCATGAACATGAACGGCCCCGTGCCGATTTGATGGAACTGGTACAGCACTGGGTCGTCTGCGTAGGCTTGAAGCTGCGTAGGGCTGGCCATCCCGAGGTACACCTGTGCCAAACCATCCAAAAGCGCAGCAAATGGGCTGGCGAGAATCAGCTTGATGCGATGCGACCCCAACACCTCGTAGCCAGCGAATGGCCCAAGCAGCAGCTTAGCCCGCTGAGACGCAATTGCTGGGTCGAGGATGCGATCAAGGTTGGCGGCGACGGCTGCCGCATCAAAAGGTGTCCCATCATGGAACACAACATCCTGCCTCAGCTCAAACGTATACTCGCGGCCATCGGGGCTGATTTCCCACGATGCCGCCAACCCGGGAACAAACTGCCCGGTTGCCGGTTCACGGTACACCAGTGTGTCGTACACTTGGCGCAGCACGATCCCCAGTTCGGCTGATTGGTTGATATGGGGATCGATCCCGCTCACCATCAGTGTTAGCCCATACACGATGCGCACAGGCGATTGAGCAAAGCTCAACGTAACGGTCGAGAAGATCAAACCATACAAAATCAGACGAGCAGCTGCGAGTTTACTCATCTTCAACCTTTGTTTCTGTGGTTATGTACGTTAGCATGATTTTTGAACAAGGCTCATGATTGCAAGTGTAGCACACGACGAGGGCTTGACTAAAGTGTCACAGTTTGTCTTACCCGATGTTCAAGAGATCAAGCCAACCATCCAAGTTGATCCGTTGCAGCTCGTCCTTACGGTGCTGTACAGCGTCGCTGCGGCAGCGGTGATCGTTGGACTGCTGGTCTGGTTTGGCTGGCGCTTCGTCCCGCAGGCGCTGTTCGCCTCTGTTCCGTCTTGGAGCTTCCTCATCAACATCGGCTTGACGAGCATTCTGCCAACAATTTACTTCTTTCGTGTCAGCGCAATTCAAAGCAAAACGGATACCTCGAGCAGTGCTCTGCTGCGCATTTTCAACCTGACACTCCTTGTGGCTAGCGCAGTAGGTCTGCCGCTGATCTATCTTGTGCTTCAGCCGCATCAGTGGCTGCCCGGGGAGTCCACCACCAACCGTGTCTTGGGCTACGCGATGACAGTTGGGTTAACTCAAGTGGCGATCACTTATCTCTTGCTCCG
>JBDNCV010000110.1:0-13315 GCA_046719465.1 Anaerolinea sp.
GGGCGGCCCGTCTTGCGATCCCACACGACCGCCGTCTCGCGCTGGTTGGTGATGCCCACCGCCGCGATGTCGTTGACGTTGACGCCAGCTTTGGAGAGCGCCCCGCTGATGACCTCCTGCGTGCGGATCCAAATCTCCATCGCGTCGTGCTCAACCCAACCGGGCTTGGGGTAAATCTGCTGATGCTCTTTTTGATCGAGGCCTACCACGCCGCCGCTGTGGTCGAAGATCATGCAGCGCGTGCTAGTCGTGCCTTGATCAATTGCAACAACATATTTTGCCATTTCGAATCTCCTCGTTAAATTTTTTGGTTAATTATCCGAACACGGGATGGCATACGTTAACTCAGACCTTCACCGCGTCCACAAGCGATTGTAGCAAAAGATGTGACGATGTCGCCCCGGGATCTTGATGACCGATGCTGCGATCTCCCAAGTAGCTGGCACGCCCCTTGCGCGCAATCAGCGGCGTTGTGCTGTCGCGCCCAGCGGCGGCGGCCTCTGCTGACTGTTGGAGGGCTTCTTCGAGCGATGCGCCCGATTCAGCAGCGTGCTTGAGCGCATCCAGCGCGGGTTGCAGCGCGTCGAGCATCGTTTTGTCTTTGAGCTGGGCCTTGCCGCGCATCACAATCCCATTAATCCCGGACTGCAGCGCGTTGGTGTAATCCTCCAGCGTCAGCTCCATTTTGTTGCTCGCGCCAGAGGCCATTTGAATGAAGAATGTTCCGTAGAGCGGCCCGCTCGCGCCGCCCACGGTGGAGACAAGCGTCATCCCAACCGTTTTGAGGATGCTGCCAATGTCACTCTCGGCAACGCTCGGCAGCTTGCCCAGCACTGCTTGCATCCCGCGATGCATGTTAGCACCGTGGTCAGCATCGCCAATGGCAGAGTCAAGCTCAGTCAGATAGTCCTTGTTGGCCTCAACAGACTGCGCGAACAAATGCATCCAGCGGATCAAAACATCGCGGGACAAAGTCATAGTTGACACTCCTCAATCAAACAGTTGGGAGGGGCGCAGGCGCACCTGCACCCCCATAGAACCAATCGACAATCGTTACATGCCCCAGCGAAGCGCAGGCGTCTTCACCGGCGCATCCCAGAGTTTAGTCAATTGGTCATCCAGTTTCAACAGGGTGACTGATGTGCCAGCCATTTCCAAAGAGGTGATGTATGAACCAATCAAGTGCCGCGTGATCTTGATGCCATGTGCCGAGAGCAGTTTCTGAACTTCGTTATACACCAGATACAGCTCAATCAGCGGCGTACCGCCCATGCCGTTGACGAACGCCAGCACTTCGTCGCCGCTCTTGAAAGGCAGATCCTCTACAATCGGCTTCACAAGCATCTCGACGATCTCGGCGGCCGTCTTGATCTTCATGCGCTGACGCCCCGGCTCGCCATGGATGCCGATGCCAATTTCCATCTCATCGTCGCCGATTTCGAAGGTGGGCTTGCCCGCGTGCGGCACAGTGCAGGACGTAAGCGCCATGCCCATGCTGCGCCCCTGCCCGTTGATCTTGCGGCACAATTCCGTCACCTCTTGCAGGCTGTGCTTGGCCTCTGCTGCGGCGCCGCAGAGCTTTTCCGCCAGCACCGTTAGGCCCACGCCGCGCCGTCCAGCGGTATAGAGCGAGTCCTGCACAGCCACGTCATCGTCGATCACTACCGATTCCACTTCGATCCCCTCTGAGCGCGCCAGATCAGCCGCCATCTCGAAGTTCATCACGTCACCAGTGTAGTTCTTCACAATGTGCAGGACGCCTGCGCCGCCGTTGATGGCCTTCGTCGCTTCAAGCATTTGATCAGGCGTGGGGGAGGTGAACACCGCACCCGGGCAAGCCGCGTCCAACATCCCATAGCCGACGAAGCCGCCATGCATCGGCTCATGCCCGCTGCCACCACCCGAGAGCAAGCCTACTTTGCCGCTGACCGGGGCATCAGCACGCACAATGTAATTGGGGTTGTAGTGAACCTTGATCAGGTCTGCGTGGGCCGCTTCCATCCCTTGCAGCGCTTCTGTCACAACATTCTCTGGATGATTGATCAGCTTTTTCATAGTCTCTTTACCACCTCACTAATTGTTCATACATTAAATTGCACATTCAAACCACAAATGTCTCGCGTGGCACTGCGGGGGAGAGGGCATGCCGTTTGGCAGCATGCCCCTTTGCGCTTGCGACAGCTATGCTGCGAACAGCGCTAGGTACAGCACACCGGCCACCACCGCGCCGATGATCGGGCCGACCACTGGAATCCACGAGTAGCTCCAGTCGCTGTCACCCTTGCCCGGGATGGGCAGCAAGAAGTGAGCAATGCGCGGGCCGAGGTCACGGGCGGGGTTGATGGCGTAGCCCGTGCTGCCGCCCAGCGAGAGACCGATACCAAGCACCAACAACGCCACAGGTAACGGCCCCAGCCCAGAGAAGTTGCCGTTTGCCAGCATCAAGATGCCGAAGATCAGCATGAACGTGCCAATGATTTCGCTCACAAGGTTCAAGCCCGTGTTGCGAATGGCGGGGCCGGTGCTGAAGACAGCCAGCTTGAGGCCCGGATCTTCCGTCTCGGCAAAGTGCGGGTAGTAGTGGACAAACACCAGTACCGCGCCGATAAACGCACCGATGAACTGACCAATGATGTACACCGGCACATTTCCCCAATCGAGTTGATTCGTCACAGCTAAGCCGATTGTCACTGCCGGGTTGAGGTGCGCGCCGCTGATGGCCGCCACCGAATAAGCACCCACGAAAACTGCCATGCCCCAGCCAAACGTGATGACGATCCAGCCGCTGCTGTTGCCTTTCGTCTTGCCCAAGACAACGTTTGCCACCACACCATCACCCAACAGGATCAAGATCATCGTGCCGATGATCTCTGCGATAAAGAGCCGTTCCACAGGCGTTGCGACCGTCTCTGCGACTGTGGGCTGTTCTGCGGTTGCGCCAGTGACTTCCGGTGTGGCAGCGGCTTCCTGTGCGGAAACCAAGCTCGACCACATAAGGGCTGCCGTGAGCACCATCACGATGAGAAGCACGAGCCGTAACGGGGTTTTCATCTAAATTCCTCCTGAACTACCTTTGATCTTAAGTATTCCAAAGCTAAAACAACCGTTGACACCACAAGATAGGTCTCATTTTTTACAAGATGTCTTTTTGATCCCTCCTTCCCTGTTCCGGGCTATTCGCAAGCCATGAACGCATTTACAAGCCCGTCATGCATAAAAGTTAACGCGAGATAAAGCATATGGGTACAAGTGATTCAAAACTGTTTCATTGTGGATGAGGAAAAAGATTCGACTGTTTCACTATGAAACAGTTACGGTTCAACGGGGGCGCTAACGGGAGGGCACCTGATCAAGCAGGCGATAGAGCCGCAGCTTGCGCCACAGCGTCGTGCGCCCAATCCCGAGGATTTGTGCGGCTTGTGTCATGTTACCTTTGGCGTGTGCTAGGGCGTTCAAGATCGCCGCCTGCTCCATCTGGCGCAAACTCTGGCTGATCGGCGCGCCAGCGGGGTCGCTTAGGCGTCGGTGATCGTGCATCGAGTCGATGATCACATCAGCGTTTATTAAGTCATCGTCAGTCTTGGAAGCGGCGCGCTCGATGATGGCTTGCAGCTCGTGCAAGTTGCCCGGATAGTCGTACTCGCACAAAATTTTGAGCGCTTCATCTGAAAGTTGCAGCGAGCGCTTAAGCTCAGTTGTCAAGCGCTGCAAGATGTCAGCAATCAGTGCAGGAATGTCACTGAGGCGTTTGCGCAGCGGCGGCGCGGTCACGTGGATAGCGCTCAGTTGAAAGAACAGGTCAGCGCGGAAGCTGCCCGCAGCCACCAGTTCATCCAGCGATGTCGTCGTAGAAGCGATCAAGCGCACGTTGACTGGGATTTGCCGCACGCCACCCAAGCGGATCAAGTTGCCAGTCTCAATCACGCGCAGCACCGCCGCCTGCGCGTTGAGCGGCAGCGCCTCCACCTCACTCAAGAATAGTGTGCCACCGTGCGCCAGCTCAAATTTGCTGGGCTGCCCCTTTTCGATGCTGCGGCTGGCTTCAAAGCCCATCAGCTCCTCCAGTGCCATCTCGCGTGGGATTGCGCGGCAGTTCAGGCTGATGAACGGGCCGGAGGCGTAATTGCTCAAGGCATGGATGGCCTGCGCAATCAAGCTCTTGCCAGTGCCCGTCTCGCCTGTGATGAGCACTGCCGCACTGCCGCGCGCTGCTGCCTCCACATGCCGCCGCAGTCGCTTCATTACATCACTTTCACCGATGAGATTGCCGATTCCGAGGCGCACACGCGCACCGATAAAGCGATTGACGAGCTGCTGGAGCTGTTCGATAGGCCGCAGCGTCAGAATGTAAATCGTCTGATGCGCCTCGTCGTGGATCACGCGCAAGTTTGCCAAACAGTTGTACTCCGCCTGTTGGAAGGCCAGCACGACCTCCTCATCGCTGACCTCTTGATGCGCATCAACGTACTCGCGCAGCGTGGACGGCAGCACCAGCACCTGCTCCATCGGATGCCCCACGACGCGCTCACGCGGCTGACCGATGATCTGGGCCGCGTGCGCGTTAATGTAGGTGACGATGCCATCCGACCGCCACGCAATCACCGGCTCAGACGTTGCGCTGATCACCGTGTTTAGCTCATTTTGGTAGGCGTTGATCTTCTGATTCAGCAGCTCAATCGAATATTGATTCTCAATGGCCTTAGCTGTCGAAACCACCAACCCCAGCGTGGCTGGGCTGTTCACATGTTCGGGTTGAATCAACCCCAACACACCGATCATGTGCCCTTCCAACGTGAACATCGGAGCGGCGCTCGTCACATAAGGATGCCAGTGGATTGAAAAGTGCTCCGCGCCGACCACCTGAACGCTCGATGCCTCTATCAAGGCCACGCCGACCGCGTTGGTGCCTGTGTGCGCCTCTCCGAGGAACATCCCATGCGTGATGCCCATCTGGTCAAGCACAGGGGTCATCGCAGGCGTTGCAACCAGATCAAGCACGCAGCCCGTACTATCGCACAGCAGCATAATCGTCGGCAGCGGCTCCAGCATTTGGAGGATATCCTCCATGATGGGGCGCGCTAATTTAAGCAAAACGCTGTGCTGCCGCAGCAGCAGTTCCAGCACCTCGTTCGATAGGTTGGTGGTGCGATAGTGGCCGATTGGGTTCAAACGGGCAGCACAGCGCCCCCACGACTGCACCAGCCACGCGGGAAGGTGTGGCGCGATTTTGCGGTGGTAGAGGGCATTTTCCCAGTCTATATGGCGCGTCATGCAAACTATCCACCCATTTTCAGCCATCCTCGCCTAGTGTAACACACGATTTCGCGCTGGTCTTGCGCTATTCAAGGCTTAACCCGTTTGCTACAATGACGTCGTTGTATCTTCCGGGACAGACCAGATCACGCGCTGATCCACCATCAGCTTTCGTCCTGATCGCAACAATCATTCTATCGACTGCGGAAGGGACTTCTCATGCTTGCCAAACAATGGCTCAAGAATTTCGTCATCACCCCTGCGGATGTTGAGGACATCACCAACTATCTGCTCGAAAAAGAAACCCCCATGCTCACCCGTGACCTTGCCCTCTACCTGATCGGCAAGCGACTTGAGCAAGAACGTGCGCTGTACCAGAAGCGCTTCAAGGTGGCACGCTTGTATAACCCTGCTGAGTCCCACGAGGTCGGTGATAAGCTCATCTTCGGCAAGTGGGATCTTGCGCTGGGAGTCGTCAAAGATAAGCGCCCGGGCAACAACCCCGTCTACGGTAATTTCTCGGTTATCACCGTTGAATTTACCGACACAAAAGAAGTCCGCCACTTCGCCTCGGAGTTCAAAGGTGATCACCCACTTGTGCAAAACCCAGCGGGGGATGTCATCCACACAACGGCCAACCTCACCGCGCAGGATATTTTCGACGCAGCCACGCTCGACGTCACTGGGCGAATGCTCGAAGCGCTGCACGCCAACAAAGACCTCAAACAAGTGGCGGGCTACTGGTTCCCCAAAGACCTTGTGCTAGACATCGACATTGGCACGCTGCACTTAGCTGAAGCCGTCCTCGACATGAACAACGGTGGCCCGCTCAGCCCTGAGCAGATCATCGAGCAGATCGGCGGCCTCGGTTCCTCCGCCATGACGCTGCAAACGTTCAGCCTTAACCTCGCCATGAGCCAAGACCCGCGCTTCGACGAAGTGGGGCCAGCGGGCCGCGTCCTGTGGTTTCTCAAACGGATGGAGCCAGAGGCCGTCCAGCGCATCCCTGACCCGTTGGTCTACCGTCCGATTGAGTACGATGAGGACTTGCTCGATGAGGACATGCTCGATCTTGAGGCCGAGCTGGACGACGAACTCAGCGACATTGAGATGGCCGGCAAGGCTCCCAAGGCGCGTGTCAAACTCATTTACCCCCACCGCCGCGTGGGCAGCCTGCCGCTCAACGCACAAACGCGCCAAATCTTTCCCACCGCGCGCACGCCGCGCATCAGCATCACGCTGGTCGATGAGACCGACAACACGCGCTACCCGGGCTGGGTTGTCCATGAGCATCGCTACGTCTATGGCCTCTACGACTACTACACGAAGCATCAGCTCCCGGTAGGGACATTAATCACCGTGCGCCGCGGCCCGAACGATGGAGAGTACATCGTGAGCCATGTGGCCCACCGCGCCCGCGTCGAGTACATCCCTATTTTTGCCCCGTACACCGATCGCATCGCGTTTGAGAATGGCCGCTGCAGCATCGGCGCGGACTATGACCCCCTGCTGATTGTCGGAGTCGACGACTTGAAAGCCATTGAAGCGCTCACGAAGTTCTATCAGAACAAGACGCTCCTCACGATCATTCGCAGCTTAATTCAAGAGTTGAGCAAGCTGTCTCCACAAGGGACAGTACACTTTGCGACCATCTACAGCGCGGTGAACGTGCTGCGCCGCTGCCCCCCCGGGCCGATTTTCGCCCTGCTGCAAGCAAATGCTGAGTTCGAGGACGTTGGGGATTACTACTGGCGGCTGGCTCAGGTAGAAAGGTAGATCACAATGCAACCCAACAAATCAAGCACCATTGTCAAGCCAACGCTCGACACCCAATTTCACATTGATTACACATGGTGGGAACGCAGTGAGGAAGACCTGCGCCAATACCTCCTAAGCCACCTACCACCGGAGCGGCGCGATCAATTCGCCTTGCATGAATCCAATGAGCGTGTCGACTATATCGACCCCGAAACAGCCGAAGTCCGTGAGTTGGACGCGCTGGAATGGGCCATCCAAGAGGCCGCGCGCCAGCCCGATTTTATCAACCCGCAGACCAGCCTCATCGACAGCGTGTTCCGCGTGTTCTTGGCCAACGGCAACCGCCCCTGCACACCGCGCGAACTTGCCGAAGCGACCGGGCGCAGCGCCGAGACCATCCTCAAGACGATTGGCAGCGTGCGCGTTTACAAAGGCCTGCGGCCTTACGTTCACCCTTAACGATCAAAGCTCAAGGAAGGTACGAGTACATGGGACGCGTAATCAACACCAATGAACCCGGCAAGCGGCGCAGCTATCACATGCGCACCATCGCCGAAATTGTGCGCGCGCTGGGGCAAAAGCAGGCCGTCGATGATGATGTCCGTGATATGTGCGCCACTATCGTTTTGAGCCTGCGCGACATCCACGAAACGGTCGAAGAATCGATCAAAGCGTGGGAAAAGCGCAACTACTGGAAAAAGGCCGACGACTTTCAGGAACAGTGGTACTGGGCCAGCCAAACCGCCGATCAATTCGAAAAGCTCATCCGCGAAGAAAACTGGGACGAGCTGCCCGCGATGATGATGCGGCTTTACCCGCGCATTGCCGACATTGAGATCAACAAGTCGATGCGCTCAGCCGATGTCTGGGCCGGAAATTACGACCGGCTCCTCAGCACCTAACGGAAATAGCGATCTAAAAACGGGCTGAGGCGCTCATAGTTGGGCTGCGCACCGCTCGGCCCGGCCACAATATAATCGCGGTCGATCACGAGCTGTTCAATCGAACCGCCGCGCAGCAGCACGGCCGGGGCCAACAGCAAGAGATCGCCTATGCTCATGTCAGTTTGAACGTATTCGCTCCACACGCGCAGCACAGCGGGCCACGTCAGCGGGTTAATTAAGCGCACCGCCACCGCGCGGAACACTTCCTGCTGCCGCGCCGCACGGCGGAAGTCATCGTCCATACTGCGGGTGCGGGCGTATTTCAGCGCGGTTGCGCCATCCATCAGCGTCCAGCCTTCGGTGAAAGTCACCACCTGCGTCCCGAAGTTGTCGGTTGGATATTGAAAGTCAGTAAACGTGCGCTCGACGTAGACGTTGATCCCGCCGAGCGCGTCGATCATCGCCTCAAATGCGCGGAAGTCCAGCCGAATCACGCGATCAATCGGCATGTTGAACGCGCTGCTGATGCTCTCCGCGGCCAGCTGCATCCCGCCGCCCGCGGCCTGCTGCTCACCCAGCACGTGGATCACGTTCACACGCTGAAGGCCAAAGCCCGGCGCAGGGATGAAGAGATCACGCGGGATCGACAGCAGGCCCAACCGCGCCGAGCCTTGTGGCAGCCCCATGACGAGGATCGCATCTGACCGTGCCAGCGCACCCTCCGGCCCGCGGGAGTCCAGTCCTAAAATCAACACATTGCGCACCGGCAGCGGCAGCGCAAACACCAGCGCCATAATCAGGCTGCAAGAGACCAGCGCCGCGATCCCCAGCCCCAAGATCGCAGCCCAACATCCGCGTATTTGACGCATCATCAATTTCCGTACACTGTTGGCAATGGCACAAACACTTGGGTCGGGAAGATGGCATTGTTGATGGCGGGGGTGCTGCTGAACAAGCTCCAGCCCGTCCCAGCGGGCATCAGCCCCAACACCCCTTGAAAAGGCGTGCTGATATAGATCGCGCCGTCCTGTGCGGTTTGCACTTGGACGCTGTAAGGCATCTCATCGCGCATTGTCGCCCAGCCGACGCGGTCACGGACGTTGGGATTGCTGCGCCACAACATGCCGAAGCCCCGCCGCGGCTGATACAACCCCGCAGGCGCGTTGTCGTATTCTGAGGATGTTTCTGGCATCCCTTCTTCGAAAAAGTCGCGGTAAACCTGCCAGCGTGGCAGCCCAGTATCGTTGTACATGACATAGATGGCATCTTGGCTGCTCACCCACACCATCAACCCGTTCTGGAAGGTTTGATACACGCCGTTGGTGGCGTTTGGGACGTTTAGCGGGCAGCCGGGCGGC
The DNA here is from genome assembly GCA_046719465.1 of Anaerolinea sp. Classification (GTDB taxonomy): domain Bacteria; phylum Chloroflexota; class Anaerolineae; order Aggregatilineales; family Phototrophicaceae; genus JANWYT01. The sequence continues at coordinate 9,254 of JBDNCV010000110.1, forward strand.
CTCGGCTGCAGGAAGAACCAGTTGGTATCGCAGATTTGATTGTTCGGGATGGCCACAATCTCAATCACAGGCGAGATCACGCTGGTCGGCAGAGACAGCGCGGTCGCTGTCGCCGTCGTGGTAATGGTGGGTGTCAGCGTCTGCGTTGGCGTCATCGTGAACGTAGGGGTCTGTGTGGGTGTTTTGCTCGGAGGGAGGGTGGGCGTCACGACCATCACATCGGCAGGCAACGTCGGAAGCGGCAGCACAGGCGGCGCTTCCTCGATGATCGGGGTGCGCCCCAGCAGCGCATCGTTCGCACTGCTAGGCGCAGTCAACGTCAGCCCAACATCGCTAACCAGCCGTGGCCCGCGCAAATTCTGTGGAGGAGCGCAGGCAGCCAGCCCCACCATGAGGCCAAGCAGCCCTGCGCTGATGAGCATCAGAGATCGTTGCATGGCTCTCATTCTATGGGATTGCGCAGCATGCGCAATTGCGAAGATACCTGAGATAAGCATAATGAATGCTGAATTCAACAGGCGCAGGGGTTCCCAATGGCAAGTCGCAAAACTGGCCAAGAAGCCAAAATTGAACGGTTAACGTGGTTCTTGATCGTTATTGTGTTTCTGTTTATGTCGAATAATGGGTTTGATGGCGCTGCCACCCTCGGCATAGTGAGCGCAATTTTGCTGATATCCGGTCTGTACCAGTGGCGCAAGCGGTGGAGCGTTGGGCCGGCAGTGTTCCTAGCGGCAGGGATTGGCGCGCTCATTACACTCTATTCGTTCTGGCAGCCTCTTCCCGTTGATCTATCCCTCGTCTCTTTAGTTTTGATTGTCGCGGTCATCCTCGTGGGAATTATCACGAACGACTCATAAAATCCTCATCGGCTTTGTGCAACTTGACAGAATGGCAGGAAAACGTTACAACCATGCCATGCTCATTTAGCACCTTGCACAAAGACCATGTCTGACGCCACATCACAGATCGCTTCTGCATCTCAGATTACCGTGGAAGATGTTCGCAAGCTGGCGCTCCCCCTCGGGACGCGAGTGCTTGCTGGAGATGGCCTGCTCAACCGCCCTGTCGTGTGGACGACGGTCGTCTACATCAACGACAACCTGCAATCCAAGTCACTTCAGCCCAACGAGATCATCATCGTCGCGCCGCCCGACAACGCCAGCAAACCCTCCGCCTCCGATGTGGACATCGTGCGCTGGGCGTCGGATGTGCGCGCCTCGGCAGTTGTGTTCAGCCACAACGTCAGCACCAACGCCATCGCCGAGAGCAAAGCCTACGGTATTTGTGTGCTCATGCTCCCTCCGGGGAACCGCGTGCGCCAAGTTGAAAAGACCGTCGTCAGCCTCTTGGTGGATCGCAAAGGCCAGTTCGAGCGGCGCGGCACGCAGATCTACCGCCAGCTCACGCAAATTTCATCCCAGAACGAAGGCATGGCGGAACTCATCAGCGCGATGGCCCGCTTAACGAACAAGACGGTGGTGATTCAAGACAAGCGCCTGCGCGTGCTAGAGCACATCGTCCAACCACAGCTCATCGGCCAGTGGGAAGAGATCGAAGCCTTCATCCGCAAGCTGGAGCACCTGCCAGTTGAAATGCAGGATCGACACCGCGCCAACGATGTCGACGCGCCCATGATGCAGTCCTTGCAGCTCCCGGGGATGGCGCGCTTGGTCGCCCCCGTCGTCACCAACGGGATCGGACGCGGCTTCTTGTCAATCATCGGCACAGATACTGACCTCGACGACATCGACCAGCTCGTATGTGAGCATGGCGCGGCAGCATGCGCTATTGAAATGGCCAAACAGAAAATGGTCAGCGAGACTGAAAAACGGCTGCGCGGCACGTTTCTGGATCGCCTGCTGCTGGGTGATGTCAGTCAGCAAGAGGCCATCCGCCAAGGGGAGCGCTTCGAGCACGACATGAACGCAACCCACGTGGCAATAGTGCTGTCGTGGCGGGGCGAAAATGCCCCCTCCATTCGCCGCCTCGAGACCATGGTCAACACCATCATTGAAAGCCAACAAGCCCACGCCCTCGTCTGGCAGCGCGAGAAAGAGCGTGAAGTTGTTGTGTTCCACGCAACAGACCGCGACAACCCCATCGACACCAGCCTCAAGCTCACCGAGAAATTTGCCAGCGACATCAATCGGCAGTACCCCAACAACCGCATCGCCATCGGCCTCGGCCAACCCGTGCGCGAGGTGAGCGCGTGGCGCAACAGCTACCGCGACGCGGTTCAAGCGATGGAGCTAGCCGTGCGCTTGCAGACAGACACGCCGCTGTACATCGGCGACTTAGGCGTGTATCAGTTGATCTTGTCCCTCTCCGACCGTGAAAAGCTCGTCGACTTCTGTGAACGCACGCTCGGCACGTTGATCAAATACGACACGAACCAAAACGGCGAACTGATCAAGACCTTGGAGGCCTACTTTGCCTGTCATGGCAACCTCTCGCAGACCGCTGACATGCTCATCGTGCACCGCAACACCCTGCTGTATCGCATGAATCGCATTAACGACATTGCCAAAATTGACCTAGAACGACCCGAAACGCGCCTTGCGCTGCACCTCGCGCTGACGATTCGGCGGCTTTTGGCCCTTGGCTGAGCGGCTTCATTGGGCGCAACAACACAAAAAAGCGGATGTTGAGTTGTGCGCTTTGCATACTGGCAAAACTTGACGGCAAAATCCCTTACTTCTTATGCATTTTCTACAACTTAGATCGTTGGTTTAGTCCATAGCCGCTTGATTGGCCTCTGGCTAAACTCGCAACTGCTTGAAAACTAGACTTTCGCCACTTCAGTGCAGGATACGTTCTTGCAGAGACGTTTCTGCATACGATGCACACTTAAAGTCCATTTGCAGCACCCAATGCACGGTTACAGCTCATTCAACGATGCGAGACCCGGAGGTCTGACGATGAGTCCATTACAACCTAAGAAGCTGCCTGCCAGTGCCATCTTGCAGGATTTAGATCTGCACCCGATTGATCAACTCGAACGCGACGCCTGCGCCCTCATCTGCTCGGTGCGCAAAGGTGGCCAGCCCACGCATGGCAACGTCAAACGCACGATTGAAGCCCTTTCACGCATGGGACACCGCACCGGCTATATCAACGGTGAAGGTGACGGCGTCGGCGTCCTGACGGACATCCCGCGTTTGCTGTGGTCGAAGTGGCTGTCCGAAGCGGGCATGATCGCCTCCACCGCCTCTGACCGCAACTTCTGGGTTGCCCATGTTATGATCCCTGCTACCGACCGCCCGCGCGCCAAGAACATCGTTGATGTCATCATCCGCTCGATCAGCGAGACCGGCCTGCACGTTCTAACAGATCGCCCGGGCAACGTGAACCGTCTCATCCTCGGCCCCAACGCAGAAAAGAACGAGCCGACCTTCTGGCAGATCGCTGGCATCAACGGCCAGATCCCCTCGCAGAAGCTGGAAAGCACGCTCTTTGAGCTGCAGGTGCGGCTGGAAGACGAGCTGGGCGTGCACTTCCCGTCGTTTTCGTCGCACAGCGTCGTTTACAAAGTGCAGGGTACTATCGAAATCCTGCGGCGCTACTACCCCGAGCTGCGCGACCCCGACTACGCTTCGACCGTCACGATGGGCCACGCTCGCTACAGCACCAACACGAACAGCGTGTTTGAGCGCGTGCAGCCTTTCAACTTGCTCGGCCACAACGGTGAGTTCAACACGATCAGCCGCTTGCGCCTCGAAGCCAATATGTTGGATATCCCGCTGCCGGTCAACGGCTCCGACAGTCAAGACGTGGATCGCCTCATCCATGCGCTGATCGCCCGTCATGGCCTCGACCTGATCGAGGCGATGGAGTACGTCTTCCCGCCCTATCAGCACGACCTAATACAGAACAACCCCGAAATCCACGCCATCTACGAGGAGATGCGCCAGTCCTTCGGGCATTTCGCGCAGGGGCCAGCCGCAGTTGCCTCGCGCATGGGTAATTTGCTGGTATTTAGCGTCGATTCGCTCGGTCTGCGCCCGCTGTGGTTTGGCGAGACCGAAAAAGAATACTTTGCTTCGTCGGAGCGCGGCGTCTACT